>NZ_JBHIRG010000049.1:0-4261 GCF_042196965.1 Bartonella sp. AA83SXKL
TTAAAGAAAAGGCGACAGCAAGGTTTCTTGAGACAGATATCATTGGTTCTGGAACACCAATACCTCTTAAATTTTTTAAAGTAAACGAAACAAAACGCGGCGTAACTTACACACTGTTTGGAAAGAAAGAAATCTTACCCCATGCTTTTATCAAGGGAGGCAGTTTTCCAAAGCGTGTTGATTTAAAAATGGGAGGGAATGTGTTTCAAAGAGATGACGGAGATCAATTCCCCATTGCAAAACAAGAAGGACCATCAATTGCTAAAGTGATGTCCAAGCCAGAGATTGCAAGTGCTATTGTAAAAGAAGCCAATGAAAGATTAATTGCCAATATACAGTACCAACTTGCTCGTCAAGAATATGCCGCCAACAAGAAAGGCTAGATCATGTTCTCAAGCTTTATCTATATCTTACATATCCTTATGAGTTTAAGCATTACATATTCTTATTGCAATTTAAAAAAAGATCATCATTTATGCTTTGTTTTTTCATAAAAAAAATCAATAAAATCAATGCAAAAGGTACTTCCCAGCGGGTTGGCTTCGTTGCGGGGCGGACGAGCGCGAACTATCGCTAGCGATAGAATTTTCAAATTGACTGTACATTGTACACTTAACTCATTGATAAATAATGATTTCAGTGTGTGTGCTGTACAGTACGCGATTATTTTTAGATAAAAATTATTTTTATTCTTGACATTGTTGCGTTTATATATATTTTCGAATCAGGTGCCTGAAAACACCTTAAAACATCTAGCGGATTGATTGCCGAAATAATCGATCTTCTGTGCATTGCAAAGGCTTTGACTCATTATATGCGACAAGTGTATAATGACCTCATCGGGTGTAGTTACGCTATACAATACCCTTATGGGGAAAGCGTAACGACGGACTAGATGCCGTGTTTTCAGCACCCGATACCTTTTAAAGGTATCAATGAAAACCTCTAACATCTATGAGTTCATAATGAACACTCTTATAAAAATTACAGAAAGTGTTGCTAATAGTGCTACCACTCAGACTATGTCGAGTCGTGAAATTGCGGGGGTATGTAGTAAGAAGCATAAAAATGTTATGCGAGACATTAAACAAATATTTAGCGAGCTCAAATTTGAGCCGGCTAAGTTTTTAAGCAGTTATATTGATGAACAAGGAAAAACATGCCCTTGTTATAATTTACCCAAACGTGAATGTTTAATTCTTGTTTCTGGTTACAGCACTGCTTTACGAGCCAAAATCATTGACCGCTGGCAAGAATTAGAAAAACAGGTAGCCACACCACAAGTTGACTACTCTAAACCGGAGGCATTACTTGGTGTTTTGAATCACTTACAAAGTCAAATAGAGCAGAAAGATCATGTTATTGCAGAATTAGCACCAAAAGCAGAAGCGCTTGAAGGCTTAAAGCGTTCTGAGGGGGCTATGTGTGGCATCTTATTGTTTTTTATTCACGAGTAGTTGTTCAAGGAGCTTTTTGAGATCTTCTGAATTCATTGCCAGTAGGTGATTTAATGTAACGGTAGTGCGGACAGAATCTTCTAAACGAGCAAGAATTTCACCCGTAAGGCTACGATGATTTGCCTCAGCAAGCTCTTCCAATTGATTTTTCAGTTCAATTGGAATGAGAAATTTAAATTGCACACGATCTTTTTTTGTCATGCACCTAAAATATACCTAAAATACACTTGACACAAGGTACCTTTATGGTACTAAATATGTGCATATGGAGGTAAAATGAAAACGATCCAATATAAAATAAATATGCCACATACATTAAAGGAGTGGTTGTTTAATCGGGCGACTGAGAATGATCGCTCTCTTTCATCTGAAATAATTAACATTCTCAAAAAAGAAAAAGCGCTAGAGCATAAGTCCGCAAAAACTCTCTCTAACGCTTTACATCTAACTAACCTGAAAGAGGTCAATTACAATGAATAATAGCACATACTTACCTATCAATAAAGACAAATTAATCAAATTACGAGAAGTCGAAAACGAGCCTCGTGTTCGCGATGTGGATTTAGCAGAAAAATTAGGGTTTGTTCGTACACGTGACGTTAGAAAATTAATTACAAGAAATATGCAAGAAATAGAACGGTTTGGGAGGTGCGCCACTGTGGCGCACGTAATAAAGGGCAATAACGTAACAGAATATTGGCTTAACGAAGAGCAGGCGTTATTGATTGCGACATTATCGAATACAGAAAAATCTTCTCAAGTCCGTTATATGCTTATTAAATTATTTGTTGCATGGCGTAGGGGCGAGATAAAGCAATCCTATGTTCAATCGATTGACTACTCCAGTCCAGCAGTAATGCTTGGTGTCTTAACGCATTTAAAAGATGAAAACGAGCGGAAAGACAATATCATTGCTAAATTAGCTCCAAAAGCAGAGGCTTTGGAAGGTTTAAAACGTTCTGATGGGCTGTTCGGTTTGATAGAAGCAGCAAAGATGTTAGAGGTACGACCAAAGGATTTAACTGATTACTTGCGTAAACATGATTGGGTGTATCGGCGTGCTCCAGGAGCGCCACTGTTACCTTATCAGGACAAGATCAAGAAAGGATTTATGGATTGTCCTGCTATTACCATTCAAAGACCTGATGGTACAGAAAAAGTGCTCCCTTCAACAAAAATTACACCAAAAGGATTAGCTTGTTTGAGAGAATAAATCCATGGAGGTGTGCAATGAATACCAGTATAGACTTCTTATGTGATTTGTGGATGTCATTGTATCAGTTTTCTGATCGTGATGATGTTGAAGATAAGACTTTTAATGCCCTCATTGAGACCATGAATGCAATAGAAGAAGCTGTGATTTAAAAACTTCAAGATGAATCGCCAAATGCACTCAGGATTTTAGCAATGATTACAAATTTTGGGTCTTTAAAACCTCCTCCGATTATGGAGCCTTTGTTGAAAGCTTATGAACCTGATTTGGAGAGCCCCATTAAAAAGGTTGCTTAAGTTCAAAAACAGAACTCTCCTCCCCGTTCTCAAAATGGGGAGGTCTCAATGAGACAATAAAAATTAAGGCAAGCTATACCAAGTTGATCGCCCACCACCATGACGTATCAAAAGACCTTTTTCAACTAATGATGTAAAGGTTGCTTTTAGTGTATTAGAGCTTGCACCAACCTCACGCACCATATCGCGGGTTGTAACACGTCCGTGATTACGCACATAATCAAGAATATTAAGAGCCAATTCAGATAAGGAAAAAAGAGCATTTTTTTCACTCTCTATTTTTATTTCTAATTGGCGTTTTTGTTTTTGTAGAGCACGTAAAAAAAAGAGTATCCAAGGCTCCCAATTGGGTGTTCTAGTATAAATTGTTTTTTGAGTCTGATTCAGAGCTAAGTAATAGCTTTCTTTATTATTCTCAATAATGCTTTCAAGTGATGAATATGGTACATAAACATAACCTTTTTGTAACAAAAGAAGGGTGGTTAAGATACGGCTTAAACGTCCATTTCCATCTTGAAAAGGATGAATAGCTAAAAATGTTACATTAAAAATACCAATCGTAAGTAAAGGATGAAGATCCTTTAATTCATTGGTTTTATTGAACCAAGTAATAAGCTCTTGCATTCGGTATGGTGTATCAAATGGTGTAGCTGTTTCAAAAACAATGCCAACCATTTTCCCTTGAGAATTAAATGCTGCTACATCATTGCGTAAAGTCTTATATTCACCTCGATGTCGTTGATCTTTCTCACTATTACACAAAAGATCACGATGAAGTTGTTTAATATGATTTTCAGTAATAGAAATATCACTCCAAGATTGAAAGATTGTTTCCATAACCTTGGCATAACCGATAACTTCTTGTTCATCACGACTCTTGAAACGTTTAATTTCTAAGTTTACCAAAAGCTGTTCGATTTCGCGGTCTGTTAACTTACTCCCTTCAATGCGTGTAGAAGATCCAATACTTTCAACAGTAGCAATATGGCGAAGGGCGTTCAATCTTTCAGGGGCAAGAGTACCAAGTGCGCGCCATGCCCCTTTGAACTCATCAATTTCAGCAATGAGAGCCAACAATTCTTGTGTAATTTGGAGTGTATCTGTTTTCATACCGGAATATATACCCGATTATACCCGATTGTCAATCATTCGTAACACCGTAAACTCTTACTTCTTATGGCAGAGAAAAAGCAAGGAGCAACTATGAATAAGAAGCATCGTAAGGGTCTATCGGTTCGTGCGTTTGCGAAGAAGATGGGTGTTTCACATAATGCGGTGGTTTCTCGGATAAAGAC
>NZ_JBHIRG010000050.1:0-4140 GCF_042196965.1 Bartonella sp. AA83SXKL
GCGGTGCTGTCTATAAATTGATACAACCCACCCGCAGAAGAACGGGGATTCCTTGCATTCGGATTGCCTCCACTTTCCACTTGCGCAACACGGTACAAATAACTCTCTGGCAAACCATAACGCACTGCTGCTTGACGGATCGCTTGATTAACAGAAGGACTAGAACGGGTCATAGCCTAATCTCCTCCCTTACTCAAATGCACTCAATAAATTCAACTCCTCCGTTGAGGCTTTTCCCCCACCTCCAAACAAAGCAGCAGAAAGCTTTTTGAACCATTCTTTTGTCGCATATCCCTTATGATGCGCGTTTACCATGCGTTGAATGAGAGCTACAATTTGATCATTCTTAATCTGTGTCCCCCCTGTTAACAATTTGACAACATCCTTTTCAATCCGTTGACGCTCTCTAAACGCCGCCTCTTTGAAAGGAACCCAAGCTGCCTTCCCAGCAGCTTTTGCTAATTGTACAGCTGCATCACGTTTACCCGTTGGCATACTGACATTATGCGTAAAAGATATCTTTTCATCCGCTACACGACCTGGTATTCTGTTATAAAAATCTGCATAATCAGCTTCTTTATTGACAACATTCTTAACAGCAGAAGCTTTATCTGCTCCATAAATCTTTGCAAATCGTTCATACAGATCATTCGTACCAAAAATCTCCTTTGCCTTGGATACTTCATCTCCTGCTTGCCCCATACCTTGTAAAAGTTTTGCTCTTGATCCCTTTTTAAAGTATTCTTGTTCTCCCTCTGATAATTCATCAAAGATTTTACTGAACTCATCCTTATTAACCGACTTGCTAAGGATTTTAGAACCTTTACCCATAGCATCTACATGTGAACTATATTGATGATACAATGCCCGCCCTTTCTTATATTCAGACGATATATCATCCATAATCTCTAATAACTTTTTGTCGATATCTACTAAGCTACGAACTTTGCTATTGTTTCCTTGCCTCTTTTCTGCCCGTATCATAAAATCAATAGCCTCCTTAGTTTTATGGAGAATACCCATGTTGGGTTTCTCTTTAAGAAGGCTAAATTTTTCAGAAGAAAACGGACTGGCTTTATTGCCATCACTAATGAATCCCCTTAGCCCTTTATTATAAGCTTGTTTAAAGTATGGACGCTCCATTAATTCATTAAGTGCCCCATAATATTTCTCTCCTATTGGTATCTTTTTAGCTATTTCATAAAGAGTATGGGATGCTTCTTTCCTACTCGCGATAAGATCACCTTTTAAACCTGTGACATTTTGACGAGGAACAAAGTGTTCATCAGCAGCTTGATGAATACGCTCCCCTCCTCCCAGCGCTCTCTGCCCAGCTCTTTTAGTCAAATCAAGATAAGCTCCTTGATTTCTTTTCGCGATATCAAAAACAAGATCCTGTAAAAAAGGACTATGATCAGCTACATAATCGGTAGAGACCGCATTCTTAAAAGATTTTCCTAGATCTTCAGAAGCTTCATTGCCTAAATGTTTACTGATTGCTCTTAACGTGTCTGTTGCAACACCTTCCTTATGAGAAGGAGAAAAAAGTCTTCGTATTCCGCTTACCGGATAACCAGCTAAATGAGCTAAAGCACTTCCAGCCAATGCCCCACCCGCTCCTAAACCTGCACCAGATAACGTACTTGTAAGTGTATTACCAAGTCCTTCACCTTCTCCCGCTCCATGTAATGCACCAGATGCCGCCCCTACTTTAAGCAAATGCGGCAATGTTGTTTTGTTCGTGATGCCTAAAAATGGACTTGCAAATCGACTTGGGGGTAACTGACCTGCTTTCAAAAAGGCTTGACCTAATTTTGACCCCGCCACATTCCTTGCAAGTGTAGGCGCTACAAAGCGTGCTCCTGAGGCTAATAATCCTCCCCCTAAAGTCGCAAGGGAAGGAATTGCCGACCCTAAAGCATTTCCAGCAAAAGAAGTCCAATAATGTTGATCACTCATCCTACGATAATAATCACGTATTCTATTGGCTTCTTTCTCATATTTTTCTATGGTTTTCTTATCTCCAGTCCAATAGTTGTAAAGCCCCTTCGCAAAAGCAATTATTGCCAACTCATCATCAGAATCACGTCCTGCCGCTGTGATCCCCGCAATCTCATCATCTAAATTAAAACTCAAACCATGCTTTAAAGAATTCCAAAAGGCTTCACTGCTACTTATTTCGGGATGTTGGGATGATGTTTCGTATTCATCTTTAGGGATACGACGTATAACCCTTATTCCAGGACCAAAATCTGGAAATGGTTCCTCTACCGATTTTTCGTATTCATGTTTAGGGATACGGCGTATAATTCTTATTCCAGTACCAAAATCTGGAAAATCTTGATGAGTATTATTATGCTGAACCATTTAACTATCCCTAATAATTTCATACAAATCTTTACCATCATGAACGGTTGCTTTATCTCCAATAGCAAGTTTTTTAATATTTGCTCTGCTAATTGTAGTTGGCAAGTTTGCACTACCTCCTTGTGACATCGACTGATTAGCATATTGAGCAGAATACTTTAGACGCGGTCTTACTTCCATTCCATTTGACAACCTATAAATTTCCTCATCATTCAGTTTTTTAAAAAGATCAAACATATCTTTGATTTTTAAGAGCGTTTTATATAGTTCTTCTGGTTTATCGCTAATGTCCATAGTACCATAAGATGCTACTATGCGCCTGCTTTCTTCATTAGATAACGGTCCAACGCCTAATTTCCCGCCGTCACTTTGCTTTTTGATTGCTTCAATCACTCGAACAAAGACACCACCTTCAAGCGTTTTTAATTTATTTTTTAATGTTTTTGCAGCAGTATCGGGGAAAATCTGAGCAAAAGCACCGACCTTACCAGCAGCCTTTTTGGGATTCTTCTCTATAATTTGAAGAGCATTGTTAACTGTATCCACAATATGATTAATTTCTTTTGCTGCTACAGCAGCAGTGTTTCTCTTACCTATTTCCCACTCTTCTATGTCTCGTTTTTTCTGATTATACTCAAGTTCCTGCATCGACCCCTTAACCGGTCTCGCTCTACGTTCACCTAGTTGTGAATTGGGATCCCATTCATAACCTTTATCTAACTGAGGTTTATCACCACCTGTTAGCATCGCACTAAGCATTTGCGGATTACGTGCCATGATAGCAGCTTCTTCTTCGCTGTAACCTTTAGATTTTAGGTATTCGACGGTTTGATTGACTTGTTCTCTTCGTTTATCACCTTCATTAAGATGCTTCACACCACTTGCAAGCGCATCCCACCCAGAACCGTCTAATGAAGATTCTGCCATACCTGCAAAAAGATCTTTGAGCTTCTGATACGCATCTGATTGAAAAAACTTATAAGTATTGGACTGTAAAAATTTCTCTGCATCTGTCAGTTCAGGAGTCGGTGTTGGGGAAGCGGGTGCTAATGGTTGCGTTTGTTCATTAATATGAGGTTTTAGTTCTTGTGGAGTACTCTCTAGTGCATTTGGCATGGGTGGATGTTGATCAAATCCAAGAGGCATTTCCGCTTTAGGAGCCGTATAGGGCATAAATGGTCCATATGGATTCAGACTATTCTGTAAATAGGGGTTGGATGGGGCTTGTGCTTTCTCTGGTGTCATCATACTTTCAATACCTGACATTCCAGTCATAAATAGAGAGGTTTTGGGGTACTTTGTTATGAAATTCCCCACGGGGTTCTTTGTTATTAATTGTCCCAATCTATTCGCCCCTGTAACCGCTTTAGGAGCAAGATACCTAAAAACATGAGGCGCAGCTCTTGCTGCCATAAAAGCTGCCCCAGCTAATGGAAATAATATTGGAAATGCCATCACACTCTCCTACAAAACTATTCTTTAATTATTCTCCAGAGCTTTCTTTTGATTCATGTAATCTAAAAAAAACTTGGATGCTCCTCCTGCCAACGCTGCTCCCATTGGACCACCTGCCATATAACCAAAAGCCATCGGTGCTGCTTGAAGTGCCAGAGAACCTATAGCCCCTACATTTTTCCACGGATTATTGCCCTCTATCTTAGAGATTGTATGATTATTCGTCGTCGTGCCGTAATTCCTTGCAAAGCCATGACCGGCGTTCATAAGCATATTCAACCTATTCCAGCCGCTATTGTCTTGTTCCAGCCAACGTTC
>NZ_JBHIRG010000051.1:0-4030 GCF_042196965.1 Bartonella sp. AA83SXKL
CGATTGGCTCGTGAACCAAATCGGTGATTTCTAAATCTTCAAAATCAATTTCTTTTTTTGATAAAACGATAGTTTTATTTTTTTTATATATATTATTCTTATTCTGGTTCTTTATAGCTAGATTTTGCTTGTCGTTTGCTTCAGCAAAAAAAACGTTTTGCTTATCTTTTGCTTCAGCAAAATTATTAATATGTTGTTTTATATTATTTTTTGCTTTTGCACCTTTTTTACCAGCCTCACTACGAACTTGCGATATGTGCTCTTTTTTATCAGAAAAATCTTTTAGCTCTTCTTCAACGCGCGTATTCCACAATCCATTATCTGTCTCAATAACTTTATCATTCCTCATTAAATATTCGACAATAGCTGCAAATTTTTTCTGCGAACAATGACAAACGCGTGCAAGCGTTTGAAAATCTGTTTTAAGTGGTTCTTTTTTTTCATACATGTAAACGAGAAGGGTTATATAAACCCCCCGTTGTTCAGATGTCATTCCATTTGTACCACTTATCCAGTCATACAAATGGAATCTTATCCATGGCATACCATTAGACATGCGCATCCCCTTCTTTCATTAAATATAAATTAGTGATCATAATCCCCCCCTTAAGGCTGTTGCCTATTTATGCGTGAGCTGTGACAGAGCGCGTAGTCATAAGTTAAAAAAAATGAACTCACTCAATTCAAAAATACACTGCATGCTTCATCTCGCTGCACTAACTAAATGTGTAGACCGATTGTATTTCTGTAAACTATCTATGAAATGCTTTTTGAAACCGTGCGCATCGCTATATGCCTTTATAGATAATGAAGGTCCTAAAGTACTTTGAACTATCAAATTATCATTTGCATCAAGAGAAAAATTCCAATCAGAATCGCTAAAAACAATTGTGCTGCCGTCTGGAAAATCCATTTCTTTTATTGAATCTTTCAAAATGTGAAAAGTGTAATATGGTCTTTGCAATACCTTTGTAGAGCTTTGCATTTTTTTATGAGAGACATAAAAACAAAAAATCGTGATTACATTGGTCGTAAAAAGCACAATAATCGTTGCGAAATTGTCCATTTTTATTTTCTTTCTTCATATTGAAGCTTCGTCATTTCATTTTGTTCAAATGGCTTCATGCAAACAGTGGAACCCTTGACAAAAGAAGGCGTTGGAGGAGATTGTTCATTCCATAACGCTTCGAGAAGATATGCAACGGCTCCTCTTGAAGGAACACCATATTTTTCCCAACGCCATACTGTTGACTTGTTGACGCCTAACTGTGCTGCCATTTCTTTCAGAGTTAAATTCAGATTTTTACGTAACTGTTTTACTGCTATTTTTCCCATAAAAAATAATATGCATTATGAGTACTTAAAAGTCAAGTCGAAATGCATACCAATTATATGCAATATGAATATATTAAGGAGATAAAAATGCTTAGTAACACGATAGACCAATCTGCTAGATTAATAAAAGCGCGTTTAGCGCGTGGTTTTAGAAGTGCTAAAGAAGCAGCTAGATATTTTGGCTGGAACTACTCTAGCTATATACAGCACGAACAAGGATTAAGAGGAATATCACGAGCATCTGCAAAATATGCAAAAGCATTTAGAATTAGTGAAGGATGGTTATTAACTGGAGAGGGAGAAGGCCCCTCCTTTCCAATTCCTGCCACAAAACAAACTGTTGATGAGCAAATTATTAATCTACTGCAAAAAACAACTCAACCAGATAAAGAAACAATTCTTCACCTTTTAAATCGCCTGCATGCAGAAGAAAAAAAATAAAAGCTTTTTTTCTTTCATTACTAAATGTAGAAACCAGATGCATTATTTTGTTATCTAATTCTATATCACTTTTTATTATTTTCATAACCATTCACCTTCCCCTTTCATGAGAATCGTCATTTAGAAAAAATCTTCTTACAAGATTTTTATACCGTTAAAAATAAAATACACATAACGCATATTTTATTGTTGACAAGTATGCATTATGCGTATTATATATATTCCATAAACCACGCACAAACAATCGCCAAGAGGCGTTAGGGAGGAGAAATTATGGAAAATCCAATTCTTATAAATTCTGATGAAATCTTATTAGTTGTCTATGATGATGATCAAAACATTGGTCGATCGGGACCACTGGATGAAAGCCAAGTTCTAAAAATTATTGACGAGGCAGATGATGCAATCCAAATCTTTCGCATCAATCCTTCTGAGAATAATTGTGAAGATATCTCTGAAGAAATTGCAGAAGCATATGTAAAAGAAAATATCGAACATCTCCATGAGGAGAGTAAAGTTCATGACTTTGTACGCGAGAGTGTTGCTTACCATGACCTTTTATCTGATTTAGCAGACGAAAAATATAATGATGAGATTTACGGTACTTACGAACAACAACACCGTTTGCGTCCTTGTGATGTGCTTTAAATTCTGAAGGGCGCTTTTAAAAGCGCCTCCCCTTTTCCCATCAATAATTGATTAGAGTAAACTTATGACCACACATGATACTCATATTCATAGTGAAGGATATCTCACGCCTGAAAACGAGGTAGACAACAAAATCGGTTATGTCCAAATGGTCAATGCCCATGTAATGCATAGGTACTTACATTTGAAACAAGATTTTTCCACTTGGTTTAATGATTGTGTTGAAAAGCTTGATCTAAAAGAAGGCGTGGATTTTGTTTTTACAAAACAAGAATGGAACAGACAGAAGATTTGTCCAAAATCTGAAATAGAGACAGATAAAACCGATAATCATTATTTCAAAATTCACGCAGCAAGGAAAATTGCTCAAGCAGAACGTCATAGAAACTATGGCAGAATATTATATCAAACCTTGTGTTTTTCTTAATTAAGGGGGGTGATGATGCAAAACTTTATTACAATATCTGAAAACAATTTTCAAAACACAACTGTTCCCACCATGTCTAGTCGTGAAATTGCAGAGTTATGCGGTAAGCAACATGCGCATATTATGCGTGATATTCGACAAATGTTAGGAGAATTATATCCTGAAGGGGGTCAATCCAAATTTGGATCCACCTATTTAGATAAACAGGGTAAGCCCCAAAACTGTTACAACCTCCCTAAGCGTGAATGCCTTATCTTAGTTTCCGGTTACAGCATGACATTACGTGCTAGGATTATAGACCGTTGGCAAGAATTGGAAAAGCAAGTAGTAACACCACAAATCGACTATTCAAGTCCAAAGGCTATGATTGGCTTTTTGAATTACCTACAAGGTCAAATAGATCAAAAAGACACCATCATTGAAGATTTAACACCAAAAGCCATGGCTCTTGAAAGCTTACAGCGTCATAATGGACTCTTCAGTCTTACAGAAGCCGCTAAAATACTCGAGATGCAACCAAAACAGTTCATTCTCTTCTTACAGAAAAAAGGTTGGGTTTACAGACGAGCAGCAGGTGGAAATTTGCTTCCTTATCAAGACAAAATCCAAAAGAAACTTATGGATTGTCCAACCATCACACTTCAAACCGCAAGTGGAATAGAAAAAGTCATTCCTTGCGCAAAAATCACAGCAAAAGGAATTGGTGTGCTGTCTCAAGAGCTTAAAAGACAAAGCATGCATTAAGAGGAGGTTATTATGATAAAAAAGAAATACAAACTGACTGATGAAACAATTCCGTTTGATGGAAGAACTCTTCACCGAATTAGAGCATTAAGAGACTTTGGATATGTCAAAAAAGGTGACCTAGGCGGTTTTATAGAAAAAGAGAGCAACTTAAGCCATAAGAGAGACTGTTGGATTTTTGGCAATGCACAAGTTTACGGTAATGCCAAAGTTTATGATGATGCCCGTGTTTATGGGAATGCACAAATTTCTGGAAATGCACAAGTTTCTGATTATGCCGAAGTTGATGGTGCTTCTGTTCGAGATAATGCCAAGGTTTTTGACTATGCGCGGATTTATGGGAATTCTGTTATAGGGGAAAGTGTACACGTTTACGGAAATGCTAAAATTTACAATCAAGCATATATTTGCTGTCGTGTAGACATTGCTGGAAAT
>NZ_JBHIRG010000052.1:0-4029 GCF_042196965.1 Bartonella sp. AA83SXKL
CAAACTTTAGCTTTTCCATAAACTTTGGCGTTACCAGAAACCCAGCAATTGCCATCATGACTTAGATTGTCTTCTTTCTCGATATAGCCTCCTAAATCACCTGCTTTAACATTACCAAAGTCTCTCAATGCACGAATGCGGTGGAGAGTTTTGCCCCCAACTTCGATTGTTTCATTAGTCAATTCGTATTTTTTCACCATGCTTTTTCTCCAGTGGACATGACGTTATCGCCATCAATATCCGCATCACGATAAATTTTTGCGTCGCCATAAATACGTGCATTACCGGAAACTGTTGCCATTCCATAAACTTCGGCAAAACCGTAAACATGTGCATTATGTTTAATTCGTGCACTACCATAAACTACAGCATCATCATAAACTTGAGCATTATCGTAAACGCAAGCACAAGATAAGACGAATGCATTACCACCTACCCAGCAATTACCATGATGCGATAGGTTGTTTTCATGTTCTATAAAGCCGCCTAAATTACCTTTTTTAATAACTCCAAAGTCTCTTAAAGCGCGGATACGGTGAAGAGTTACCCCTTTAAACTCAGCTTTCCCATCAGTAAGTTCGTACTTCTTTTCCATGATTACTATTTCTCACGTTCTACGATTACGGTGGAGCCACTAATTTTACAATTTCCAGCAATGTCTACACGACAGCAAATATATGCTTGATTGTAAATTTTAGCATTTCCGTAAACGTGTACACTTTTCCCTATAACAGAATTCCCATAAATCCGCGCATAGTCAAAAACCTTGGCATTATCTCCAACATCAGCACCACCAACTTCGGCATAATCATAAACTTGTGCATTGTCATAAACGCGTGCATTCCCATAAACCCGCGCATCATCATAAACTTTGGCATCACCGTAAACGTGTGCATTGCCAAAAATCCAACAGTCTCTCTTATGGCTTAAGTTGCTCTCTTTTTCTATAAAACCGCCGAGGTCACCTTTTTTGACATATCCAAAGTCTCTTAAGGCTCTAATTCGGTGAAGAGTTCTTCCATCAAACACAATTTTTTCATCAGTAAATTCGTATTTTTTCATCTGGTTTGTTACCTAGTTGAGATTCTTTTATCGCCATCAATCCAGTCGTCCCAACATACACATGCTTCACCGTAAATTTTTGCATGACCGTAAACATGCGCATCACCGGAAACTTCTGCATTGCCGTAAACACGCGCCCTATCATAAATGTATGCCTTTTCGTAAACTTGTGCATTGCCATAAACTTCTGCATTATCAAAAACGTGCGGTTCACCGCAAATATATGCATCACCGTAAACTTCTGCATCACCGTAAATGCATGGTTCATCGCAAACTTCTGCTTTGCCATAAATACGAGAATTGTTGTAAACATGTGCATAACCGTAAACTTGTGCATTTTCGTAAACCTTAGCATCACCAAAAACCTTGGCATAACCATAGACTTTTGCATAATCCCCAATCCAGCAATTACCACGATGCGATAGGTTGTCTTCTTTCTCGATATAGCCTCCTAAATCACCTTTCTCGACGTTTCCAAAGTCTCGTAATGCGCGAATGCGGTGGAGAGTTTTGCCCCCAACTTCGATTGTTTCATCAGTAAGTTCATATTTCTTTTCCATAATGATAGCCTCTTAATGCATGCTTTGTCTTTTAAGCTCTTGAGACAGCACCCCCATGCCTTTTGTTGTGATTTTTGCTGAAGGAATGACTTTTTCAGTTCCATTTTCGGTTTGAATAGTGAGGGTTGAGCAATCCATTAGTCCTTTTTGGATTTTATCCTGATAAGGCAATAAGCGATCCCCGAAAGTGCGTCGATACACCCATCCTTTTTTCTGTAGGAAGAGAATGAATTGTTTTGGTTGCATTTCGAGCACTTTAGCGGCTTCAGTAAGACTGAAGAGCCCATCAGAGCGTTGCAAGCTTTCCAGAGCCATTGCTTTTGGTTTTAAATCTTCAATGATGATGTCTTTACGCTCATTTTCATTTTTTAGATGAGTTAATACACCTAACATTACTTGTGGACTTGAGTAATCGATTTGTGGTGTAACAACTTGCTTTGCACGCCGCTCGCATTCAATAAAATATTGACGGGCTTGTTTTCCTTTTTCATTACGCTCTACCATGGAAAGTTCTTTTGCCATTTCCAAGGTGAGATGATAATTAATTGCAATAACAGATCTAGATTTTGCGCTCGCCAAATTTGGTGACCGCAAATCTTGTGTTTTTACAAAGTCTTGTCCTTCTATAAAATTGTATCTGCTAATACGGTCCTTAATCCAATTGGAAAAGTCTCGTTTTGCTTCTAAGAATGCGTGCAAGTCACGAGCATTGACTGTCTGAACGCTTTCTTCGTTAATGGTGTTATTTGTAATAGTGATAGGATTATTCATAAGTTTACTCCATCCGATAATTTAATAAGAGGAAAGAGGGGGGCGCTTTTAAAAACGCCCTCTGTAGTATGTATAATGTGGGTAGTTTGGAATGACATCCGAAAGAGTTAAACGGTGCTGCTGTTCATAAGTACCGTATGTTTCATCTTCATATCGCTGCTGTTCGATTTCTTCTAAAAAAAAACCGTATGCTGTGCTGTGTAGAATAAAGTCATGCGGTATTTTGCCATCAAAACACTTTTGTTCACGTAGTTTGAGATAAAACTCAGCAATATCTTCAGAGATATCTTCGCAACGATTAGTCGTTGGTTCTACGCGCAAAATTTGGACAGCATTATCGGTTTGGTCGATAAAATTGATAATGTCCTTTTCTTCTAATAAAGGACCAGATTTAGCGAGATTTTGTTCTTCATTTTCGCACATCACTAAGAGAATTTCATCAGAATTTATAAACACTGGTTTATTCACAAATGCCTCCATACTGCCTATTGGCAAAAGTTATTTTCTAAGATATGGGATATTTGATACCAAAACGGTAATTTAAAGTCAATACCAAAATGGTTATTTTTTTATTTTATATTTTTTTAGAGTAGAAAAAATGGATGAAAAATGGTCAATTAATACGCAAATATTAGAACTATGGGATAAATTGACAGAAGATGAAAAAAGAGAGTTTATTCTTTTTTATCTTGATAAAATGAAGAAAGGAGATCAAGAAGTTTAACCTTATTATCGTAGCTTAGATGCTCTAACATATCTTCAATTTGTTCATCTAAGCTATTAGGCTTATTTCCTGAAAACAACAGTTGTTTGGGGGTAATTTTTAAGTGTGGCGCCAAACGTACAGCCCACTCCTTTGTTAATTTTCGTTGTCCATTTTCTAAACGAAAAATTTGTGGCTGACTAGTCCCTACCAATTCGGCTAATTCTTTTGAAGTTAAACCTACTTTTTGTCTGAAAAATTTCAAATTATTCATGATTCTTATCCTAATTAAAAAAAATATCCTTTCAAATGCCAATATGGTAAAATATGCTTGTCTTAATAATACCAATATGGTAAAAAGAGGAATGTCTAAACTAAAACTGTATTTATCAAAGAATAATATTACTTATGCCGAGTTTGCGATTTTGGTAGGTGTTACACAAGCATCTATAGCACGCTATGTGAATAAGAAGCGATTTCCGCATCCTAGGATAATACAAAAAATAGCAGAAGTTACTGATAATTACATAAGTCCTAGCGATTGGTATCAAGAGAATTTTTCTTCAATTTCTAAAAGTCGCGGTGTTGATCAGACGGGCGATAGATTGCAGCATTAAGGAGATCAAAATGAGTTCGAATGAAATTTTATGGATAGCAGTGGTTTCAGTTTTGCTTTTAAGCGGAGTGATGTTTCGTATTGCTTTGTATTATCGCCATCAAGTTAAAGCACTTAAAGAGCAGGTTCAAGATATTAAGAAAAAAATGAAAGAGAATGAGTTTAGGTATTTAATGGAAAGCAAGCAGACAATTGATGAATGTGATGCGGATCTTGAAGAACGTGACAAGGAAATTAAAGAACTGAAGCAAGAGATTGAAGAACGTGACGAGGAAATTAAACAACTGAAACAAAAGACTGAAGAGCATGAAAAGGCG
>NZ_JBHIRG010000053.1:0-3982 GCF_042196965.1 Bartonella sp. AA83SXKL
AGCCTATAAAATCCAAACTCTAACAACCAAACCAACTTTTAAACACCAGCGTGATTCACGCCACGGGGGAATTGCGCTCAAATAGGAGGAAATCAAGATGAGTGAACAAAACACTAACCTAACAGAAATTGAAGAAACGCATCACTTAGCGGTTAAACAAACTGCTATGGAACGTATTTTAAATAGAGCCTTAGAAAATGACGTCGATATGGACCGTCTCGAGCGTCTCATTGCCTTACGAGAAAAAGAAATAGAACGACAAAACTACGAAAGATTTGCCAGTGATCTTTCGAATATGCAAATAGAATATCAAAAAATACAAAAAAACTCTACAAACACCCATACAAACAGCCAATATGCAACCCTTGACCAGTACATTGATGCTGTAAAAAACACTCTTGCAAAACACCGATTTGCTTTGTTTTCTCGTATCAAAGAACAGAGTTCAGACAATATAATTATAGAAATGACTTTGACGCATCCGTCTGGAAATAAAATCTCAACAGAAGGAAAGTTTCCTTATGACACTAAAGGATGCAAATCAAATATACAATCGGTTGGTTCTGCAATCACATACGCACGCAGATATCTGTTAGGCATGCTTCTTAATGTCGTGAGTGAAGATGATGATACAGATGGAAACCCGCCTATTAAAAAGGCTTTTCCACAACAGATCAATGAAATCAGAAGACTCGTAGTACAAACCCAAACAGAAGAAGAAAAAATACTTGCTTATGTCAACGTCAAAAAGCTCGACGATATGTCTGAAGGACAAGCACAAACGGTGTTACATCTTTTGAAAGATAAACAAAACAGGCAAAAGGCAGAAACAGATTCTACTATACAAGATGCCGATATAGAAACGCCACACGAACAGGGAACGGCGGTGTGAGATGGAACAAAGAACAGCAGAATGGTTTCAAGCGCGCTTGGGTAAAGTCACTGCTTCAAACGTTTACAACGTACTCAGTAAGACAGCAAAAGGTTTTCCTACAAGCAAATATGAAGATTACAAAACGAAACTCATGACAGAACGCTTAATAGAGGAAATAAGCCAATCTTATACAACACCTGCTATGCAATGGGGCATTGAACATGAAGAGAATGCCTTAAGAGAATATGAATTCATTTATGACGCAGAAGTCACAAGATGCGGGTTTATCCCACACCCAAAAATGAAAATGGCTGGTGCAAGTCCTGATGGGTTCATTGGAGAGGACGGTTTAATCGAAGTCAAATGTCCACAATCAACAACCCATCTTCGTTTTTTTATATATGACGAAATTAAACCAGAATATCACGCACAAATGCAATTCCAAATGGCATGCACTGGACGTAAATGGTGTGATTTCATGAGCTATAATCCAAATTTTGTAGGCAAATCTACTGGTTTGAGAATGAAAATCAAACGCGTCCTCCGTGATGAGAAACACATTGAAGAGATCAATAAAGCGGTCGAAATCTTTTTAGGGGAAATAGAACAAGAGATGCAAAAGATTTTGGCAAAAGCTGCTTAAACCTATGGGGGTGCTCTCTCCTCCCAGCACCCCCACCCTTTCCTAACACTTTCAACACATGCGTGATTCACGCCACGGGTGGATTGTACGCAAATCAAGGAAATAAACCATGGAAAATAAATATGAACTGACTGATGAAACAACTGAGATTGAAGGTAAAACTCTCCACCGCATTCGTGCATTGAGAGATTTTGGGGACGTCAAGAAAGGTGATCTTGGAGGCTATATCGAGAAAGAAGACAACCTATCACATCATGGTAATTGCTGGATTGGAGATTATGCCAAGGTTTATGATGATGCTAAGGTTTACGAAAATGCACATGTTTACGGTTATGCACATGTTCACGACAATTCTCGTATTTATGGCAAAGCAGAAGTTTTCGATGAACCATGCATTTACGGTCATGCAGAAGTTTACGGTGATGCACATATTTGCGGTGAACCGCACGTTTTTGATAATGCAGAAGTTTATGGCAATGCACAAGTTTACGAAGAGCCACACATTTACGATAGGGCGCGTGTTTACGGCAATGCGCAAGTTTACGGTGATGCGCATGTTTACGGTCATGCAAAAATTTACGGTGAAGCATGTGTATGTTGGGACGACTGGATTGATGGCGATAGAAGAATCTCAACTGGAGAAAAGACCAGATGAGAAAATACGAACGACTAATCTTATAGTATCTCTATAAACCAGCTTCTAACTCCACAAACAAAATTTCAACACATGCGTGCTTCACGCCACGGGTGAATTACATCTAAAATGAAGGGGAATAAACATGCCACACCGCCCACCTACTATCACGCAACCAGCTATTGCTCGTGCTTTACGAGAAGCTAAAAAACAAGGAGCAGAGGTTGTAGAAATCAAGCCTACTGGTGAATTATTAATTCATATCAATAAAATCGTAACACCCAGAACGATAGATAATACTTATAGCATTGACGATTTTCCACCGCTTGAAAATGAACAAAAAGACTACGATACCAGCAAATCGTGTCCCTCTGTTGACGGTATAAAGTTTTAGCCATGCCAAAACGCCGTCCACCGCATCTTGTTCGTGAACGCACACGCCATGGTAAAATCATATGGTATGTACGTATTGGTCATGGACCACGGTTTCGGATTGAAGGAACCTATGGAACGCAAGAGTTTGTCGATAATTATACGCTTGCTCTTAAGCAAGCTCAAAATGGCTCCTCCAAAACAAAGAGGCGTACCAGACTCACAGAAGGGTCTTTCGATTGGTTGTTGCATCAGTATTTACAAAGCATGCAATGGCATAATCAATCAGAATCTACTAAAAAAGTTAAATATCGAATTCTGAATAATGTTTCTAAACATATCGGTAATCGTGCATATAAAAGCATAAACAAACAACACATGCTTGAAGCCGTAGACAGAAGGCGAGAGACCCCCGCAGCTGCAAAACATTTTTTGACCTCTTTAAACGGTCTCTTTAATTGGGCGGTTGATAATGCCCTTTTAAATAGAAATCCTGCCTTTAATATAAAAGCACCAAAATCTTTAAACAGTGAGGGATTACTGCCATGGCTAGAAGAGGACATAGACAAATATTATCACCGTTGGTCACATGGTACACATGAACGCGTCTGGATTGATGTTCTTCTTTATACAGGCTTGCGTCGTGGTGATGCCGTTCGTATCGGCTGGAAAGACGTCAAAGATAATATCATTTATCTCAAAACAGAAAAGAGCCAATTTAAAACAGATGTTTTTCTTCCTATTTTACCAGAACTAGAGGAAACCCTTAAAATTGGTCCCATAGGTAATGAAACATTTATTTGTGGTAAAGGTGGAAATAAGCTTGTCAAAGAAAGTTTTGGCAACCTCTTTCGTGAAGCATGTAATGCAGCGGGTATTAAAAAATCAGCGCACGGATTGCGAAAATTAGCAGCAACACGTGCAGCCAATGCTGGTGCGACAGTTTCGCAAATGAAAGCGCTTTTTGGCTGGACAGAAGATAAAATGGCATCCCTTTATACCAAAACAGCTGATAGAAAACGACTTGCAATAGAAGCAATCAAAAAGCTACAAAAAGGTTCGGGATAGACATAAAATAAGTTAAAATAATCAACGGAATCAAAACTCCCGAACTTTTATATAACTTATTGATTTTATATAAATATAACGCTCCCACCCCCTCCGCCACAGCACTTTTATGGTGCTATAACTTTGTTGTAGCTTGTCAGTGTAGCTTGCCAGCAGGTTTTGTATATTTTGACACTAGGTTTTGTACCAATTTATTTTTTCTCAATGTAGCTTGCCAGCGGGTTTTGTATATTTTGCCACTAGGTTTTGTACCAATTTATTTTTTCTCAAAGAGTTTTTAAGGGGTTCTCAAAGGATCTTCAAAGACCTTATCTAAAGGGTATTTAAAGCTCTCTTTAACGCATTTTTCTGCTCCTATTTTTCCAAATCACTAAAGCATGTAAAGTCGGAT
>NZ_JBHIRG010000054.1:0-3853 GCF_042196965.1 Bartonella sp. AA83SXKL
TTAAAGTGTGGATTTTTAGCTTTCACTTCAAGCTCCCCTGCCGGTTGCGAGCGCCCTCGCATTGGTATTCCGGGAGTCAAAAACACTGAGTTCAGTCAGCTTTTTTGCTTTTAGTGCTCATCGCACCTGGACATGGCAAAAACTCCCGGAATCCCGGGAAACCCACAAGAGTAGGCTAATCTTATGTACTGAACTTTAGGGGTTTTGAATCCCTCTTGATCGTTGCGTAGACGACCAAAGTTACCCTTTAAGGTATAAAGTAATTTCATGAAATTAGCAATAAAATTTAAAAACAGTCTTTATTTGTATTTTTATAAGAGGCAGATAACCTCTCATTTTTGATTAAATTATATACGAACGAAGTGAGCGCTATTTATTGAAATAAGTATAAGATCATAATCAAGAGATGCTAGACGTATTAGCTCGTAGTAAAAGCCTTTCATAGACATCATTAGCAAACAAGCAAAGAAATATCATGATAACAAAACCAATGACCATTGCTGTTTGGTGTTCATAGGGTGCAACTCTCGCTGTGTATCCCCAAAAAAGAAAAATAGGAATAAAACCAAGCCACCAACAAAGAAGTTTAAGAAGGCAAAAACTGGTTTACGAATGAATAATAAAATAAGGAAGATTGCGTAAAGCAACCTTTTAACTATTACAGCCAATATTCTACGTATTATCTTGAACACCCCACGCATTATAATTGATAAGATACTCTTTTTATGTCTTGATTTTTTTGGTGTTTGTATTCTTAGCAGAAAGATCGTTTATGACTTTCTCCCATTTTCAAGCCACTATATTATAAAAATGTACTATAAAAATAATTTATCTCTAATTATATCATCCAAAAATACAACAATATTTTATTCATTTTAACTAAAAAATAGATGCTTTATTAAGAAGAAAAGCTATTTTCATTAGTAAGAGCTGTTAAATCCTTACGTCTAAAATAGATAGAGCGTCCACAACGAACAGGTGGTTGCCCTTGCATAAGAATAATCTGTTCGTCTTTTCGCATTTCTTGTGTTATTTCATGTGGATATATTAAAGGTCTATGCTGGGTGTTTATATTTTCTGTCCCTCTTGTATGGAATCCTCCTAGAGGTTTGCTTGAATCTTTCACTTCAATGGTCATTTGACCACATGCCTTAGATATATTTTCAGCAGTTTTAATATCTTTTATTGCGGCATAGCTTACAAAAGCACAATTTTCAAACCATGTCATAACGCCTGACGAACCGAAATAGTGTTCTATTTGATCTACAGACTTGTAAAAAAGCATGAGAGATATACCATATTTGCGTCCATGATCACGTGCTTCTTCTAAAATGTTCATATATCCTAAAAGATCAGCATTATCTAAAATAAAGAGCGCTCTTTTTGCATAATTACCATTAGCGGCTTCCATAGCTCTGAGAAAAGAGCCAACAAGGACACGCCCAACACCTGGATAAGATTTTAAAATTTTTGAGGGGATATTTAGAAAAATATCAATATTTCCCTTTGTTATATCGGTAGTTTTAAAATCATGACCACTGATAAGGTTTGCATAGTTAGAGAGTGAAAGCCATTGTATATCTTTTGCAGCAGTAGAATAGACATCTGAGAAAGTTTGTTCAGCCATATTTGTAAACACCCCAAGGGTTTCACGAATAAATTGGGATGGAGAATTTGATCGTATAGATTGCAATTTTCCAATCACGGATGGTTCTGGCATTGACATGATCGTATGAAGGGTTTTTAAGTTTTTTTCCTTTAATGTGTATTCATCAGAAAAGACAATATGCGCAAGTAGTCCTGTTAACAAATTATGTGCCTGTAATACAAAAAATTGATCAGTCGAAGTTGATTTGTCGTTTTCAGAAAGAAGGAGTCTAGCAACTTCAACCAACCCCGCTTCTCTTTCATAAAGGGGGAGATTTTCATCTAACAGCCAATCTAAAGGATTAAAAGTTTCCGTTGAAGAACCATGAGGATCAAGAACGTATACTTTTCTGTTTGACAGCTGCCTTGTTTTTTTTACCATTGGAGCGACTTCAGTTGAAGGGTCAAAAACGATCAGTGGACCGGAATATTTGAGACAAGTTGGAATAACATTACTGGTTGTTTTATAACTACCAGAACCAGCAAAAAATAACATATGGGTTGAATCAAAATTGAGTTTATATGTCAACAATGGCTGGCGACCACCTTTTCCCCATGTTGTTTTGTCTTTAGGATTAAAAGGGACATCTTTAACAATATCTTTGTCGACTCTATAGCGCTCTCCTATGACGACTTCGCCATCACGAGGAAAAATCTTTTCAAGGCGTTTCATACTCATCCATTGAACACCACCAAAGATCGTATTTTTTGAAATTTTCAAAGGTGAAGCTTTAGGTAATGATAGTTTTATCGTGTAACCAAGGATAATAACGCCAATAACAACACCCCATAAAACCATCCTATCAAAGAAAGGAAGAACATCCGCCCATGTCATATTATCTTGACCTACATATGGACTAAGTCTGATATATTCATTTGCACTATAATAAGTTGCAAACAAACCAAAGATGATCATGGACGAAATAGTGATATTTTTTCTGATATGCCTTTTTTGTAATAAGATGAATGAAGAACATGAAAATGCAATAAGGATTAAAATATCCAGTGGCTTTGATCTTACAAACCAATAAGCATCAGGCGTCGTTCCATTTTCTGTAATGTTATTGATGGTTATATTGACCAAAAAAGCTACAATGATTGAAAAGATGAGTGGCAATGCTAAAAATATAATCTGTTTTTTGTCTAATTTATTGACCATTTTCCCCCCTGCATACCAGAAAAAGCTTCTCTTCCTATTTTTTTCGAAGTTTTTATATTTTTTGAATTTTTATCAAGTTTTGAAACGTAAAGCAAACCATCTTAAGATGAAAGACTTATCTGCCTCTCTAAGACGGGCTTTTATAAAAAGCTCTCCTAAACTAATTTTTTCAAAAATTTTTTCAAAGTTTCTTTGATGCTTCACGCGCTATTTAAATTTCTTACTTAACTCTTTTACGACACTGCATATGCTTCTTAACAGAAAAAAAACCCAATAACAATACGCATTAGTGTTCACTGAAAAAAAGCGCGGTTTATCATGTTGTGCCGTAAAACATCGTTGTTCAGAGCCCTGATATAAGGCATGTAAAACTTCACATATTTAAGTGTTTTTAGAGTGTGTAATAAATGGGCGTGACTTGCCCCGTAGAGCCTTGTAAAGTGGACTACATGAATGGTCAGGAGTAGGTCAAACCGCGCCAACAGAATCCGAACTTTTTACAAAACAGCCCTTAAGTCAGGAATATGCATCCTTTAGAGCGTAGAGCGGGAGGAAATCAAACACAAAATTGCCTTCTGTTTTTGAGGTTTGAGCTCTCTAAAACTTTTCAAAAGGATGTGCTCTTCTTTACTTGCGATCCCTTCATCACAGCAATACAAGACATTTTCTTTTGTTGAGAGATCCGTATAGAAAAAAGAAATGGGAACATTGAGAATATCAGCAATTTCTTGTAAACGCCCAGCTCCTATACGATTAGAGCCTTTTTCATATTTTTGGATTTGTTGAAAAGTCACACCTAACTGACTGCCTAATTGCTTTTGCGACATTCCCAGCATTGTTCTTTTAAAGCGAATTTTTCTGCCTATCGAAATGTCGTTAAAGTGTGGATTTTTAGCTTTCACTTCAAGCTCCCCTGCCGGTTGCGAGCGCCTCTTATGCGTATTCCGGGAGTCTGAAAGTACTGAGTTCGAATCAGCTTTTTTGCTTTTAGTGCTAGAGCGCACCTGGACATAGCAAAAACTCCCGGAATCTCGCGATACTTATAAA
>NZ_JBHIRG010000055.1:0-3695 GCF_042196965.1 Bartonella sp. AA83SXKL
TTAAAGAAAAGGCGACAGCAAGGTTTCTTGAGACAGATATCATTGGTTCTGGAACACCAATACCTCTTAAATTTTTTCAAGCAAGAGAAACAAAACGCGGCGTAACTTACACACTGTTTGGAAAGAAAGAAATCTTACCCCATGCTTTTATCAAAGGTGGGAGTTTTCCAAAGCGCGTTGAATTAAAAAAGCTGAATGGGAATGTTTTTCAAAGAGCCGATGGAGATCAATTCCCTATTGCAAAACAAGAAGGACCCTCAATTGCTGGAATGATGTCCAAACCAGAGATTGCAAGTGCTATTGCACAATATGCCAATGAAAGATTAACTGAAAACATACAGAGACAACTTAAACGTCAAGAATATGCTGCCAACAAGAAAGGCTAGATCATGTTCTCAAGCTATGTCACCACACTACTCACAGCAATCTTATTACTTGACAAGATTCACGAAAAACATATATCGTTAAATCAGGTGCCTAGAAAACACCTTGATAGATAGCGGATAGATTGCCGGAACAATCTCTTCCCGCACATTAAGGCTTTGACTCATTCTATGCTCGTCGCATATAATGATCTCGTCGGGTGTAGTTATGCTATACAATACCCTTTTGGGAAAAGCATAACGACGGACTATCTACCGTGTTTTCTAGCACCCGATACCCCTTGAGGTATGAATAGAAGATATCTAAGTAGATAGGAGTTCGTTATGAACAATTTAGTAAATACCCAAACCACGTTAACAATGTCTAGCCGTGAAATTGCGGAATTATGTGATAAAAGGCATGACAATATTGTAAGAGATATTCGACAAATATGTACTGACCTCAAAATTGAGGTGAGTAAATTTCAAGGAAATTATAAGGATTCTACAGGACGTAAATTAGTCTGCTACAACCTACCTAAGCGTGAATGCCTTATCTTAATTTCAGGATACAGTACAGTGTTGCGTGCTAAGATCATTGACCGCTGGATAGAACTCGAGAGTCAAGAACAGACCGATTACGATAATGATACACGCTTTGATTTGCCAAGTTATTGGGAGGGTATGAACGCTGGTGAAAAAGTTTTATATCTTTTAGGTCCTATCCATGTGCGTCTTCTTGATGCTTTCAGAGTAGATGAAGAGAATAGAAAATATAAAGCCCTCATTAAAGAAGCAAAACAGGTGTTAGCTAGATCTGTCACAAAAGCTGCTTAGATTTAAAACATAATCTCATCTTCTCCACTTTCAGAGTGGAGAGGATGTTAATTTAAAGAAGATTGCCAATTATACCTCTCCAATTTCAAAAAAAACGTAATAAAATCAATACAAAAGGTACTTCCCAGCGGGTTGGCTTCGTTGCGGGGCGGACGAGCGCGAACTATCGCTAGCGACAGAATTTTCAAATTGACTGTACATTGTACACTTAACTCATTGATAAATAACAATTTCAATATGTACACTGTACAGTACACGATTATTTTTAGATAAAAATTATTTTTATTCTTGACATTGTTGCGTCAATGTCTATTTTCGAATTAGGTGCCTAGAAAACACCTTAAACACATAGCGGATTGGTTGCCGAAATAATCAGTCTTCCGCACATTAAAGACTTTGACTCATTGTATGTTAGGCGCATATAATAACTTTGTCGGGTGTAGTTATGCTATACAATACCCTTGTGGGGAAAGCATAACGACGGGCTATGTGCCGTGTTTTCTAGCACCCGGCATCTTTTAGAATGTCAATAGAAAACCTTTAAGCACATAGGAGCCAAATCATGGCACAATATTTAATTGACTTACATCAAACTACGATTGATGGTGATATCGTTCAGACAGTGAATGCACGTGAATTACATACATTTTTGGCAATAGGAAAACGTTTTGCTACTTGGATTACGAACCGCATTAATCAGTATGCATTTGAAGAGGGAAAGGACTATATTTTAACGCTTCCCAAAATTGGGAAACGTAAAAATGTTATAAGTAAAGAATATCATCTCACCCTAGACATGGCAAAAGAGCTTTCCATGGTTGAACGTAACGAGAAAGGACGTCAAGCACGCCGTTATTTTATTGAGTGTGAAAAGAAACTAAAAAGCCAATCTGTTGATTATGATAATGATACACGCTTTGATTTGCCAAGTTATTGGGAAGGTATGAACGCTGGTGAAAAAGTTTTGTATCTTCTGGGTCCAATTCATGTTCGTCTTCTTGATGCCTTCAGAGTAGATGAAGAGAACAGAAAATACAAAGCCCTTATTAAAGAAGCAAAACAGGTTCTAGCAAGATCTGTCGTAAAAGCTGCTTAGATTTAAAAACATCTCCCCTTCCCGTTCTTAAAATGGGGAGGTGGTTTAAAGATCAAGTTTTGCATGAGAGCCAAGACGCACTAAAACCAATCGATCTTGACCAATCAAGCGATAAATCAACACTAAGTCAGGTCGAATATGGCAATCTCGATAATTGCTCCAATTCCCAGTCAATGCATGGTCATGATATCGAGGTTCTAAAGGTTGATCATTTGCTAATGCTGCAATGATTTGGCGCAAATCAGTATCTAAAAGATGCCGATACCGTCCTTTCATTTCACGCTTGAAATCACGTTTGAAGATAGTGGTACGTTCAATCGGCCGCATAGAGATCGTCAAATAATTCGTCTACGGAATGAAACTTTTTTAAGTTACCTTCCTCTAGTTCTGCAAAAGCCGCTATAGTTTCCGCATTAGGTTGAAACAAGAAGGACGGAATAGCTTTATCTTGTGCAATACGCGTCATCAACACTCTCACAACATCACTTACTGATAAACCTGAAGCTTGAATAACTTGATTAGCGATATTTTGAATTTCTTCTGGTACACGCGCTTGAACCATACGACTGGCAGCCATAATGACTTCTCCTCTTGTAACTGTATTTCAATGTAATACAATTGAAGTTTAATTTCAACTGTAAAGCACATTTTTTAGAGTGGCGAGATCGTTCGGCTTAACAACCACTTGCTTTTTTTAAGACTTCACCCATACGTGTTCGCCAATCTTTTCCTTGTTTTTTAAAAGAGGCAATAACATTTGGGTCGAGACGGAGAGTAACCGCTTGTTTAGGAGATTCAACGGGTGGACGCCCACGTTTACGGCGCTCTTCTGTTACATACTTAAAAAAGGAGGCTGGTAAAACGTCTTTAGCTGGCTTTAAGCGTGCAAGTTCTTCATCTGTTAGTGGTGGGGAATCCACAGCGTCCCAATCTTCTTTTGTATAGCCACATCCTGTTTCAAAGGTTTTTTTGATAGTCATTGAAAACCTCTCTTTCTTTTTTATTCGCTTGACGAAAACTGATAATGGATATCGCTTCATTGCCAAGCTTTGCAAAAACAATAACTGTTGTGCCATCCGCAAAATGTCCAATAGCCTTCATGCGGTTTGAATGGGTTGCATCAATAAGAGCATGTTCCCAGTCAAAGTAAATAACATCAGCAAAATCAAGCTTATGTTTAACAATGTTTAAAGCTCTTTTTGGTTCATCCCACACTATCTTCATATATTTTATGTACACGAAAAATAAAACCTTGTCAATAATTAAAGTGTACAACAATTCGTATATACCATTCAAAATGGAGCAACTATGAATAAGAAAACGCGTAAGGGTCTATCGGTTCGTGCGTTTGCGAAGAAGATGGGTGTTTCACATAATGCGGTGGTTTCTCGGATAAAGAC
>NZ_JBHIRG010000056.1:0-3482 GCF_042196965.1 Bartonella sp. AA83SXKL
ATTATTGATTTTTGTTATTTGAAAAATAGATTAGTCAGAATTACCCAGAAAACAGGGCTTTCTAGCCACGTTTCAAGATCACATTTTACTAAATTTTTAGAGGATATTTTTGAATTTTGGACGCAATTCGACCAGTACAGCAGCGTCATTAAATACGACTTTTCACATATTGTCAACAAAAAAATCATGATCTTGTATTTTTTTTATTTTTTTACCTAAATATGCTGCTTTACAAACAAATGATGCAAATATTCCGTTCCCAAAAATCGTTTATACGTTAAAGCATTTACCATTTATTTTTTGGATAAAAATACTTCTGGAGAGCATTTAGAGCAATACGCAAAGAACTAACAAGATGTGGTAATGTTTGGTTTTCTATAACAAGATGTTGTATCGCGGCATAAAGATTATACTGTCTATAGAGGTGTTGTGCTTCTTTGATAGCCTCTTGCATGTTTGAAAACTGTTCTGTTGCAAATTTAATCCATTTTTCTTTTGCTGTCTCATCAGAAGATGAGGGCATTTTATCATAAACAGCACTTGGCAAACCTTTTGCACACGAATAGTCATTTTTCACTTCAAGATATTTTTGCGCAGCATCATATTGGTCTTGATTTATTTCGCCTTGCAAATAAAGCCGCCCGATATAGGTACCGGAAAGCGGATTTTTAGCCTCTTCTATGGTCAAACAGAAGCGTTTGGCACGCATTTCAATTGCCAATTTATCCATGGGTTCATGCGGTGTTTTTGCTCGTGAGATACGTCCATTTGGTTCTCTGATACACCCTTTAATCCGAGGACGACCACGTTTTGTACGTTTTTTTCTTTTAGCCATATTTTTTCAATCAGAATGGGACGCTATCGTTAAGAGCTGTTCTATAATCTTGAGCACCTGAAGCGATAGCATAATTTTGAGAAGTAATAGGTGAAGGGGTAGGGGATGCCGATTGATCTTTTTTGGCATCAAGCAAATACAACTCGCCTTTGAATTGTGGTAAGACAATCTCTGTTGTGTAACGGTCATGCCCATTTTTATCTTGCCATTTGCGTGTCTGTAACTTTCCTTCTATGTAAACCTTTGAACCTTTGTTTAGATATTGAAGTGCAATTTTTGCCAAATGTGGATTAAAAATCACAACGGAATGCCATTCTGTTTTCTCTACTTTTTGATTGGTTTTTTTATCTGTATAGCTCTCAGAAGTCGCTATACTAAAATTGACTATTTCTGCTCCAGAATTCATTGTTTTGCTTTCGGGATCAGCACCTAAACGCCCGATTAATGTCACTTTATTTAGCATGTTTTTTCTTACCTTAAACTTGTACTTTAATACATAGAAAATCTTAGCATGATTTGCTTATTTTTTCAATTATTTCAAAATGATAATATTGTTTTTTAACATATAAAATTATATTTAATATGCAAAAAAACATAAATAGTTCAGTGTTCATTTAAAACTCTTGAAATACATACATAAATGTATTAACATAAGATATGAAAATAAGATTTGAATGGGATGAAGCTAAAGCGAAAAGTAATCTTAGAAAGCACCGTGTCAGTTTTGAAATTGCTGCTCGTGTTTTTGCAGACCCGTTCGCCATGGTTAAACAAGACCGTATTGAAAACGGAGAATATCGTTGGCAAACTTTGGGTCTTGTGGATGGTTTTTTACTGCTGCTCGTGGCGCATACTGTCCATGATGATAAAGATGGTATAGAAGTAATCCGTATTATTTCAGCGCGGCGAGCTAACTCGAAAGAAAGGAAACGTTATGAAGAAGAAAGTTCTTTATGAAATTGATGTAGGTAACTTATCACCTTTGACAGATAAACAGAGAGTTGAAGTTGATAAGCTGGCTGCAATGCCGGACAGTGCAATTGATCATAGTGATATTCCGTCACTCAATGATGCATTTTGGAAAAACGCCGTTCGCAATCCATTCTATAAACCAACCAAAACTGTCACAACAGTACGTGTGGATTCAGACGTTCTAGCGTGGCTTAAAAGTCAAGGGAAAGGATATCAAACACGGATTAACGCAATTTTACGTGACGCCATGCTTCGTTCAATGCGTTGATCTCTTTCCTGCTACAAAGAGTATCAAACTGCTTTCGATAGTTTTTTATCTCCTTGTTGATCTCATCTATGAACGTTGAGAAGAAACAACGTAATCTGAACAGTTTTATAAAATCGGAAATTTTACTATAGCTTTTTAACTGAGCACTGTAGTGTGTAAATAGATATGTTTATTAAACTGCGTGTATGTAACATAAGAAACAATACACAAACTAAAAAAGAATACCAAAGAGCAATATCTGAGTACCAAAGTACATTATCCAATGAAAAAGAAAGCTTGTACTCCACGTACTTAGAAATGAAAGGTAAAGAAACAGTTTCCTTATAACTATTTGGGAAAATTAAAACGACAAGTGCTAAACTTATTAGCTTTAAAAGTCTGTGCATATACTGTTGTAAATCACGTGTTAGTTTCACCCAACCTGTTGTATTGCCGCGTTTGTATTTTGGGTTGCTCTGCAATTCAGAAGGAATCTTGGAATTGCATAAAATTGCAAAAACAGTTGTGACTATTACCAAAGAAACAGATGCGAATGTCAAAATACTTTGAATAAAGTAGGGATTTTTTTTAATTCCTAAAAAACATAAAAATATAAAAGTTATAATGCCAAACAAGGCTCTTAGCTGCTTATCTGTAAACATATTTATTTCCTGCGGTTTTCGATAATTTTTTGATCTCTCTGTTAATCTCATCTATAAGAGGTTCGTAATTGAGAATGCTTTTCGGAATATTCCCACCGTAAACCCATGCTTTCACCTGCGCTTTGGTACTAAAATCTGCATTTTCTGGTGTGGTATAATACTGTCCGCCATCAAACTTTTCACACTCTCTTGTGCCGTCTTCATATTCGTAGAGGTTGTAAAAATACTCCTCTGCTCCGTCTCCCCAAGGAACATAACCAACAGCTGTTGCAACAAACTCTTTTTGCATAGGCTGTTTACGTTTTTTAAAGAATCTTCGTTTTAATATTTCCATGTTTTAATTCCTATTTTTACCAATTGGTCTATTTACCTAAAATTTGACCGTACAGAGCGTTTTATATTGCGGATGTGGGTTTTTCATCGTAAAATCTTTAAATCGCTTTTTATGGTACCTTTTTGTCGATTTAAATGCATATCTAATCCCAAAATGATCAGCACTTTTCACTATTTTGCTGTTTTAAGCCGCTTTAGAATTGCTACTGTTATGTTGCTCTTCACTAGGCTTGCCTATTCTCATGAATGAAATGCGCTTGCCTCCTAAAGCTAGGTTACGCGTATTTTCAACAGCGATAAAAACCTTCTCAGCAACACCATAAAGCCTGCTTTCTAAATCGCGACAATACTGCGCCAGATCAGCGCATGAGGGGACAAATGTTGTGGACATGCCTTTTGCCTCACCACGTATAAGATTTTTAACGGCTTGCAA
>NZ_JBHIRG010000057.1:0-3446 GCF_042196965.1 Bartonella sp. AA83SXKL
AGGCTGTCTTTTTATCATCTTTCCAAGAGGAATGAAAAGCATTCCGTATTGTCTCAAACGACTTATTTTGCGTGGTCGTATCCATCAAACCAACATAGAACAAAGTATTTGGTAAAAGGAGATAAGTTGGCAATTGAGGAACAACAGCTCTAATACCTAGCTCAAGCGGAACATCAAGCGACATAGGAAGATTAGATGAAGGTTCCAAAGCCTCAGAGGACTCAGAAGGCTTTGGTTCAACAGGGGCAGAAGGAGAAGGAACAGAATCCGGAGATGAAGTGTCCTCCGGAGCAGAGGGCTCAGATGGCAACGACATAGAAAGTGGATTGGGGCGTGGAGGATCCACAGGATCAGAGGACGTAGAAGAAGGAGGGTCAGATATCAACGACGTAGAAAGTGGATCGAGAGGTGGAGGGTCAACAGGAGCAGAGAACGTAGAAGAAGGAGAGTCAGATATCAACGACGTAGAAAGTGGATCGGGAGATGGAGGGTCAACAGGACCAGAGGACGTAGAAGAAGGAGAGTCAGATATCAACGGTGTAGAAAGTGGATCGGAAGGAGGAGGATCAACAGGACCAGAGGACGTAGAAGAAGGAGAGTCAGATATCAACGGTGTAGAAAGTGGATCGGAAGATGGAGGATCATCAGGACCAGAGGACGTAGAAGAAGGAGAGACAGATATCAACGACGTAGAAAGTGGATCGGGAGGTGGAGGGTCAACAGGAGCAGAGAGCGTAGAAGAAGGAGAGTCAGATATCAACGGTGTAGAAAGTGGATCGGAAGATGGAGGATCAACAGGACCAGAGGACGTAGAAGAAGGAGAGACAGATATCAACGACGTAGAAAGTGGATCGGGAGGTGGAGGGTCAACAGGAGCAGAGAACGTAGAAGAAGGAGAGTCAGATATCAACGATGTAGAAAGTGGATCGGAAGATGGAGGATTAACAGGATGAGATAATGAAAACGAAGAAGGTTTACCAAATGGACCATTATAAGAACCTATTCTAGAAGAAATATAAACCCCTTCGAGTCGGAAATCCCAAAAATCTCCCTCACCTTCCACTAATCTTTGCTTAGCATTCGCTTCTCCAAAAGGCGAACCTGGACCATAACCACGAATACGATATTGATAAGGAAAACCTTTCACCGTAGTATAATCATCATAACCATTGGCGAGTCGAAAAGAACCTGCCTGCGCTGTTCCAGCAACTTGAATGAGTGAAATGCTTTGATCTTTTCCCTCATGGACTTTTTTACTTGCATATTTTGGAAAATTTTGCACATGAATGAATGTCGTTCCAGAAACATCCCCATAGATCAATATGCGATCCGTCTTTTGGGGATTAAACAAACCCTCATCATTCAAAAATGCATTCAACCTAATCTGAGCGTTTCCCTCAGCACTGTAGACTTTTTTATCTTTTGATGCGAGAATTTTATCTCCTGCACCTATATCTGCTTTTTTTCCAATGCGTAGCGTTTGATAACCACTATCTTCATCAAAGATCAATGTGCTATTGGAAAGACTTAGAGAAGAAAGCGATGAAACAGATTCCTGTAAACCGTTGTATTTACTTTTAGTAAGATACCATTTTGAATAACGAATTAATTCTAAATCAATAACCGATCTACCCTCAACACGCGTACCTCCTGTAAGAGAGGAAGCGTTTGCTTTCACCAATAGAGAAGCATTATTTCCAGCTTTTAGCAACAAATCACCAGAGATTTTTGTTTCATCCGATAATTCAAGAGTGCCTTTTACTTCATAGTCTTTATTCCCCTTCGCATAAATCGCAATCCCGTCTGGAACTGTCATATTTGTCTCTGATAAATAAACAAATGCCCTCCCCGTGATAACTTTTTTGGTTTCTAAAATTTTTTCATCATCTCGTTGCCTCAACATTTTAGCAAATTCTTCTGGAGCTAAAACATTAAAGCACAGTCCATATACTCCCTCACCCTGAACAGAAATATTGTTTTTTTCTATCTTAATATTTGTATTCTTAAAGCCATCTGGTGAAATATATTTTTGAATTAACTTACCATTATCATTTACATAACCTGAAAAGTTTTTCATCAAGAATGCATGCATATGGTTCAGCTGAATAAAATTGTTTTTCAAATGAACGTCACCACCTTGAAAAACCTCAAAAGCTTCTGGCAATACCCCCATAGCTCCATCACCATCTGTTAAAGTTTCCTCCCTCCTTCCTTGCCCCGTAATCCCCATAGTATCAAGAAGATAGCGCCCCCCAAATCGAGTTGAAAATGAGCCAATCTGGTTAAAATCAACGGTACCGTCTGTCATTTTAACCATTGCATCAAAACCACTCATAATACCGATCCCTTTTACATTCAAATTATCTGGCTCAATATTGATATTCACACTCACTAAAGCAATATCCGTTCCTCTCCCCCATGCATAAATAGCATGTGAAGTCCCCTTAATTTCCCCTACTGTCATGCTAATAACGGCATTTTGAGCACGAAGAGCAGGTATATTCTTAAAATCTGAAGCTATTAGATTAATTTTTCCACCATTTCTTACATACGCCCCATACGCAGATATTTTATCTGGATCATCGCCAAAAACTGTTATCTGAGAGGCATTAACAATAGTGCCTGCTTTTTCTACATATATAGCTGCAATAGGTGCAATATGAGCAGACGTCTCTTGAGAGCTTTTTAAGTAATAGACTTTATCTGCAAGAAAGTGTGTTTTTCTATCATCGCATTTATAAAATGCCCCTCCTGCATCACTTGAAGATCCTGCAGCATTAACATACGTAACCTGCAAAAAATAAAGAATAGCTGTTGTAACGTTGCATAAAAATACATATTTATGAAATACATAAATCATAACTCTTGCCGCCTCCTATTCCCCTACTTCTATTCATTGAAGAATAATATCTATATTTAAGATAATAAATTTCTCAAAATACAATAAATATAAAATGAAATATTTAATTTAATACTTAATATAACACTATATACTTATATATAAGTTACTATATAGTTTATGTATCGCTAGAAAAGGTGGCGCAATCCAGCAGAGAAACTCGTTCCAGAAAAACCAATTTTCTTAAATCTATGCTGATAAGTGACATCTCCACGAAGAGAAAGTTTTGATGAGAGACGGGCATTAAACCCAACCCCTGCTTCCAAAGAAGAACCAAAGGAACCTAACTGAAAATCGTTTTTAAAAGAAACGAATTGCTTATCTTCAAAACTATGCAAATAAGAAAGCTTACTATAAAAAGAAACTTCACGTCCCTCTTCCACAACACCTAACGTCTTGCTTAAACACCCACCAATACGCCCCACCCATTGATGAAATTTTCCTAAATCCACATCAAGGTTATCAATATCACGCGCCTGATTAAACTGAAGATGCTGATAAACAACCTGAATCTGCGGATCAAAAACAACACCTTTATACCCTGTTG
>NZ_JBHIRG010000058.1:0-3312 GCF_042196965.1 Bartonella sp. AA83SXKL
GCATCACAAGAAGAGGCTTCGGAAGAAGAAGAGAGTGATGATGATGATAATCCTTTGATGACGCAATTCATGCGGGCATTTTACGGACCATTTTACAGAAGCTAGGATTCACGAGAAATGTCAACGATTTATGATTGGTCGCTTAGAGCGTCGGATAATACGCGCGTGGATAATTTGATTGATTGGTCCGAAGGACAGCATCCTAGCAGTGTGAACACAAGCGCCCGTGTGATGATGCAGCGCGTAAAGGAATACTTGTCAGACACGGGTGGAGAGCTTGAAGGCATTGTTACAAATGATCATGTCCAACAAACGAGTGTGATAAGACTTCAAAGCCAATCGCAATTTTTAGAGTATAAGAATGGTATCGTTTTGCGCTTTATGGCTATGGGTAAGAATGTTGGAGCGACCACGATTGTCTTAAATGCTTTAGATGGCAAGCCGGTTTATAAAGCAACAGAAACGGGTTTATCGCTTTTATCAGGGGGGGAAATCCAACAAGGGTGCATTTATACATTGTTTTATAATGGAGATCATTGGCATCTTGTTAATCCTACCCCACTCCCTTTAGAAGAAGAAGAAAGCAATCTTTATCCCACGGGTTTTATAGGAACGTTTGGAATGCGCGGGATTCCAAAGGATTGGTTAATTTGCGATGGGAAGGCTTATTTGCGTCGTGATTATGGTGATTTATTTGAGACGATAGGAACGGTTTGGGGAGAGGGTGATGGCGCCACGACATTTAATGTTCCCGATTTTCGAGGGATGTTTTTACGGGGGCTTGATGGAGGGCGCAATATTGATGAGGGGCGTTCTTTTGCAAGTGTGCAAACAGATTTAATTGAGTCGCATCAACATCAAGGACAGAGCCTTTCGATGTCTCATTTTACCAGCAACGAAAACTTTTGGGATGGGAATACGACAGATGTGTTGGGTTATCGTCTAGGCTTGTTTGGGGGGAGTTCTCTAGCGAATTTTATGGGCATAGAGCGTGAGAATTTAGGGGGCTACATTGTAAGTTCTCATACTCTTGATGAGAACCAAGAGGTTGTTTTGGAGAGCACTGGTGAAGGCGAGACGCGTCCAGTTAATGTGAGTGTTCTGTTTGCGATTAAGACATGAGGTGTAAGATGTCGACGATCTATGATTGGTCTTTAAATGCCTCCTTGAATGCCTATTGTGATGATTTGATTGATTGGTCAAAAGGACAACGTCCTAGTAGTCTGAATAATAGTGCTCGTGTGATGATGCAACGTGTGCGTGAGTATTTATCGGATACGAGTGGTGTGATTGAAAGCACTTTTACGGTTGATGCTGAACACCAGACGACGTTGATAAGACTTCAAAGCCAATCGCAATTTTTAGAGTATAAGAATGGGATATCAATTTATTTTAAAGCGAAGGGCAAGAATGTTGGGGAAACCGCAATTGCCTTGAATGATTTAGCCGCTAAACCTGTTTACAAGGCGACGGAATTAGGTCTCCGTGTTTTATCGGGAGGCGAGCTTCAAAGGGGGTGCATTTATAGCTTGGTTTATAGGGATCATGCTTGGCAAGTTTTAAATCCTACGCCTCTCTCTTTATCGCAAGAGCCGGTTATCCCTGTTTATCCACTAGGGACGATAGGGATTTTTGGGATGCAAGTTTTGCCAGATGGCTGGTTACCATGTGATGGGAAGGCTTATTTGCGTCGTGATTATCCTGCTCTTTATGAAGCGATAGGGATCAGGTGGGGAGGCGCTGATAGTTGGACGAAGTTTAATGTTCCCGATTTGCGTGGTGTTTTTTTACGAGGTGTTGATGATGACCGCGAGATAGACCGCTTTCGTTATCTTGGCACTTTACAAAATGACGCAATGAGAAAGCATGACCATGGGGGTCAATCCTTTACGATTTTGAATGATGAAAATCAGGAAGAGAGTTGGCATGGTGATATGACGATCATCTGGGGATATGTGTTGAATGACCAGCAAAGATTGAAGCTTGCTGAACGTTTGGGCGTGAGGGCAGAGGATATACGCGTGCACCATAAGCTCGCCTTTCCCCATTCCCACCTTCACATGCGTGATGTTGCATTGGCAAGTTCAGGTATAAGTGAGACGCGCCCGATTAATATGAGTGTTGTGTTTGGAATCAAGACGTGAGGTTTAGATGTCCACGATTTATGATTGGTCTTTAACAGCATCTGAGAATGGTGGTGCTGATGCTTTAATTAATTGGTCAGAGGGACAGCACCCTAACACGGTTAATAATAGCGCTCGTTTTATGATGCAAAGGATAAGTGAGTATTTATCGGATACGGGCGGCGTGCTTGAAGGGATTGTGACGGTTGATAATAACCAAAAGACGAGCGTGATAAGGCTTCTAAGTCAATCGGCATTTTTAGAGTATAAGAATGGCATATCGGTTTGTTTTAAAGCGAAGGGCAAGAATGTTGGGGCGACAACAATTGCTTTAAATAATTTAGCCGGTAAGCCCGTTTATAAGGCAACAGAAACCGGTTTATTAGCCTTATCGGGAGGAGAGATACAAGATGGCTGTCTTTATACGCTTGTGTATGATGAAGAGCTTACGGGTTGGCAAGTTCTCAACCCGACAAGGAGCAAAGTTTCTTCCTTAAAACGTTTACCTTCCGGTCTGATAGGACCGTTTGCAATGGAGCGCTTGCCAGATGGTTGGTTGCCATGTGATGGGAAGGCTTATTCGCGAAGAACGTATAGAGCCTTGTTTGAAGTAATAGGGACGACGTGGGGAGAAGGGGATGGCGCCACGACGTTTAATGTTCCCGATTTTCGGGGGCTATTTTTACGGGGACTTGATAATGAACGCAATTTAGACCCTTGGCGTTCTTTTGCAAGTATACAACCCTGTTCTTTAAAAGCGCATGAACATTTTATAGGTCCGGAGTCATCAGAAGGTCTTTCTTCTCGAAAAAAACGGGATGTTTCTTCTACTGAAGCGCCCGTGACAAGGCGAAAGAGAGCTATAGACGAAGAGTGTGTAGGTTTGAGTGGGGATGCTTTGGACAAGTGTAATCAAGAATTTGACCAAATAGCAGGAAGTCCACAGGTAGAGACTCCCTTTTGGTTTACAGAAAAAGACAAGCCGCCACGTTTACCTTGGTTTATCAGGAGCCCCTTTGCTAATTTTTTATATTATTCAACGCCTATAACAGAAGGTCTGAATGACAGAGAGCATCATGAACATCATCTCATGGCAGAGAGGGTTGGTGGTATTGAAACGCGCCCCGTTAATGTGAGTGTAATTTATGGGATCAAGACATGAGGAGTTGAAATGTCATTAAAACCGTTT
>NZ_JBHIRG010000059.1:0-3198 GCF_042196965.1 Bartonella sp. AA83SXKL
GCTTCATATTCACCTTGATTGAGCTTTTTTAACAGTGTCGAGTTACAAAAGGCTCCTGTTCCTACATTATAGCAAAAGGACACTAACGCCGCGAATTGTTCATCTGTTAATGAAACTGTAACAGCGCGTTCAACAGCATTTTCAAATTGTCTTAAGTCTTGGCAAAGAAGTTCTTCTGCTTGCTTTTCAGTGATTGTCATGCCTTCGTAAATAAAAGGTTTTCCAGCACTGTTTGTATGTCCATAACCTATTGTCCACACCCCAATGGCATCTTTATAGGCGTTCAAACGCAAACCTTCCCATTGTTTAATAAGTGCTAGTCCTTCTGATGATATTTTTCGCATATGCTTCTCCATAAAAAAAGCTCCGCAAAAAGCAGAGCTGGATTAAAAAATTGACATCTTTCTCATTCGGAAAGATAGCTTGGTTAAGCTTCATGTCGCTTTTTCATTGGAATAAAAGAAGATTTTTTCTCAACTTTTAATTTCTTTCTTGACAAATATTCGTTTATAAACGAATATACATCATGTTTGAAATACGTCACTACCTTACTTCTGATGGCAAAGACTTGATAGCTGATTGGCTGCGAAAGCTCCGTGATATGCAGGCTAAAACTGCAATTATTCGCCGCCTTAATCGTTTAGAGCAGGGAAACTTTGGCGATTTCAAGCCGCTTCGTGAGGGTGTTCATGAATTGCGTATTAATGTTGGTCCTGGCTACCGAGTTTATTATGTCCAATCTGGAAAGACCGTATTGTTGCTATTATGCGGTGGCAGCAAAAAAACACAAGAGACTGATATCACTCGTGCATGTGCTTGCTGGCGTGATTGGCAAAACCGTGAAGATTAAAGGAGTGCAAAAATGAAAGACCGTAACCATGATGATGCAATGGCAGAAATATTCCGTGATGATCCTGAGTTGGCAGCGGCTACCCTTGATGCAATCCTAGCAGATGGTGATCAGGGTGAGCTGCTTGTAACTCTACGCCAAATGGCCAAAGCTTATGGTGGTGTTCAAGCTGTAGCTAAAGCAGCCAACTTGAACCCAACACAACTTTACCGTACACTTTCAGAGAAAGGTAATCCAGAGTTCCGCAGCTTGAATGCTTTACTGCGTACCATGGGGTTTCGTTTGGCTGTACAGCCTCTTGAACGACCAGTTCCACACGTATAACTTTAGTGTATTAACCCCTCCCCACCTTTAAAGATGGGGAAGGGAGTTCTGTTTTTTTAATTAAGCAACCTTTTTAATGGGGCTCTCGAAATTTGGTTCATAAGCGCGTAACAAAGAATCCATGCTATGCGGTAACTCTGAATCTCCAAAATCTGTAAGAATTGCTAAAATCTTTGTAATATTGGGTAGTTCATCCTGAAGTTTTGAAATCAAAGCTTTTTCTATTACACTCATAGTGTCAACTAGAGCAGTACAATCTTTATCGCTCATATTTTCATGTCTAGAAAATCGAGATAATGCTATCCATAAATCGCATAAGAAGTTGGTATCTATCTTCATTGTACACCTCCATGGATTTGTTCTCTCAAACATGCCAATCCTCTGGAGGTGATTTTTGTTGAAGGGAGCACCTTTTCTGTACCATCCGGTCTTTGAATGGTGATAGCAGGACAGTCCATGAATCCTTTCTTGATCTTATCTTGATAAGGTAACAGAGGCGCCCCTGGAGCCCGACGATATACCCAATCATGTTTACGCAAGTAATCCGTTAAATCCTTTGGTCGCACTTCAAGCATCTTCGCTGCTTCGATAAGACCGAACAAACCATCAGAACGCTTTAGACCCTCAAGTGCCTCTGCTTTTGGTGCTAATTCTGCAATAACATGATCTTTCTGCTCAATTTGACTTTGTAAATGGTTCAAAACACCAAGTAATGCTTCGGGTTTGGAATAATCAACTTGTGGAGCGGCTATCTGCGGTGTTGCTACTTGTTTCAAAAGCCGTTCACATTTGATAAAGTATAAACGAGCTTCTCTACCTTTCTTATTATTCTCAAGCATCGAAAGTTCTTTAGCTACACTTAAGATCAGGTGATAGTCTTTACGATTGTGACCACCCCTACCTTTGCTCCCCAAAATCGGGGAGCAAACAAAATCTTGGTTTTCTAATAAATTATATTTATTGATACGGTCAGTAATCCAAGTAGAGAAATCTTTTCCTATTTCCAAGAATGCATGTAACTCACGTGCATTTACCGTCTGAACGGTATCGCCATCAATTGTAGCTTTGTGTATGTCGATTAAATATTGTGCCATGATTTGGCTCCTATGTGCTTAAAGGTTTTTGATTGACACTCTATGAAGAGCGCCGGGTGCTCAAAAACACGGCACATAGCCCGTCGTTATGCCTTTCCCAAAGGGTATTGTATAGCATAACTACACCCGACAAATCTATTATATGCGAGTAACATATAATGAGTCAAAGCTTTTAATTGGCGGTGAAAAGACTGTTTCGGCAATCTATCCGCTATGTGTTTAAGGTGTTTTTGAGGCACCTGATTCGATTATTCACATTGTCGCCACAATGTCAAGTGGCAATGTAATGTTTTTATAAAAGTAATCTGTTAAATCTTTTGGTCGCACCTCTAACATTTTTGCTGCTTCAATAAGACCGAACAGCCCATCAGAACGCTTTAAACCATCAAGTGCTTTTGCTTTTGGTGCTAATTCGGCAATAACATGATCTTTTTGCTCAATTCGACTTTGTAGGTGATTTAAAACACCAAGTAATGCCTCCGGTTTGGAGTAGTCAACTTGTGGTGTTGCTACTTGTTTCAAAAGCCGTTCGCATTTGATAAAGTATTGACGCGCTTCATGCCCTTTGTCATTCCTCTCTATCATAGAAAGATGTTTAGCCATGTCTAAGGTGAGAGCATAATCTTTAGAAGGACGTCCACCTGAACTTTCGCTCAAAAAAGAGCAAAAGTCATGCTCTTCTTTAAATTTACAATCTTGAATACGTCTGATAATCCAATCTTTAAAACTGGTTTTTACTTCTAAAAATGCCTGTAATTCGCGAGCGTTAACAGTTTGAACTGTTTCCTGTCCAATTATTTGTTCTGATATTTTTGCTAATTTGACTTATCTATCTTCTTCATCCATATGGATGACGCCTTCACCTTCGTCGCATGCGTTTGGTGGAGCGTTTGGATCAAGGGTATCGTCCTTGTCTGGTGTGGTGTTTGC
>NZ_JBHIRG010000060.1:0-3193 GCF_042196965.1 Bartonella sp. AA83SXKL
TTGTTATATTGGTACGATACATTGATTTCGTATTTTCACCCGTCCCTGATTGAAGATAAATATCAACCCAAAGATCTTGCAAAGGATCATAAACCATACCTTCTGGTGAACTATGCGGGCGGTGATTGAGACACCAAACTGAATTGGGTAAAATATCCCCTGCCCTATAACCAGACAAGGGGTGACCGGAAATCGTACCAACATCCGCACAGAGCGTATGAAACCCTCCTATCTTTCGCGAATTACTCACTGTGTAATCCCTTGGATACGTAGAGTTTTCTGATAAAACAAATTTATGAGACTGTCCTCCATCAGAAACCAAATAAACATAATAATCCTTCCCCGCCGAAAGAGAAGGAACGCTTATTCTTGTATCTACCGTATAACTTGCAACCAAAGTATCATTGCCTAATGCCAAAGTTATGCGTGTTCCTTTTTTCACGGTTAATTGCGCTTTGCCTGTCGCTACAAGAAACGGTGTGGAAATTGAAAGAACCGTTAAATTGGACTGTTTCAGTAAATTGTTTACCTCTTCCGCTAGCGCTTTTGCCTGTGAAGCTACTGTATGGGCTGTTGTTGCCGTTGCTAGGGAACTCTTGATACCTCCAAGCTCTTGTTTCGTCGTATCGGCTGTTTTTTTGGCTTCTTCTGCTGTCCTTTTCGCTCTATCGGCTACTTCTTTGGCTTTTTCGGCTTCGCTCTTGGCTTGATAAGCTTGTGAATCTGCCGACTCGGCTTTTTTCTTGGCTTCTTCTGAGTACATCCGCGCTAAACTTACGGGGGCTTTAAAATTCTCAACCACTTGGTTGATATCGATAACCCTACTCCTCGCAGACGAGGCTATTTTCTCTGCATTTTCTGCCTGATTGCGCGCTTGCGTCGCATCATGTCTTGCATAACCAGCAGACTCCTTGGCTTCCTTGGCTATTTTTTGTGCCTCTTCCGCTTCTTCTTCTAAAGACGCGGCTTTCTTACCCGCTGTTTCGGCTGCCCTCTGCGCCTCTCCTGCTATATATTTTGCATTACTCGCTATTTCCTTGGCTTTTTCTACTTCATTCTTGGCTTCATACGCTCGTGAATTGGCTGCTTCTGCTATTTTCTTGGCTTCCTCGCCTGCCGTTTCTGCTAAACTTGCTATAGTCTTAGCGTTATCTGCCACTTCCTTCGCGTTGTTAGCTGTACTACTAGCATTATAAGCTATATTTTTCGCAGATTCTGCCTCACTACGAGCTTGCCTCGCATCATTTTCGGCATAAACAGCTTTCTGTTTGGCTTCCTTCGCTGTTTTTTCTGTCTCTTCTAGCTTGTCTTCTAAAGATGATGCTAAAGACGCTGCCTTTTTACCCGCCGCTTCTGCCGCTTTCTGTGCTTGTTCTGCTGTATATTTTGCACTATTAGCTATTTCCTTGGCTTTTTCGGCTTCGCCCTTAGCTTGATAGGATTGTGAATCTGCTAATTCCGCTTTTTTCTTGGCTTCGTCTGCATATGTCCGTGCTAAACTTGCTATAGTCTTAGCGTTATCGGCTACTTCCTTCGCGTTGTTAGCTGTACTCCACCCTTGATGAGCTGTGTTGCCTGAATTTTCCGCTATCTTCTTGGCTTCATCTGCGTACGTACGCGCTAAACTTGCTATAGTCTTAGCGTCACCTGCTACTTCCTGAGCTTTATTGGCATTACTCCATCCTTCATGAGCTGTACTTTTTGCCTTTTCTACCTCACTGCGCGCTTGTGCCGCCTCATGGTTAGCATAACCAGCTGTCTGTTTGGCTTCTTTCGCTATCTTTTCAGCTTCACCCGCTACTGTCTCTACCTGTGATGCCTTCTTTTGTGCACCATCAGCTACCTTCTTTGCCTCGTCCGCTGTCGACTTCGCACTATTGGCTAATTGTTTTAGACCATCCAAAGCACCTTTCGTTTCTTCTGCTACCTTCTCTACTGCTTCCGCTTTACGCTTCGCCTCTTGTGCTATGCCCTTCACCGCTTCTGCATTCACCTGCCCTGCCGTCTCTCCTGAACGCGCCGCAGACTCTGCTACCGCTTTCGCTTCCAAAGCTATTCTAGAGGCTTCTGTTGTGCTCTGTTGGGCTTGCTCCGCTTTCGCTATTGCACTATCTGCTGCACTCTTGGCTTCTTCTGCTGTGCTCTTCGCTGCATTCGCAACTGTAACAGCGCTTTCTGATGCTACTTTGGCTTCCTTAGCTACGCTCTCTGCTGTCGCTACCGATTGTTTTACTTCCTCCACTAAACCTTTTGCCTCAACAGCTGTCGTTTTACTTTCATTGGCTAACGTTGCTGCCTGATCTGCTACTTTCTTCGCTTCAGCGGCTTTAGACAGTGCTTCTGAGGCATCTTGTTGCGCTGTTGATGTCTCTAACGTCTGTTTGGCTTCTTGCGCCATAGTCTTGGCTTCAGAAGCTGTGATTGTCGCATCATCCGCCTTCTTTTCCGCTCTTGCGGCTTTCTCTTCTGCCGTCTCTGCTGTGCTCTTAGCTTCACTCGACTTCGTTAACGCTTCTAAAGCTTTTTGCCCGATCTCATCACCAGCCTGTTTAGCTGTGGTAGCGGTCGATAATGCCGTTTCTGCAATACCTTTCACTTCTTCAGAAATATTCTTGACATCATTGACTAAGGTAAGCGCTGTAGATGCTTTATCCTTCGCTGCATTCGCTTCTGTAAGCGCATTGGTAGAGGCATTTTGGGCTTCTGTTGCAAGTTGTTTGGCTTCTTCTGAGAGTGTCTTAGATGACTCTGCTATCTGTTTGGATTCTCTTGACTCCGTTAATGCCTTCTCTACTGCCGTTTGTACTTGAGACGCTGTTTTTGTAAGTTCTCTAACAGAAGATGTCGCCCGTTCCGATAAACCTTTTGCTTCTTCGGCAATATCCTTCGCATCAGCGGCTGTCTGTTTGGCTCCATCTGCCTTCATACTTGCTTGTGTCGCTACTGTCTTAACTTCATGACACGTTGCTACCGCTGTTGCGGCTACTTGCGTCGTCTCTGTTGCTGTTTGGGAAGCATCTCTCGCTGTTTGTTCTGCACGTTCAGCAATGGATTTCGATTCATCGGCTAATCTCTTTGCTTCTGTCGAGACATGGACGGCGTTCTCACTTGCCTGCTTGACCTCTACAAAACTTTGCAATGCCGTAGCCAATGAACCTTTCGTACTACTTATTTCCCCTGTAGCTCTATCAAA
>NZ_JBHIRG010000061.1:0-3137 GCF_042196965.1 Bartonella sp. AA83SXKL
GCGGTGCTGTCTATAAATTGATACAACCCACCCGCAGAAGAACGGGGATTCCTTGCATTCGGATTGCCTCCACTTTCTACTTGCGCAACACGGTACAAATAACTCTCTGGCAAACCATAACGCGCTGCCGTTTGCCGTATCGCTTGATTAACAGAAGGACTAGAACGGGTCATTTCGCGTACTCTATTGAAGCACTAGGACCTAACCCTTTTGCTACAGCTCTAGAAACAATCTTCAAGCCTTCATCCGTTATCACACCGGCTTTATGCCACTTCAAAGCACTTTGAATCAATTTGGCAATTTCATTGCGCTCCATTCCTTTAACGCCAAAAGTTGCTAACTTCGCTATACCGCGCTCTAGCTCTTGTCTTGCCCGTAGCGCCTCTGGAGCATTCGGGTGGAAAAATATGTTTCGTGCTAATTTTAAGCCTTGAGCTGGTATATCAGGAATACTATGTGGTACACGAACTCCATCAAAAAGAGAAACCTCAGGAGTGCCTTCAAATTTGCTAAAACCCTCTTTTGCTGCATCAGAATAGAATTGCTCCTGATCTACTGCCTTTTTAAAAGTAGAAAACCGTTCCGGTCCTATGGTCCTTTCAAGATTCTCAGACGCAAGATTTTGTTTTAAAAGTTTAGAAAATTCATTAATAGGGTCATCATTTTTTCTGAGTAAATCATCTAAGGCATCTCTCATACCCATCTGATAGGTATTATTTTGTTTTGTCCAATTCCCTTTAGAAAGATTTTCCTGAACTGCATCCCTTTCAAAACTCTTTTCAAGCTTTGTTCCAAAAGCTTGTCTACCTTCCTCAAAGCTATCTGCAAAGTTTTTGAATTTTGCTGCACTACCGCGTGCTGCTTTATAAGTAGGAGAGATTTCGTCCATTATTTTTACCAAATTTTGTTTGAGGACTTCGTATCCTAAAATCTTTTGGTTATCGCCATGTTTCTTACTTTTTTCGATTAAATCATCGAGAGACTGCTTAGTTTGATCTAATAACTCTATCGTAGGTTTATAGGTTATACTGCTAAATCTTCTATCATAAAACCTTCTAGGATTTATACTGAGAGGGTGTTCCTCTAAAGTATTGACAGCTTCTTTAAGAGCTTTTTGAAACCCTTTATTTTCAAAAAGTTTATTAAGAGCCGGATAATACTCTCGTCCTATCGGCGTTTGCCTTGCTTGTTCATAAAGATGATCATGCGCTTCTTTCCCTTGCTGTTTAAGCGTCCTGCTTAAAGTATCGCTATGCTGGTATGGAACAATTGTCTGCTCCATCATATCATAAAGACGTTGAACAGAACCTCCCAATCTTTTCTCATGTGCTTGTTTCAAGAGATTATAAACATCTTCATTTGTTTTAGACGCATTCCACAAAGTCTGTCGTAGTTTTTCATTAATATCTGTCAAAAATACTTCCTGAGGTTCTGAGCTAAGACGTTCCGTGATCTTTTGGGGTTTATTATCGTAAAGTTGCTTGGCAACTTCTCTCAAAGCTTTATTTGAAACCTCTTTACGAGCAGGATTAAAATAATTCCTTATAAGTGGAGGCGATTTTAAAGCATTTCCTAAACTACGAACTGCCTTAGAAATACCTATACCTCCTAAAGCAGCAACCGGCGTCAAAACTGCCCCACCAACACCACCGGCTAATGCCGAATTCACCGTATCATTGTAACCTTTTCCTGCACCAGAACCATGTAAAGCTCCAGAACCTGCCCCAACAATAGCTCCCCTACCTAAACTTCCTAAAGTCGAACCTGCTCGCAAAAAATTTAATGCTGGAATACCCAAAGATGCTAATGTTGGTAAAATCGAACCAGCAATATAAGCACCAGAAGATAACCATGGATGTTTCTCTTCCAAAGCTTTTAGGTAAGCGCGCTCCTTAGCTACCCTTCTATTATAGATCTCCTCTGCTCGTTTATCACCACGCCAATAATCTATAAAACCCGCTTCATTCGCCGCTTGTATCTCATCACTATAACCTGCTGTAAGACCAGATGTACCATGGCTTCTAACAGCATCCGACCACGTAAGATCTTTATCATCAAATGAAAAATCATCTGCTGTAAATTTTGTATTAAATGAAGCCGTATCATCATCAACAAGAGGGGAATAAGGAATATAACCCGTTGTTTTTTTTCCTTGATTACCACGACTGTTCTTCACCGAAGACGTACCATCATTATCGGATACATCATCAACAATGCGAGAATAAGGAATATATGCCATTTTAAGCCCCTTTAACCCTTATCTTTCCATCTTCACCAATAAAGCGTGCACCGGAAGGCAATGCATCTTCCTCTTCTTTGCTGGTAACAAGTGGCAAAGCATTACGTCCTTGCTGTGGAGCTTTAGAATGCGACTGTGAGGTAACCTTATCAACACTCTCTTGCGTTAATTCAATGCTGCTGTCTTCTAGCAATTTCAATACGTCTAATTTCATCTTAGCCAAAATCTGATGGATTTTTTTCAACCTAAACAAGAGCTCTTTATGACCCAAGTCGTACTTTATCTCTCCTAAATAGCTCTTTAAGATATCAAGCTCTCTTTCTGTAAGGTTACCAAAACCAGAAGCACCATTGCGTGAATACCGTCTCATCGTTTCTAAACGGTCAATACCTATACGGTTTTTAATGGAATCAAGCAGTGAACGCATATCACGGTGTTGAGGAATCTTAAAAGAAGCTTGCCAATCAGCAAGATTTCCCGTAGCCCAATCACCATTCTCTTCTATATAATTCATAAAACGTTCAATGTCATGGAGTGTATTACTACTGATAGCTTCACTATTTTTAAGATCTATTGTTTCTCGTAGGCGGTCCATTTCTTCTTTAGATCTAGCATCATAACCGCCGTTCACTTTTTGTAATAGAAAAGCATTCAATGCATCTTTATTCCCAGCCATGAACCGCGCTTCTTCTTCGCTATAGCCTTTGGACTTTAGATACTCGACAGTCTGATTAACCTGCCCTCTTTCCTTATCTCCTTCATTAAGATGCTTCACACCACTTGCAAGCGCATCCCATCCAGAACCATCTGTAGGTGCTGCCGCCATACCTGCAAAAAGATCTTTGAGCTTCTGATACGCATCTGATTGAAAAAACTTATAAGTATTGGACTGTAAAAA
>NZ_JBHIRG010000062.1:0-3128 GCF_042196965.1 Bartonella sp. AA83SXKL
TCATTTTCTGTCTTTCCCTCACTCCCGTATATCGACACAAAGCCCTTACCTGATCCCACACCAAAACCTGTTTCATGCTCCTCTGAATGGCTTTTATGATGATCTGTCATGCCATCAATCGTCACACTTTCTCCGCTCACATTGATATCTTGACCGGAAAGAAGATGAGAAGCAGAAATCTTGGCTTCTCCTTGTGCGTCTAACACGATGTTTCCCGTCGCCCCAAGGATAGAGGAAACCGTTGTGGTATGCGATTGAGATGTATCGGACGATTTCTCATGCAAAAAGCCACTTGATGACGATTGTGCTTGCTGATCCAAGTGTTCTTGGGCGCCTTTGATAGTAATCTTTCCCCCAGAGTGAATGGTAATATCCGCTTGTTTCTGTTCTCCTGGTGCTTTCTCTCCTGACGTTTCCTCTGCCTTACCGGCTACGAGCGTCGAGGCGACAACTTCCGTGTTGTTTCCAGATTCAATGGCAACGCCTTTTTCTCCTGCTATACTTGAACCTACCACTTGGGTAGCTCCAAAAGTTTCATGATAGGATGAGCTTCCCCCAAAAAAACCGCCATCTGTGTAGCTAGATATCTCACGGTGTGAACTATCCTCTGCATTGGTGATCAGGACATCGTTGCTGGCTTTCAGCCCTACCTTGCCCTCAGCCGCAACGGAACTGCCTGTGATGCTAAGGTCATGCGGTTTCCCATCCTGCCCTGCAACAACAGTGGTATCACCCCCAGATTTTATCGAAGAACCCCGAGAAATAGACTCTTGCCTATCAACACTAAAGTCGCTGCTCTGAAAATGATAATCTCTTTCATCGTTTCTCACCCCTATTGTTATCTCCCCTTGTGCGCCAAGAGCAACATTGTCCTTCGCATCTATATCGGAAGCAGCAATATGGATATCTTGACCCGAGATGACAGTGGTATCTTTTCCAGAACTTAAATGAGAGCCATTGTGCAAGGCGACATGGGAGGTTTCACTCCCGCGATGATTGTCCATGCTGTTGCGTGTAGCATCAATCGAAACATTTTCTTTTGCTTGTAAGTAAAGATCATCATGCGCTTGAACATCAGAGCCTAAAATATTCAAATCTTTTCCAGAGAGAAGTGTCGTCGAGCCTCCAGAGTTTAACACAGATTTATGGTGCATAATGGAGTCACTATACTGTTTATGGTGATGCGTTGCAGCTGAGCCTATCGTCAAGTTGCCTTCTTCTGTAGCCATGGCAAGATCACCTCCGGTGCTGATCCCCACCCCTGAGGCGGTAATATCTTGTTTAGCAATCACCGTTGCATTACCCCCAGCAGAAAGCGCCTCGGTGTTTAATACGGTCTCCACGCCGTCAACCGTTGTGCGCCCTGCGTCCAAACGAATATTCTTCTCCGCAAGGATAACAGCATCCCCACCAGCAGCAAAATGCCCCCCTTGACTGAGGATATCCCCACCATGCACATGCAATTGGTGGTTTGCCGCAATCCGCCCTGAATTGGTTATTGTGGAATTGCTTGTATTTTGGCTGGTGATATTGACATCATCGCCCATGATCAAAGCCCCAGCAGAAACAAAGGAGGCTCTGTCTTTTTCAGGGATGTAAAGCACCGGTGCATAAACATCCATGCCCTTGACCTGTTGGCGCACATAAATCACCATCGGGGCTTCTAGGGACGCCAATTGTTCTTCACTCAAAGCCTCACCAAAAGGGAGATTGTGTGCTTTTGCATAATCTGCCCCACCATCTAGCAAAGTTTTGACTTGTTCAATGGCATCACTTCCAGGAATAAAGGAACCTTTGCCCAAACCTTGACCAACAAGATCACGCATTTGTTTCTCAATCAGCTGCTTTTCAAAATAGGCATCACCTAAGAAAAAAATCTCTCTGTCAGGATTATAACCAATTCTGTTCAAATAATAGGCTGAGCCATAAAACTTGCCGACATCAAGGAATTCTGCCCGCGTTTCATAAATGAAATTTTGATTGGGCAGCGTGCCCCCAACACCCCCCGATTGGGGCTTTGGTAAAGGGAGCCCCTCAGCAAGTTCCCCCGCATTATTGAGATCGACTTTTGGTGTAAAGAGAGCGCCAGCTCCAGGCAAACCACTTAAGGACTCCAGTGGATTGCCTCCAACGGTTTTTGCCTCAAAATGCGCATCCCCTGTAATCGAACCTTCCGCTGCCTCGTTGTGGAGTTGATCGACCACCAAATTCAAAATGCCACCCGCTTGAACAAGACCAGGAACAGTATCGAGAACTTCTGAATTGATATGGCGAAAACCATCATTATTTATTATATCTAAAGCAACATTTCGGCTTCCATCAGCGTTATAAGCATAACAATAAGCATCCGTATTAGCCTGACAACCCATATAGGTGTTTTTATAAGCTGTTGCACCTAAATTGGTCAGCACATTGGCGTGGATATCGGCGTTTCCCCCTGCTTCTATAATGCTATAATGGTTGTCAATGGTATCAGCGTTAATAATAAGATTGCCGTGAGACTGTATCATTCCTTGACGAGTAGGCGAAAATTCTTGCGTGACAGTTTTCTGTATCATGTGAGATAAATTATTCCATCGGTACCCTTGAAAAAAAACCGAACTTTCACTCTCTTCATTCCAAGTAAATGCCTTGTATACTATCCCATCTTCTAAAGTTATCTTACCATAAGTTGCCTCTTTGTTGGGCAAAGAATTTTTAAAGTGAAAATCACATGTGTTTCCCGAACATTCAACTTCCTCATAGGAAACGGCCCATATTTCTATCCCCAACTCATTTGCTATACTTGTTGTATGATACAAAATCGCATTTTCAATTGAATCAAAGCGTTCTGGTTTTTGGAAAGAAATATCGCTATATTCCGTTTTTTCTGTGATGACAGGCGTGCTATCGGCTTCGTTTTTCAGGGTGTTGGTTTGGATATTTAAGTTTCCACCAACTTGAATAAAGCCCGCTTTGTTAACAAGGGAAAGGCTTTTTCCTGTGCCTTCTGCATTGGTGAAAGATAAATCACCTTCTGTCATTATGGTGCCAAAATCATTGAGCAAAGCCCCATCAACTTGTAAAGCACCATTGCCCTTCACATAAATTAAGCCCGTTTTGTTGTTGGTCACATTGCCCGTCACGCT
>NZ_JBHIRG010000063.1:0-3115 GCF_042196965.1 Bartonella sp. AA83SXKL
ATGAAGGCACGCGCTCTTTTAGGAAAACCACGTGCGACATCAACAAATATTCCTGCTATGCCATGGCAAGAGGTTCCTGCATTTTATCAGAGCTTGGATGATAATATCCTTTCAAATTTAGCACTGAAGCTCTTGATTTTGACTGGAGTACGGTCGTATCCATTGCGCTATTTGCGTCTTGAACAAATTGATAAAGATATATGGACGATACCCAAAGAAAATATGAAGGGCATTGTAGGGAAAGTTTCAGATTTTCTCGTGCCATTGAGTAATGAATCTTTAAAAGTGATTGAAAAATCTCTTCCCTTTGAAAAAAATGGTTTTCTCTTTTCTGGTCTTACAGGCAAACCAATTTCTGATGCAAGCATGGCAAAATATATGACAGTTTGTGGTTTGACTTATCGTCCCCATGGTTTTCGTTCCAGTTTACGGGATTAGATAGCAGAAACAACGTCAACACCCTTTGAGATTGCCGAAACTGTTCTTGCGCATTCAGTTGGGAGTTCAGTGACAAAAGCTTATATGCGAACGGATTTTTTAGAGCAACGGCGTGTTCTTTTAGAGCTGTGGGCTAGCTTTATATCGGGAGTGGTTTGACAAAATATTCTAAGGCCATTAGAGCATAAATATAATTATTGTTATTCTACCTTAATGGCAACCCTAAAGCTTTAAAGAAACGTTGATGTCTTTTCTCAGTATCAGCTATGAGCTTACTAAACGAAATAACCTCTATATAGGACTCATAACTCTTATGATATCCAAAATATCCCATATGATCGCCTGATTCTGTTAAATCCCAACGTTTGCAGCACTCTTTTATTTTTGGAGTTAGATCACAGACGACATAACAGTAACCGGGAACTTTTCTATCCAAATTTATTGGACGCCCTTTTGGGGTAAGTACTTTGCCTGCACGAATTTTTTCTAGATAAGTAATGACCTGCAAAATAGGATCTGTTTCGGTACCAGCTTTCGCGTCATCTCTCATGGGACGCTTAATTTCTACTATAGTAAGAGATGCCAAAGTAGGAGATTCTAAACCCTCTTTGCTATCTGATACTAATAAAGGATTCCAATAAATAGAATTATTACATAATTCTAAACTACATATATCAGGTCTTTCCTTTTCCATAGAGCCGGTAATAGACATTTTTTTTTAATGATAAATCAGAAGCTAAATAATCATGAAATACTAATTTTTCGTCTATCAACCACAAGTTACAATTATCCATAGCTACAGAATTAGAATCACACTTCATGGGTACTATGAGTTGATGAATAACGTCTTCTTTAATATATTCTTTACCACCGTCATAAAGAGAATTTAAAGATTCCTTCAAAAGTTCTATGATAGTTTTTCTATGGAATAAGTAATTTGCCAAATCGGACTTTTTAAGATCACATACAGCATTTACATATTTATTAATTCTTGCTGCATAACTATCTGTATTTTCTCCTTGTTGAACTGCTAAAACATTATAACCTTCTTCTAAAATTTCATTTTCTACTCTAGCAAGACATTCATGCAAATATAGTTCCAATTTTTTATCATTTATTTTAGGTGAAATCATATAGTCATTGTCTGTTAAATAGTTTAGGAGTGGACGATAGCGTGGTACTTTATGTATGAACTTTTCAACTATCTCCTTACTGTTTTGAATGTTTTGCTTCAATTCTACAGCTAAATATTTTTGAATGCTTTCATAAATGGCTTGTCGTATTATCGGAAATGATATATTTTTTTTCTTTTAAATAAATCTTCTTGTTTATCTTCAACATTTTCTTCAATATCAAAGCCTATTCTTTCAGAACGTACTCTTTCATCTAAAAAAAGAGAGCTTACATAACAAGAGTAGATAAATTCACCTATATCATCTTGCAGTTTTGATTGCATACCCGGAATTTTCTCAGATAACTTTTCTTTTGTAATAGCTCTATTGCCTGCACAAAAACATAAAGCCTGATTTTCTATGATTTTCTAAAGGTAAGGATCTAAATTTAATATGCATAATAGAAAAATTATAATTTTCTATTTTTATTTTTTCATTTAAAACGGCTCCATGCATGCATTGTTCATATAGATCATTTAATAATATCTTTTCTGTGTCATCTTCAATAGTTATGAAAGGGCAACCACCAGTTCTTGCAAAATACCAGAGACAATGTTCTAAGAGTGCTTTTGCGATAGATTGTAGTTTTTTAGGAATATGATTTTTATATTTTTGGTTTAGACCTGTTAACTCAACAATAGTTTCTCTCTTCGTACAATTATCTTGAAATTCATCTAATTCTTTTATACCTGCAGCAGCATCAAATAAAAATGTGCGCCCTTTTAATCCTCTATCTGTTTCATAAATACTCCTGATTTTTATATTATCAAAAGCTTTAAGCCATAAAAGTCGTCTTATACCATGGCAACCTTTATCTCTTTTATAATCTGAGTCTAAAGTTTTAAATGATTGAAAATTATGATCATTAAAGCCTGTACCATTGTCGATCACTTTAAAACCTACAATTTCTGTCTCGTTTAGTTTTTCTGTATCTTTGTCAAGTGGTAGTGAAGCTTGCTTCGATCTTATGACTGAAACTATAATGTAGCGTGAGGAAAAATCATTTCCTATTTCTTCAATGGAATGAATAGAATTTACAACTGCTTCAAAAAGAGGCAGTAGAGCATGATTTTCTGGTAAAGATGTATTTCTTACGTGGCCACTTAAATTTGTTCTCATTATCCACTCTAATCTATAAAAGACAATCAATTGTGTCGTTTTACAAAGATTTGACTTCCTCTTCATCCTTAAAGGATTAAAATTTCGAAGCTGTTCATATCAAATACAGTTTATTAGAAGCTTTAAATTCATGAAACAATTAATTCAAAGATTAATTCTTTGAAATCCACTGTTTTAAATGTGCAAAGACATTCTCTATCGCCTCCATGAGACGAGCAAAATTAATAATCCATTTTCTAAAGAATTTCGCGCGTCTCAGAGTATGTTTAGAGTCGGATATTTGGTTTTTGTGTAAAAATACTTACTAATGCATCCATAATACGTGAAAAATCAAGTGCTAATAAGAGTATAATGAGTACAATCCATTTTGTATAACGAGACATCAC
>NZ_JBHIRG010000064.1:0-3082 GCF_042196965.1 Bartonella sp. AA83SXKL
CGGGCAATGTGACCAACAACAAAACGGGCTTAATTTATGTGAAGGGCAATGGTGCTTTACAAGTTGATGGGGCTTTGTTGAATGATTTTGGCACCATAATGGCAGAAGGTGATTTATCTTTTACCAATGCGGCTGGCAGCGGAAAAAGCCTTTCGCTTGTTAACAAAGCAGGCTTTATTCAAGCTGGTGGAAACTTAAATATCCAAACCAACACTCTAAAAAACGAAGCCGATAGCACGCCTGTCATCACAGAAAAAACGGAATATAGCGATATTTCTTTCCAAAAACCAGAGGATTTTCATGGTAGCGGAGATGGGTTGTTATATCATAATACACAGCAAGATCTTTGGGGAAAGGGGCACATTGAAGAGCCAGACTCAATTCTTGGTGTTAACATCGAGCATACATTATTTAGTTTGGACGAAGTACTTTTTGATAATAAGGAAGGATCATACGGCAAAGCAACATTGAAAGATGGAACAGTCTACAAGGCTTTTACTTGGGTAAAAGGACGGGCGCATGGTAGAGATCATATGCAGACATATAAATGGAATGGTTCTCGGCGGAAGGGAGGATGGTTTGGGTCAATAAACGAAGACTGGTCACACATGACAGAAAAGACTGTCACACAAGCATTTTCGCATAAACCAACTGTTTCGGGGGTAATACAATCTAGTGGCAATCTCATCATTAACGCTGATACCATTGACAACCATTATAGCTCTATGAGAGCAGGGGGAAATGCCGATATCCACGCCAATGTGCTGACCAATTTAGGGGCAACGGCTTATAAAAACACTTATCTTGGTTGTCAGGCTAATACAGACAGTTGTTATGGTTATAAAGCTGATGGAAGCCGCGATGTTTCTTTAGATATAGCCAATGGCAAGGATCGCCAGATTGGTTCAGAAGCTTTGGAGAGCGTTCCTGGTCTTGTCCAAGCGGGTGGCACGTTGAATTTGGTGGTCGATCAACTCAATAACACGGCAGCGGAAGGTTCGATTACAGGGGATGCGCATTTTAAAGCACAAGCAGTTGAAGGCAATCCACTGGAGTCCTTAAGTGGTTTAACTGGGGCTGGCGCTCTCTTTACACCAACAGTCGATCTCAATAATGCAGGGGAACTTTCTGAGGGGCTCCCTTTACCAAAGCCCCAATCGGGTGGGGTTGGGGGCACGCTGCCCAATCAAAATTTCATTTATGAAACGCGGGCAGAATTCCTTGATGTTGGCAAGTTTTATGGCTCAGCCTATTATTTGAACAGAATTGGCTACAATCCTGACAGAGAGATTTTTTTCTTAGGCGATGCATATTTTGAAAAGCAGCTGATTGAAAAACAAATGCGTGATCTTGTTGGTCAAGGGTTGGGTAAAGGCTCCTTTATTCCTGGAAGTGATGCCATTGAACAAGTCAAAACTTTGCTGGATGTGGGGGCAGAATATGCAAAAGCCCACAATCTCCCTTTTGGTGAGGCTTTGAGTGAAGAACAATTGGCGTCCCTAGAAGCCCCAATGGTGATTTATGTGCGCCAACAGGTCAAGGGCATGGATGTTTATGCTCCGGTGCTTTACATCCCTGAAAAAGACAGATCCTCCTTTGTTTCTGCTGGGGCTTTGATCATGGGCGATGATGTCAATATCACCAGCCAAAATACGAGCAATTCAACGATTATCAATTCAGGGCGGATTGCGGCAAATCACCAATTGCATGTGCATGGTGGGGATATCCTCAGTCAAGGGGGGCATTTTGCGGCGGGTGGTGATGCTGTTATCCTTGCGGAGAAGAATATTCGTTTGGATGCAGGGCGCACAACGGTTGACGGCGTGGAGACAGTATTAAACACCGAGGCGCTTTCTGCTGGGGGCAATGCGAGCGTAATTGCCAAACAAGATATCACCGCCTCAGGGGTGGGGATCACCACCGGGGGTGATCTTGCCATGGCTACAGAACAAGGTAACTTGACGATCGGTTCAGCAGAAACCCATTACCATGATGAACACGGTGATGCCACCATGCATCATAAATCAGAAGTCAACTCTGGAGGCTCAACAACGCTTTCCTCTGGAAAAGATTTGAATATTTTAGGCTCTGATGTTCAAGCAACGGATAATCTTTCCTTACAAGCTGAGAGGAATGTTTCGATTGATGCTACACGCAACAGCATGGACAATCAGAATGGGAGTGAAACATCTCATGTTGCTTTACACAATGGCTCTCATTTAAGTTCTGGAAAAGATACCACTGTCATCTCAGGTCAAGATATCCATATTGCTGCTTCCGATATAGATGCCAAGGGCAATGTTGGACTTGGCGCCCAAGGGGAGATAACAATAGGGGTAAGAAACGATGAAGTGGAATATCATATTCGCACCAAAAACACGAAAGTGGATATGCAAGCCTCTCATGCCGTTGGATCTTCGATAAAATCGGGAGGTGACACCACTGTCATTGCAGGGCAGGATGGCAAACCGCATGATCTTAGCATTACAGGTAGTTCCATTGCGGCTGATGGCAAGGTGGGGCTGAAAGCCAGCAACGATATTCTCATCAATAATGCAGAGGATAGCTTACATTATGAGATGTCGTACCATAAAGACGGTGGGGTGTTTAGTAGCAGTAAATCTGAGCATAACAAGATGGATGTGCGCCAAGTTGTGGGGTCAAGCATAACAGGGGGTGAAGGCATTGCCATTGATTCCGGAAACAACACGGAAGTTGTAGCCTCGACGCTCGTAGCCGGTAAGGCAGAGGAAACGTCAGGAGAGAAAGCACCAGGAGATCAGAAACAAGCGGATATTACCATTCACTCTGGGGGAAAGATTGTCATAAAAGGCGCCCAAGAACACTTGGACCAGCAAGCACAATCGTCATCAAGTGGCTTTTTGCATGAGGAATCTTCCGATACATCTCAATCGCATACCACAACGGTTTCCTCTATCCTTGGGGCGACGGGCAACATTATCACGCAATCAGACAAAGAGACCACAATCACTGCTTCTCATCTGCTTTCCGGTCAAGATATCAATGTGAGCGGAGAAAGTGTGACGATTGATGGCATGACAGATCATCATAAAAGCCATTC
>NZ_JBHIRG010000065.1:0-2863 GCF_042196965.1 Bartonella sp. AA83SXKL
ATAATTTTTAGAACTTGGCTTTCATCCAGTGGTCCCGATCGACCAATGTTTTGATCATCATCATAGACAACTAATAAAATTTCATCAGAATTTATAAGAATTGGCTTATCCATAATTTTTCCTCCCTAACGCCTCTTGGCGATTGTTTGTGCGTGGTTTATGGATACTAATGTAGCGTATTTAGGAACATGTGTCAATACATATGTACCGATTTTAGAAATTTTTTTACATAAATATAAAAAGTCACTTAGAAAATTAAAACTGTAATTACTGAAAAAGGGATATATGTTTAGAATAGCTAGAGATTTAATAATACTAATTACATTGAATTTTAATATTCTAATCGATTATTTTGCAAATATTTGCATAATTCTCTCCTTAACAGAAATATACGATAAGAAGAAAATTATGCTCATATGATTTAACTATTTTAAAATCTCGGTGGTTTTATCCAGTCTATAGGCGCAGCCCAAATTAATGCAATATCTTTTATTTCTGGATACAACCTATTTAAACTCTCTAAATTAAATAAACCAGGCTTACTACCTTGCTTTATTATTTTGACAAAACAACGTCCATCTTGCGTATAGACAATTGCTTTTTTATTAAGAAGTAAACTTGGAGAAATGTTTTCTGAATAAAATAAAATAGATTTATCCTCAATGAAAGGTTCCATTGAGTCGCCTTCAACTTTTACTGCGTATGTATCCTTTGTAATATATGGGGGCATTTCCACTTCTTCAAGCCAACCATCTTCATAGGGGATAATTTCTGAACCTGCTCCTACATAACCCATTAAGGGTATAGTTTTTTTTCGTGGAAGTGGGTATTTTGTGATTTCCTCAATTGCTATACCTTCTTGTGCACTTATTCCTCGTTCACCTGTCAGCATTTTATTGACTGCAGAGCGGTAGATAGGGCGATGCATCTTCTCACTTAGTTGTCTGGCAAGCGATGATTGAGATAATCCAGATTCTTGTAAGGCTTCACTTAGCCAAATTTTCATAATGTTATTCATGGTTTCCATTATATCTTTGTTAGAAAAAAAATCTTTTGTGATTTTCGTTACATTTTCTATTGATTTTGTACCTAAATAAGCTACAATATGACTTATGAAACAATTTTCGGAAATAATAAATTTATTAGGTGGGGTTCGTAGGGTATCTCAGTTGCTTGGGGTTCATAGAACACGCGTGTACGTCTGGCTCCGTCCTGTATCAAAAGGTGGAACTGGTGGGAGAATTCCAACAAAACATATCCCAATTCTTTTGAATGAAGCCAACAGAATTGGAGCACCGATTAAGGCAGAAGACTTTTTCTCGTTTTTTTATAGGACGCAATCATGTGATTCTAAATTATCTTCACAATCTACTTTTATTGCTGCCCCTACAGATAATAACGAACAGCAACAGCAGCCTTCACACTCTTAAAGAAGAAAGATCATGAGAAACGGAATATTGAAGAAACTCTACACACGGATTTGTAGATTAATAGGTTGCAATATGAAAATTGAGAATGGAGATAAGTTTGTGAAAGAATTTATACAAATACCGGATCGTGATTGTAGCATAGAAGATCTTATAAAACGACATAGAACTCATACAAAAGTTCTTGCAAAACAAGAAGAATGGCATAAGTCACAATTTGATAATTGGATGAGATGGCATGAAGCAACTCTTGCAGAGCGAGATAAGTCAATTGAACAACAGCAAGTAGTACTTGAAAACCTATCCTCTTTAATTAAGCAAAAAAATGAAACGCTATACAGCCAAAGGCTAAAGTTAGCTTCACAGATGAAAGTTATTGATGAATTAAACAATAAAATCACTGAGTTAATCAACAAAAAAGAAGAACCGAGATTGATCGATTTTATTTTTGCAGGAGAAGTTTTTTAACTTGCGTCATTTGAGCCAAAAATGAGGATTGTTAATTAACAATGAATCATTGCGAGGTTCCTTTTTCACAAACATTTTTGCAAGACAGGCAATCACAACGCGCTCTGTCACAACAGCACCCTTCACACTCTTAAAGAAGAAAGATCAGAGATGATAGATGTCCCACATATCACTATAAGTAAGGTCAAGTTGATTAATCTTGTTAATAAGATTGGACGTGAAGATATATATTATGGTGTTCGCTCGCCTAATCAGACATGTGAAAGTTGCATAGATCCCTTATCAAATGGTTGTCTTGTCTATATACTGCATAGTATCTTTGCACGTGATGATAAAAAATATTTTCCGTTATCGCCGTACGATGATTTTAATAAATGGTTTTTATCTGTGTTTACGCAAGCTTTTACAACTTGGTTTGATAATTATTTTTCTCAAGAGCTGTCATCTTTTTATCGCTTAAATGAGCTAATCTTATTTATAGCCTTAGTCAAAAATAGGCTTGATTTCTTAAGGGATAAACTCATCGAAAAAAGAGAAGAAGAAATCAAATTAATAGATGATGCATGCAGTGTGTGTCTGAGTTGAGTTAATCCAATTTTTTAAAACTTATAACTACGCGCTCTGTCATAACGCACATATAAATACGCAAATACGTAGAGCCTTAAGGGGGGGATTATGATCACTAACGCACGAACCATTTTATGTCTTGATCTAGGGACTAAGACAGGCTGGGCGATACGTGGTGCGGATGGTTTTATCATAAGCGATACAGAACATTTTCAATCACGCCGTTTTGAAGGCGGTGGCATGCGTTATCTGCGCTTTAAGAAATGGCTTACTGAACTAAAGAGGTCTGTTGATGAAATTGATGCGGTGTATTTTGAAGAGGTACGCCGGCATGTGGGTACAGACGCTTCTCATGTTTATGGGGGCTTTCTAGCAACATTAACGGCGTGGTGTGAACATCA
>NZ_JBHIRG010000066.1:0-2808 GCF_042196965.1 Bartonella sp. AA83SXKL
AACCATATCACACGCCTTCAAACTATGCTTTCTGATCAAACAAGCGAAGCTTATCATGCCTTTGATGCGTTTTATAACGAATTAAAAAACAACTTAAACAGTGAGATAAAGCAAGAAGAAGCGATTGAGATGTTAGCGCAACATCTTGTGACGCGTCCCGTGTTTGAAGCCTTGTTTGAGGGCAATGAATTTGTACAAAACAATGCCATTTCGCAAGCAATGGAAAAAATCTTAACAGAACTCGATAAAACCAATATTGAGGAAGAATCCAAAGAATTACAAGAGTTTTATGGCAGCGTAAAGTTCCGTGCCTCTGGCATTACCGAACCACAGGCAAGACAAAATCTTATTATCAAACTTTACGAAGATTTTTTTACCAAAGCTTTTAAGAAGACAACGGATAGGCTTGGCATTGTTTATACCCCCGTTGAGGTTGTCGATTTTATCATTCATTCTGTTGATGATGTGTTGCGTAATGAGTTTGGAAAAAGCTTGGGATCACGGGATGTCTCTATTCTTGACCCTTTCACTGGAACGGGGACCTTTATCACAAGGCTTTTACAATCAAAGCTCATAAAACCAGAGGATATGGAATATAAGTTCCGTCATGATATCCATGCCAATGAGATTGTTTTACTGGCTTATTACATAGCAGCGATTAATATTGAATCGACTTATCATAGTTTGATGAAAGGTGAATATATCCCTTTCAAGCATATTGGTTTGGCTGATACGTTTCGGATGCTTGAAGAGAAGAACTTGCTACAGGAATTATTTAAAGAAAATAGTGAATATTTGGAACATCAAAAGAAACTAGATATCGAAGTTATCTTTGGTAACCCCCCTTATTCTATAGGACAAAAAAGTGCTAATGATAATGCAAAAAATACTCCTTATCCGATATTAGATAAACGTATTGGTGAAACTTATGCTGCTCAATCTGAATCAATCAATATGCAAGCACTTTATGACAGTTATATTCGTGCTATTCGCTGGGCTAGTGACCGTATAAAAGACTGTGGTGTTATTGGTTTTGTTACAAATGCGGGCTTTATCACTGGACATTCTCTGAACGGTTTACGAAAATGCCTTGTTAAGGAATTTAGCAGCCTTTACATTTTCCATTTACGGGGGAATGCACGAACCTCTGGAGAACAACGTAAAAAAGAAGGTGGTGGGATTTTTGGTGAAGGTTCTCGTGCTCCGATTGCTATATCTATTCTCGTAAAAAATCCGGAATCCAAACAACAGGGGAAAATATATTTCCATGATATTGGAGATTATCTCAAGATAAAAGAAAAGCTTACGATCATTAAGTCCCTTGAGAGCATTGATGATATTACGGATAAATTAGGTTGGCAAACGATTACACCAGATAAACATGGTGATTGGCTTGGTCAACGCGATAACAGTTTCAAGACATTCCTAGCTCTAGGTATTAAAAAAGGGCATGATAAAAAGCTCTTTGAGACTTTTTCGTGTGGTATACAGACTAATCGTGATGCTTGGGCATACAATTCAAGTCGTGAAACTCTCGCGAAGAATATGAGTAATATGATTACTTTTTACAATAGTGAAGTGGAGCATTTTAATGGTGCTTATACACATAATGACGGTAAAACACGTACTAAAACTGTAGACAATTTTGTTAATGCTGATGAAAGAAAAATAAGTTGGAGTCGCGCTCTTAAACAAGAATTAATAAGAGGAAAAATCTTTGAACTTGAAGATAGATGCCTTATTCAAAGCCTTTATCGTCCTTTTACGAAACAATGGCTCTATTATAATCGCGCCTTTAATGAAATGGTTTATAAAATGCCGCATATATTTCCGATAGGACGAGCGATTGAAAATAGAATAATACAAGTTACTGGTACAGGTTCACGAAGTGATTTTTCTGTACTTATGACTAATAATATACCTGATCTTAATATGATAGATGGTGGTAGCCAATGCTTTCCAAGGTATCTTTATGAGGATATTGAATCTTTAGAGGATAAAGATAATAACCAATCCCATTTATTTACAAACTCTACAGAAGCAAACGCAACAGCTAATTTACAGAGGCGTGATGCCATTACTGATGAAGGTCTAGCACATTTTAAAGCAGCTTATCCTAATGAAACCATAACAAAAGATGATCTATTCTATTACGTTTACGGTTTGCTTCATTCGGAAGATTATCGTGCTCGTTATGCTGATAACCTCTCTAAAGAACTGCCTCGTATCCCTTGTGTAAAGAGTGCTGGTGATTTTTGGAAGTTTGTAACAGCAGGACGTGAATTGGGTCATTTGCATGTGAATTATGAAACTGTAGAACCTTATCCTGTGACCTTTAAAAAGGGTAATCCAAAACAGACAGAGATCTCTAATCCCGAAAAGTTTTATTATGTAACTGAAATGAAATTCGCAAAAATTAAGGATAGTAAAGAAAAGGATAAAACCACTGTTATTTATAATAGCAATATCATCATGACAGATATCCCTCTTGAAGCTTATGCGTATATCGTTAATGGCAAGCCTGCTCTTGAATGGGTTATGGGGCGTCAATGTGTAAAGATTGATAAAAAGAGTGGCATTGTTAATGATGCTAATCGCTATGCTGTTGAAACCGTTGGCAACCCTGCCTACCCTCTAGAGTTATTTCAAAAGGTTATTACCGTAAGTTTAGAAACAATGAAAATCGTAAAAAAACTACCAAAATTGGAAATAAGAGAAACTGAATAACTTATAAAGCATGCTCACATAATGGGTATGATAAACTCATAAGGGGTATAAGGTTTTATACCTATAGGTTCTTATATCCCT
>NZ_JBHIRG010000067.1:0-2783 GCF_042196965.1 Bartonella sp. AA83SXKL
AGTTCTTGGTCATCACTTTATCCTGAGTATGGACAACAAAACACAATAGATGCGATTATAAGAGATCAATTGCATGCGCTTGTAGCGACTTGTGCACAAAGAGATCTCAATCCGGCAGAAGAAATTTATAGAATAGCACAAAACCTTGGCTATCAGAACCAAGCAGTGCAAGCGAATAATCAAGTTGCAGAACTTCAAAGTCGGCAGAATTCTGCGAGAACCTTAACGGCATCTGGTGGAGGGGGCGTGACGGGTCCACTTTCATGGGAAACGATGGACGCTATGACGGATAAAGAGTTTCAAGCGTGGTACAGTAATCCAAAGAACCGAGTGCTTATACGCAAATTGAGTGGTGCAGATGATGAAGATTAAGTGAAAGACTTTTAGAGAATAAGCCGCCTTTGGTGCGGGTTGGTGGTCCGGCTTTAAGCCGGTTTTTTTATAGCAAAGAAAGGTGAAATAAATGGCAACAACACATATAGGGATTAATGATCCCCATGCGTTAAAAACATGGGCGAGAATTCTTGATGCGGAGGTCTCCAAAGCAACTCCTATTGCTCCTTTGATGGGGCAGGATTCCAATAGCATTATTCAGGTGAAAACAGAGACGCAAAAAGGCAAAGGGGATTGTGTAACATTTAGTCTGCGAGCTCAGTTATCAGGACGTGGTGTGAGTGAGGGTGAAACCCTTGAAGGCAATGAAGAGGCACTACAATTCCTTCATGATAAACTGTATATCAATGAACTTTATCATGGAACAAGAATTGCCAATGAAGGCACTATTGATAATCAGCGCACATTGTTTAATTTGCGCGAAGAAGCCAAAAACAGTTTATCAGATTGGTATGCGGACCGTTTGAGTTTGATGTTTTTCGTTCACGCTTGCGGTTATACAGCCAACAGGCTTAATTTTGAGGGAGAACTGGTTGATCTTGATCCTCTTTTTTGGGGCTTTAATGCACCATTAGCTCCAAGCAGTAAGCGCATTGTGCGACCAGAAGCAAAAACCAAGGATGAAGAGCTTACAGAAAAAGCCAAACACAGCTTTAATCTTAAATTGATAGATGAAGCGGTTCAGTGCGCTAAGCTAGCGAATCCTAAAATTAGACCGGTTCGCGTGAATGGCGAGAGTGTTTATGTGTTGTATTTGCATCCCATTCAGGTGACACAATTGCGCACTAATACAGAGACGGGTCAATGGCTTGATATTCAGAAAGCTGCTTATACCGGTTCGCGTTCCAAAAACCCAATCTTTGATGGTTCTCTAGGCATGTACAACGGTGTGATTTTACGTGAATCAGAGCATGTCACCAATGGTGTTAAATCCACGGATAGTACACGTCTTGCAGGTGTGCGCCGTGCTGTTTTGCTTGGAGCGCAAAGTGTCGTTATGGCATTTGGTAAGAGTTACGGTAAGACCCGCTATAAAATCGAAGAAGAAACCTTCGACTACAAACGCGAATACGGTTTTGGAGTGCATACAATTATGGGCATGAAGAAAACGCGTTTCCAAATGCCCGGAAGAGCACAAGGAGCCCAAGATTTTGGAACGATAGTTATCCCCACCTACAGCGGTGAAGTTGAGTGATGAGGAAAGGAAATAGGACATGGTAGATGGCGTAACAGGACACTTACACGGCAGAGATCTTCATACACATCAGGTCAGTTTTTTGCGTTTGAATATCTCGCATAAAGATAAGCATTTGACGCGCAAAATCGGGACTTTACCGCGTGGTGCAATGATCCTTTCGATTAAAGCGTTTGTGAAGACAGCGTTTTCGGATGCGAAATTAAAGATAGGCAGCACCTATGGTGGTAATGAGTTTAGTGAAAAGGATATCAAAACCCAAAGCACTCAAGATTTTACATCAACCAACCAAAAAGAGTTTGTTCCAGAAGATCAAGAGCTTACGCTTTATGCAACACGGGATAAAACAACCGCGGCTGGTGAGTGTGTTGTGGTCGTGCAATTCGTGACCAATCGTTGAGAGGTATAGGGGAAGGCTTAATTCCCCTCACGATTTATGGAGCAGATTGTACAGAGAGTTGTAAATTAAGGGCAGATAAGACAGCGACTAAGGTAGAAAGTTTAGGATCACCTGTTTTGCTTAAAGAGCGGTATAATCCACTGCGTTCGCGATTGGTTTCTTTTGCTAAGGCACTCATATTTTGTGCTCTAGCAACAATACCAAGGGCATCCGCTATATGAGAGGCATCACCAGTTTTAAAGGCTTCATTTAAAAAGACTTCTTGAGATTCTGGTGTTGTAAGGTGTTTTTCAAAGTTAAAGGTTTTCAATTTCATTTTTAAGATCCTCTAAAAGAGATAAGGCTTTTTGAATATCACTGGATTGTGTGGATTTGTCACCACCACAAAGCAATATAATGATTTTATCGCCTTTTTTTGTAAAATAAATTCGGTAACCAGCACCATAGTGGATACGTAATTCACCTATACCATTAAAAAACTTTGCATCACCCAAAAGCCCTGAACGAATTCTATGAAGCCTTGCAAGAATTATATTAGCAGCTTTTCTGTCTTTAAGTTTTTCTAACCAGTTATCGAATTCATCTGTTGTTTTTATTATCGCTACCATCAGTGCACTATACTACACAATATATATAATATCAATAGTAATAATTTTTACTGAGAGGTATTTTGATGACACGTCATTATATTCGGATTAAAACCGGAGGACCGATACCAGTAAAGCGAGATGTTTATCGTCATAAGAGAACACTTTCGCACTTAGTGTCGGTCATTCAAGATGAGATTGATGACAT
>NZ_JBHIRG010000068.1:0-1140 GCF_042196965.1 Bartonella sp. AA83SXKL
CTTGCAAAGCCATGACCGGCGTTCATAAGCATATTCAACCTATTCCAGCCGCTATTGTCTTGTTCCAGCCAACGTTCTCTATTGGCATCAACAAGGCGTTGATTGTGGGCATCAAGCACACCTCCCCCTTGTATGGCATTGGAATAGGCATTGCCATAACCCTGCAAGAAGTTATTTGATGCTCCCAACTGATTTTGATTGGCTTGGTCTATCATGGCATTGGCTTGCATCATGCGGTCCGCATCACGATTATATTGCTCTAACATAGCACGAGCGTATATAGAATCTCTTCCTTTCCGCACTTCCTCTCTGTGATCAGGAGTTGCATAACGACCAATCCCTGAGAAATATCTGTTAATTTGAGTGTCTGAATCATCTAATGCTTCTTGAAGTGCTTGTTTGAAATACGAATTTTCTCCCATCATACCACCAGAGGCCATATGTCGAAGATTCATGGCTGCCGACGTTGGATTATAGATTGTATTCATCAAAGAGCGATTTTGATAATGATGAGGAATACTTCCAAGACCACCAATTCCATAGCGCGTTTGATCACTTAACGGCGCTACACGAGGACCACCATAAACATTACCACCCATCCCTGTGTCATACATGTTATACGCATCTGCACCCCCACGCTTAAAGACATTCTGCATCCAAGCAGGAGGGGCGCTTGTTTGTACCTGCTTCTGTTCTGTCGTTGTTGGTGTCTTGCTCCCCATGTCACAATTCCTTCCTATAATAAAGCATAGCTATGCCATAGCCTTGCTTGGTTAGTGCACGCTTCCAACCTAAACGACCCAAGATCTCCATTTCAGAAGCACCATTCTCACGCGCCCAATCCTCTACAACTTGCAAATTGTCAACTTGATCAAGAATGCCCTTGCCACTACATTCACAAATCAGTGCGCGCTTCTTTCCTAAAACTGTCTGCTGTATCTGGGTCGTGAATGCCGCTAAAAAGCGCTCGTCATCATCCAAAACAAGCCATAACTGTTTCTTGCCACTGCAAATCGCTTCAAGGAGCTCTTGCAACGTGATTTCATGTTTGAAACGCTCTACATACTCTCTAAAGGATGCAATGATGTCTTCAAGATAAGGCGCTATACGCTCCATATCCCAAGACGTGGTCAAAAAGAC
>NZ_JBHIRG010000068.1:1240-2626 GCF_042196965.1 Bartonella sp. AA83SXKL
CGACACGCTATAGAGGCTGCACTGCGGGATCCACGCTTGTCTTGAAGCTTTTGAAAAATAAAGGGGACTTTAGAGCCTAGCGTAAAACAACCAGCATAAATAGCAGAACGCAAAAAAACGAGGGGATTGCTCGATTCCGTTGCCCCTTGAACATATTCTCCATCATTAAAATTATGATAATAACAATCTTTATCACCTACCGTCCAATGAGTTGCATCATTCAAACCCGACCAATGGATGCGATTGGGATGATCTGTTAATTGCATCAAACAAACAAAATCACCCCAAACCTTCACCAATCCTGCTTTCGGGGGATTGCCTCCTAAATCTTCAAACCGTTCAGAGCTATGAGTATTAAAGACTTGTGGTTTATCATTTTTATTCACCGCAATAATAGTTTCACCAAATAATGCAAACGACCATTTATTCTCTTCATTTGCTTGATAGGTCACACCACTTTGACTTATGTCTTTCCAACCCTTCGTTTGACTATCATAACTGTAAAGCTTTTTGGCTCCTCCTACGATTATCTTAACACCATTGCCACTTCTAAAGGCTATGCACCCCAACGGCTTTTCTTCTAAAGCATGAGACACTACCATTGCATTAGGCATCGGAATGTAACAGCCATCAGCCGGTAAAACATTCACAAGCGTATCCGTAAAGCTACCGTTGACGACCGAAACATCTGGTCTGTAATCAGCGATTGGAAAATAAACCATATTAGAAATCCGTCGGAATTATTCGAGTGACGTTATGACGTTGAGACGTCTCTGCACGCAATTCATGCAACTGTTCGTTAAAGTCATTGTACGCTGCTGTTGCACAATCGGGTTCTTTAAGGATATTCTTGTAAAGTTCGTATTTTGCACGCGCCTTAATCAAATCAAACGCGTGCACAAACCATGGATGCTCCTCATCAACACTCTCTATCTCTGATAAACGCAATGGAGAGAGAATGAGTTGAATCTGATAGGCTTTATCCGGCGTGGGATAAAGATGTAATTTCCTATCAAAATAACTGTAACAAACCGGCGTTCCTTGCTGCTCTGATGATAACAAAGGCTCTAAAGAAACATGGTCCTTACACTCCAATGCAAACTTATGATGTTGATCAGAGCTTAGATAAACGTTTTTTATTTTAACAGCTGTTTCAATAGGGCGGGTAGTGCTTGCATCATAAACACCTTGTCCCGCCCGTGTCTCAAACACCACATCACGGCTTTCGTTAAAGTAAAAGGTCTCCCGTTCACAAAAACGAATGGCTGCAAAAATGCTTTCTTGGATTTGTTGAACATACTCATCGGCTATGTCATCAATCTCATCTTGAATGACCGACACTAAGTGCGAAAGTGTTCTCTTATGACGATAAACATCTCGCTTTAC
>NZ_JBHIRG010000069.1:0-2564 GCF_042196965.1 Bartonella sp. AA83SXKL
GCCCCTGCTCCCTGATTAGGGATAACTTTTGTTTGAAAGCCTGCCTGTTTAAGAGCGCTCTCAAAACTCACATTGTGCACACGGTCTCTGGTCGCACCGTCATGGGGGAGAACCATCAATGCCTTCTCATAACCATTTTGACGCAACCAACCGATATGTTCGGATAAAGGCTGTCCCTGTGCTTCGTAATAATCAAGCACTCTGATCTCTCTACCAACAAATTGCGCTATCCATATCGCCGTGGCATCTGCCTTGGCGCCTGTCCCCCCAATATCCCAAAAGGCGCGTATTTGCATTAAAGGATCACGAGCAACACGCCCTATCCGCCCCTCTTGCTCGGCTGCCAACATCTCTTTCTGATAATAAGCACCTTGAACCGCTGTAAGATAAGCCCCCTCCCAGATATGCTTATAAGTCTCTGGACGGTTTCTCAGATCATCCAATCGCGCTTCATTCAAGATCTTAGGAAACTTCGGATTGTCTGACCAATTGATCTCTACACGCTTAATGGCTTCATTGTCTGAAAAGCGAAACCGCTTCTCAACGGGGGCATTCTCTCGCAACGGGTTCCATGTCACCCATAATTCTGCCCGCCATCCCTCTCCTTCTTCTCGCAAAGTCGGTATAAGCGTTTGCCAAGCCGTCTCTGTTACCGGCTCTGCTTCATCAACCCAACAAAGCAAAATGCGCCCCATCGATTTAATGCTCGCAATATTACGGTCCAGACCAGAAAACTGAAAGGCTACGCGACCATCTATCGACTTAATCGACGATTCCCCAACCTTGTAATAGTCCTTTAAAAAGTCGTGCGCTTCAATGGCGCGCTTAATCTCCTCCAATGAACTTTCTGCCAAAGAATTCTGAAACTGACGTGCACAAAGTATAGTGCCCGATATCCCTTGCATACCAAATTGATAGCCTTTTAAAGCAGCCATCAAGGCAAATGATCTTGTCTTTCCAGACCCTCGTCCACCCCAAGCAGCACGCACCAAAGCCTTATCTGTAAAAATCGGTATAAGCTTTGGAACAATATTAATCTGTCGTGTCGTCATTGACCAAAGGCGCGATTTCTACACGCGTTATCACCTTAATGGCTCCCCCATCTTCACCTGTTACCTGTAAAGGCAACACCTTACCAAGCAACGCTAAATAAGCAGCGGGGCATTCCATAGCCTGCTTTTCCAAATAAGAGATCAAACCATCCTTGCCAATTTTATTCCCAGCATTCTCAGCAGCCTTAACCACTGCTTCTTTTAAAATGCGCGTCATCTTATTCGGAACGCCTTTGACACGCCCTTGACCTGCCTTTGGGGGTATACGCTTTTTAATGGGTTGTGGAGCCTGCTGTGTATTTTCTGATGTCATAAAATACGCCCTCCAGATAATAAAAAACCCCGCATTTGCGGGGATTTTGAACTGTACATTTCCCTCTCTAGACACAATACGCCTAAGTACAGCAATGTCATTAAATACGATTTGCTACAATTTGTCAATAAGAAAACGATACATATTGATGCAATTGTAGAATCAATATAAATCCGATGTGAAATTTTCTCCTAAATAAAGAAAAAAGATGTTTTTAGTAATATTACTAGTTTGGTATTTTGATATCATTAGCTTATGGACTGCTTTTATAATAGCAATTATTGCTATTGCTTGTTACGAATATAGTCTTTTACAAGAAAAGAATGAACTTAGGACGTTAAAAAATGATTCAGAATATCAAATTGGGTGGTTAAAAGATGTAATTTCTGCTTCAGAAGCTGAAATTGAAAAACTAAAAGATGAAATTTATGATTCAGAAGCTGAAATTGAAAAACTAAAAGATGAAATTAAGGAGGCAAAAAATACAATTAACTATTTAAGATATACAATATTTTTTTCAGAAGAAAAATATGAAGAAGATTAGAATCTGATTGCCAGTAAACCTAACGATCAAAATGTTTCTGAAGCACATTAAGAGCAACGCGCAGTGAATTCACAAGGTGGGGTAGCATTTGATCTTCTATAACGAGGCACTGTAGCGCTGCATAAAGGTTATATTGTCTATAGAGGCATTGGGCTTCTTTTAGTGCCTCTTGCGTGTTGATAAACTGCTCTGTTGCAAATGCTACCCATTTATCTCTTGCCTTATCATCAGATGATGACGGCATTTCGTCATAAATCGCATTAGGCAAGCCTTTTGCACAAAGGTAATCGTTTCTTATCTGTAGATATTGCTGGGCGGCGTCATATTGCTCTTGTGTAAGCACGCCTTGCAAGCAAAGCCGCCCGATATAGGTACCAGAAAGTGGATTTTTTGCCTCTTGTAGCGTTAAACCAAAGCGTTTTGCACGCATTTCTATTGCCAATTTATCAACGGCTTCACGCGGTGTTTTGCAACGTGATATACGTCCGTTTGGTTCTCTTACCTGCCCTGCTATTTTAGGGCGTCCCCTTTTTTTATTTTTTTTCATAACACCGCCTTTTATTTAAAAAGGAACACTGTCATTCATAACGGTATGAGATGTATCAAGAGGTCTGTAAATGCTTCTGTCATAAGCAGATGACTGATCTTGATTATC
>NZ_JBHIRG010000070.1:0-2530 GCF_042196965.1 Bartonella sp. AA83SXKL
TTCACTATTTTGCTGATTTTACCTCATGTCATAGGCTGTGGATAAGTAGCCTTTAATAAAATTTCTTTTTAAGCAGGTTGTGGGTCTTTAGCACCCTTTTTTTATTTTATTATTGCTATTTGTTTTAAATAGATCTAGCAGATTCTATTTAAAGTTTTTTGACACCGATAGATCAACGCTTATAAAGCGGTGGGGTTTTATTATAAATGCTTCAATCTCATAACAAATCACTGACATTACGCTCTCTGTTACAATCCTACCGTGATCATACAGAAAGTGCGCGCGATAGAGGAACTTCTTTTGAAAATTTTGTAATTGCTTATTTGACGCAAGACCCTCTACAATGCCAAGAATATGAAAAAGTTCAAACCTATTGTGAATGGGCAAAAGAGCATGGGGAAGATGGGCGTGATATCGGCATTGATCTGGTTGCTAAAATTCGTGATGAAGAAGGATATGCCGCTATTCAATGTAAGTTTTATAGTGCAAATCATCAGATCAAGAAGGAAGATATTGATAGCTTTATTGCTGCCTCGGGAAAAAAGATCTTCACACGCCGTATTCTGGTTGATAGCACCGAAGGTAATTGGAGTAACAATGCCGATCTCACCTGTGAAGGACAAGGAGTCCGCATTCAACGGATTAATCTTTTTGATCTGGAAAACAGTCAAATAGATTGGTCAACCTTTGAAAGCAAAGGGGAAGCTACTCTTAAGAAAAAAGAACCGAAAAAGCTTTTAGATCATCAACAAGAAGCGCTTAAAGCTGTTTGTGACGGTTTACAAGAAGCAGACCGCGGCAAGCTGATTATGGCGTGTGGAACGGGAAAGACCTTTACCAGTCTGAAGATAGCAGAAGCTCTTGCTGGTCAAGGTAAACGTGTTTTATTCCTTGTTCCCTCTCTTTCTTTAATGTCACAAACAATAAGAGAATGGACAGCAGATACAGCAATACCCTTGCGTTCCTTTGCCGTGTGTTCTGATACACAAGTTGGTAAGCGTCGCAAAGCCCAAGATGATGCTGCCGAACTCGATGTCTCGGATCTCGCTCTACCAGCAACAACAGATTCTCAAAAGCTTGGAGAAAAAGCCAATAAGACTTCTCCTGATGCCATGACAGTGGTCTTTGCTACCTACCATTCGATCCAAGTGATTTCGGATGCGCAAAAGAAATATGCTTTACCGGAATTTGATCTGATCATTTGTGATGAAGCACACCGTACCACTGGAGCTGTGTTAGGAACAGACAAGAGTGAATCTGAGTTTATCAAGGTTCATAATAATAGCCTTATTCGGGGAAAGAAACGTCTGTATATGACAGCAACACCTCGTATCTTTAGTGATAATGCCAAAAAACAAGCTAATGAGATTGATGCCGTTCTGGCTTCTATGGATGATGAAGAGCTTTATGGAAAAATCCTTTATTCTTATAGTTTCTCCCATGCTGTAAAAAATGGACTTTTAACGCCTTACAAGATTATCGTTTTAGGTGTTGATGAAGGAGAAGTGAGTAAATCTATCCAGCATCTGATGACAGATGAGAATTATGAACTTATTCTTGATGATAGAACAAAGATCATGGGTTGTTATCAAGCTCTTACCAAAATGGATCTGAAAATTGATCTTGGGGATGATACAAGACCCATGCATCGGGCTTTGGCTTTTTGTAGAGATATTGATACTTCTGAACGTATATGTAGAACATTCAACGATGAAGAAGTTAAGAAAGATTTACGTGATCTTCATGAAAACCATAAAAATATTCCCCCTCTTAACTGTCAAGTAGATCATATTAATGGAAAATCTGGTGCCAAAAACCGTACGATAAAACTTGATTGGTTGAAAGAAGATGCGGGTGAGAATGTCTGCCGTATATTAACCAATGTACGCTGCCTTTCAGAAGGTGTTGATGTTCCTTCCCTTGATGCGGTTATGTTTTTACACCCGCGTAAAAGCCAAGTGGATGTGATACAAGCAGTAGGACGTGTGATGCGTCGTGCAAAAGGCAAAAAGATGGGCTATATCATTTTGCCGGTTGGTGTTCCTGCTGGTGTTTCACCAGAAGAGGCATTAAAAAACAATAAGAGATACAGTGTTGTCTGGCAAGTTCTCAATGCTTTGCTTGCCCATGATGAGAATTTTAGTAAAACCCTTAACCAGATGGTCTTAGGGCAAGACGTAAGCTCTATCATCGACATTGTTACAGTTTCTAAAAAGACCGAATTAGAGAATGTCACCACGGTTATTGACGAAATCCCGCTCCACGAAAAATCAGAAAAATCCGGACTTTGTATTGGGACACAAGCTCATGAACCGCAACATAGTCATAGCGTAACAGGAAGATTGCCCTTTTTTGTTGAGTTTCCCAATGCTCTCAAAACACTGATTGTTAAAAAATCTACTATGAGTGATTATTGGGGCATTTGGGCTGGCAATGTTGCTGAGATTGCACAAAACCATATCACACGCCTTCAAACTATGCTTTCTGATCAAACAAGCGAAGCTTATCATGCCTTTGATGCGTTTTATAA
>NZ_JBHIRG010000071.1:0-2518 GCF_042196965.1 Bartonella sp. AA83SXKL
ATGTCATCAATCTCATCTTGAATGACCGACACTAAGTGCGAAAGTGTTCTCTTATGACGATAAACATCTCGCTTTACAGGTATCGGTCCTCCAGTCTTAACCCGAATATAATGACGTGTCATCAAAATACCTCTCAGTGATTAGTCACGAATTCAACGACTATACTTGCTTGCCCAGCTTGTACTGTTTTGTCCGCTTTAGCATAGAGAGTGACCTCTTCATCATAAGGGACAAATTCCTTCTGATTGGTGGGCTTAACCTCTTTTACTGCCTGTTGTTTGATTTCCGCTTCACCAAACTCAGTCCCTCCAGCAGTGCTGCCTATTTTGACCTTTGTGTCCGAAAATGCTGTCTTAACAAACACTTTAATCGAAGTAATCAAAGCACCACGAGGTAGCGTACCTATTCTCATAGCGTTTTCTTTATCTTCATAGCTAAAATTAAGCCGCAAAAAGCTTACCTGCTGGGTATGAAGATTTCTCCCTTGCAAGGGCTGTGGTAAATAATCTGCCATGTCTTATCCCCTCAATGATTTGTTACGAATTGCACAACCACAACACACTCACCAGCCGCAGTTGTTTTATCCCGTGTTGCATAAAGGGTCATCTCCTTATCATCTGCAACAAAAGACTTTTGATCTGTTGGCGTAAAATCTTGCGTGCCTTGGGCTTTGATGTCTTTTTCACTGAACTCATTGCCTCCATAGGTGCTGCCTATCTTTAATTTTGCCTCAGAAAACGCGGTCTTGACAAAAGCCTTCATCGAAGTGATCAAAGCGCCACGAGGTAATATCCCTATTTTCGTTGTGAGATGCTTATCTTTATGCGAGATATTCAAACGTAAGAAACTCACCTGTTGGGTGTGAAGATTTCTCCCCTGTAGTGGAGGTGGTAATTGATCTGCCATGTCTTGCTTCCTCCCTATGATTAATTATCAGGTTCACCACTGTAGGTGGGGATAACAATCGTTCCAAAATCTTGCGCTGCTTGAGAGCTATTTGGAAATTTGAAACGGGTTTTCTTCATGCCAATCAGTGTTTTCGCAGACAAACCATAGTAACGTTGATAGTCGAAATGCTCTTCCACCAATTTATAGCGATTGACATTGCGATTATTTCCAAAAGCCATAACGATACTTTGTGCTCCAAGAAAAACAGCACGACGCACACTTTTTTTCGCTGTATGATCGGTAGATTTAACCCCATGAGTGACATGTTCAGATTCACGTAAAATCACACCATTATACATGCCAAGAGAACCATCAAAAATCGGGTTCTTCGCGCGCGAACCCGTATAAGCAGCTTTCTGAATATCAAGCCACTGTCCAGTCTCTGTATTGGTGCGCAATTGCATCACTTGTGTTGGGTGCAAATAGAGAACATAAACACTCTCCCCATTCACACGTACTGGTCGAATTTTGGGATTAGCAAGTTTCGCCATTTTTACAGCTTCGTCAATAAGCTTCAAACTAAAGCTGTGTTTTGGCGCTTCACTGAGATCTTCATCCTTGGTTTTACCATCTGGACGGATAATTCGCTTACTACTTGGTGCCAGAGGTTCATTAAATCCATAATGCACATTCTCGATATCTATCATCCGATCTTCAAAAGAGATTGTCCTTGCTGTATATCCGCAAGCTTGAATGAAAAACATCAAGCTTAAGCGATCTGCATACCAATCAACTAAGCCATCTTTTGCTTCGTCACGCAAATCAAACGTTGTACGTTGTTGCGCTATACTACCTTCATTTTCTACACGAACTGCATGCGAAAGCTCGTCAATATATAGTCTGTCATGAAGGAATTGTAATGCCTCTTCATTCCCCTCAAGCGTCTGTCCTGAGGTAACTCCCCGTCCCAAAAGCTGTGTACGTAAGCTAAATGTAACACAATCCCCTCTGCCCTTCTGTGTTTCAGTTTTAAGTTGAATAATGCTGTTTGAACCCTTGCCTATAAGGGGGGCAATAGGTATCGCCTTTGAAACTTCTGTATTTAATAATTTTGACCACGTGCTTATCGCATGAGGATCATCTGCTCTAACTGTTGTTAATGCCATTGATTTTACCTTTCTTTGCTGTAAAAAAAACCGGCTTAAAAGCCGGACCATAACCCTGCATAAAACAGGCTAATTTCTATAAAAATGCACTCTTAATACCCGTTACCAGCACCATGCAATTGCCGAAAAATTGCTTTATTTTTCGGATTTGATATCCAAGCGTCAAATTCTTCTTCTGACATCCTATCAATGCTTGCTAAAGTGATTGGTCCAACACTGCCCCCTCCACCAGATGCCGTTAAGGTTCTCGCAGAATTCTGCCGGCTTTGAAGCGCAGCAACTTGATTATTCGCTTGTAATGCTTGGTTCTGATAGCCAAGATTTTGCGCTATTCTATAAATCTCTTCTGCCGGATTGAGATCTCTTTGTGCACAAGTCGCTACAAGAGCATGCAATTGATCTCTTATAATCGCATCTATTGTGTTTTGTTGTCCATACTCAGGATAAAGTGATGACCAAGAACT
>NZ_JBHIRG010000072.1:0-1819 GCF_042196965.1 Bartonella sp. AA83SXKL
TATGCGATAGATGGTTCTGCTTTGGGGGCTCTACAGGCGGATCAGATTAAACTTGTGGCAACAGAAAAAGGTGTTGGGGTTCGCATGCGCCATGATATGGCGGCCAATGCGGGGCAGTTACATCTTTCTGCGGATGGAAAAATCTCACTACAGAATGCCTTTGGTCATAGGGGTGTTGTTCTGAAATCAAAAAGCCAGAGTGTGTTGGCAAAACACATTGCATCCAAAAAGCATATTGAGATTGCGGCAAAAAAAGATGTGACGTTAGAAACCATTGGGGCAGATGGTCATTTTATAGCAGAGGCACAAGAAGGGCTTTTAACCATTGCCGGGCAAGCGACCTCTGGAGGCAATATGCAGCTGTCTTCGCGCGAAGCCATCAAAGTCTCTGGGCTAGGGGCAGGGGCTGATATAGCGTTTGCAACGGGCGGTGATCTGACCATTGGTGGCACTATTTTGTCTGGGGGCAATTTAAAAGCACATGCTGGTGGTGATATCAGGGCGCATCTTTTAGCCGGTGGGGTTGATATGGCAGCAACGGGGGCTGCTGGGAAGCTTGTTTTGGGCAGCCATGGGGGTGTTGATCTCCAAAGTGTGGGAGGTGCGATAGCTGCGGAAAGCATTTATGGAGCGGGAGAGATCACTCTGGTTTCTCATAACGGGGTTTCGGTTTCTCAATTTCTTCAATCTCATGATAATGTTGCTATTCATACCCAACCGGATGCTGGAGTTCATTTTGGACAACTGATTGCTTATGGAAGGGCAGATATTGATGGTGGAGCGGTTGATTTTTCTTCTCTGATGACGGGTGGAGATGCTGTTTTAAAGGTCAGGAACCTTGAGGCTGGCACACTGATGACAGGGGGAGATTTTGTCCAATCGAGTGTTTTTGGCAAACTTATTTTGCATGAGAAGGGCTCGCTTTCGATTACGGCACAAAGGGGGATAAAGGTTGGACATATTATCAGTGGTGAAAATATTGCCCTTTTTGCTGGTAACGACATTTATTATGATCAGGTTATCGGCTATGGCAGCACAACACTGACATCGGGATCTGGAGGGATTAGTGTTGAGAATGTGCTGTCTGCCATGGGGGATGTGAGGTTGACAGCAAACACTCTCGATTTAAGCAAGAATTGTTCTCATATTTACACGCCTCAAACGCTGTATTTAAAGGGGGATCATATTGATGTTTCGGGGAGCGAATTGACTTATGGCGGTTTAGACTTTCAAAGCACCAATGCCCTTGATATTCAGCATGCACGGCTGCAAGCTGTGACAGATAAGGGGGGGAGTGGGGATATTGTTTTTAGAGCTCCAGGGATTATGACGGATAAGGAAACATCGGTTTTAGCGGCACGAGATTTTACCATCAAAACAGGGAAGCTTCACAATAGTGGTCAATTGGCAGCGGGGCAGAATTTAGCCTTCAGTGTGACAGGTGATGCGACCAACAGCAAAACGGGTTTAATCTATGTGAAGGGCAATGGTGCGCTCAAAGTTGATGGGGCTTTGTTGAATGATTTGGGTGCCATTGTGGCAGAGGGTGATTTATCTTTCACCAATTTGGGGGGCACAGGAAAGAGCCTTTCTCTTGTCAACAAAGCAGGTTTGATTCAGGCAGGTGGAAACTTAAACATCCAAACCAAAACATTGCAAAATGAAGCCGATAGCATACCGGAAATGAAGGAAAAAAAGGAATATAGCGATCTTTCATTTCAAAGACCAGAGGGGGCTGATCAACTCAGTGATGGGATGTTATATCAAGATGGGCCCAATCTTTGGGGAAAGGGGCACGAACATCAAAGTCATACGGGAC
>NZ_JBHIRG010000072.1:1864-2316 GCF_042196965.1 Bartonella sp. AA83SXKL
CCACTTTGGAATAGCAAAGAAGGAACTTATGGTACGGTAACTTTAAAAGATGGATCAGTCTATAAGGCATTTACTTGGGAATTTGAGCCTGTCTATGATCAAAAGTCTGTAAAACGGTATCGATGGGATAACTGGTCGCATATGACAGAGAAGACTGTCACGCAGACGTTTTCGCATAAACCTGTGGTTCAGGGGATGATTCAGTCTACGGGTGATCTTATTATTCACGCTGATAACATTGAGAATCATTATAGCATCATGAGAGCTGGGGGCAATGCGGATATCTATGCGAGTGTGCTGACCAATGTAGGGGCAACAGCTTATAAAAACACCTATCTAAGCTGTAAGGCAGGTACGGATAATTGTTATGCCTATAATTCCGATGGCAGCCGTGATGTTTCTTTAGATATAGCCAATGGCACGTTTCGTCAGACTGGCTCAGAAGTTCTCGA
>NZ_JBHIRG010000073.1:0-2307 GCF_042196965.1 Bartonella sp. AA83SXKL
GAAAGAAGTTAAAACGCTTGAAGGACATTTTGAAGTTGTTTTTTCTTCTTAAACTTCTTTATGATTAGCTTTTTTGGGTCTATTCATGCATGGCAATCTTATATAAAAAATAGTCAAATGAATCACGTATAAAAGTGTGGATTCTTAAGTGGATTCATATAAGATAATTACAAACAAACTATTGACTTTATTGTATTTTTGTTTATAATGTCCTTCAACAAGTGTGATCATCCGTCGACCGTTTTCAACATCAATGCCCTTCTCATCATTATAAGCTTCAAGATCATTATGATGAATGCCTTCATAAGCAACCCCATCACGCGCCCAATCCGCACTCAGCTCTGTCCAATGAGATTTTGGAAACATCTGCTTGGCTACTTCCAAGGGCTTGCGGTCTACATACCACATGCGTTGTGCATCGGTTAAATTCGGTTGCACCGCTGCACTATCCCAAACCATCTTTAACGGGTCTAAACGCGTAATGACCGGTTCACCATCAAGACTGTTTTCATAATCAAGGCGGGTATCAGTCCACCCCATGCCGCAGATGACAGCGTCTTGGAAAGCATCACTATCTGCATATTCAGCATGTGCCATGTCGCGAAACCATTCCGCTGCTCCTGTAAGCAATTCACTTGGCAATGCCTTGCCTATTTGACGGGGAATGAATTGCACCTCTCGTTTATTGTTACGCTCTGAACCCACAACGGCATTAACCAATGGTGCAATACGGTTAAACGTCATAACGGGGCGGCGTTGCTCTTTTAACGCCGCTAAATCAGCCTCATTCCACTGATCACCATTGTAAAATCGAAAATCCTCCCGCGCATGTTCACGCCATTTGTTCACATGCTCCACATCTTCTTTGTACCAGCTGATAAGCTATCATATCAAAAAATGAAATAAAGTCAATAGGTTGTGTGAAATTATTTTATATGAATCCACTTAAGAATCCACATTTTTATACGTGATTCATTTGACCATTTTTTATATAAGATTGGCATGTATGAATAGACCATAAAAAGCAAATCATGATGTAAATATTATAACGCATGTGTGTATTCAAATAAAATGAAAAGCCGATATCATTCATAACAGTTCATAAATTTTATGATACGTTTTTATCACAGCACAAATCACATTGTTTTAAATTTAGTCGTTTGAAAATATCGATAACATACGTTTAAAGATCACATCTTGTTTTAAAGATTGGATTGTTAATCACATAAAAGAGCAAATTAACATTCGCCAAAATTGGCGAGCGCAAAATAGAGAGCTGTCATAACAGCATCATCATAACACCGAACATTTTAAAGATTGCATAAAAGGATTTAAAGACAAGATCGATTTTATAACCACGGTATTTTTTTACCGAGGTAGGAAATAAAGGTCATGAAATTCAAATGCTATATCTTATGAAATGAAAAGCCTTTTAATGAATAGATTGCAGGCTAGTCTTTAAGAATGGAACTATTCGCTTCCACAAAAAAATGGAAGCAAATAATGCCATGGCAGTAGAATAACTATCTACTTTAGATTTGGTACTAAAAACGTTTTAAAAGTTATAGTTTAAAAATACGAAACCAAATGAGCTCTTTCCAAATTTGGGGGCAGCTATTTAGACAAAGATAAGAAAGTAAACTTCAAAACCATTGTAACATCATAAGGTATGGGTTTTTACTTAATTTTGAGTCAAAAGCTGTAATATTTAAGAATGCTCTATTCTAAGATAACATCCCCAAAATGGACCGGCTAATATTTAAAGAAATTAGGTTTTAATGAAAAGTACAAATACGCTTATGAAAGCTCTTTAAATGCACGTTTAAACGTTTGAAACATAAAATGAGATCTTTATAAGAAACGTTAAAACTTTTTTTTATTACAGTTATAACTTAGTTATCATTTGCTCTTAAGAACGTTTCATTTATGAGAAAACTAAGATTTAGCTTTCACAGCAGAAAAAATTTAAAAACCTTACATTTTATAAAAGCGTTTGTTTATTTATCTTATGAAAAGCTGCTTTTAAAAACCAATGCTTGCAAGCTAAAAAGAACGTTTTTTGCAGATATTTATTGAATATGCATTTGCTTTTGATTGAATTATTAAAGCTACCGAGCGTTTTGATACGTTTGAGAGCAACAAAAAGCGTTTATAGGTTTTCTCATTCAAATGAGTGAGTAAAAATCAAACGCATCATTTACATTCCTTTTGATAAGTTTTCATATCTCTAATAGAGCGCTTGCAATATGATACGTTTTGTATATATGCATTCATTACTCCATTGTGGATGATTCATTTTAATCAATA
>NZ_JBHIRG010000074.1:0-2067 GCF_042196965.1 Bartonella sp. AA83SXKL
CACTTTTGTGGGGCTTTTTTTATGGAGCGTCAGATGAGAAAGATATCGAAAGAAGGATTAGAGCTTATCAAACAATGGGAAGGTTTGCGTTTAGAGGCATATAGAGACACGGCATGTATCTGGACGATTGGTTATGGTCACACCAGCAATGCGGGTCACCCCCTTGTCAAAAAAGGCATGTGTATTAGCCAAAAGCAAGCAGAAGAAATCCTTTGTGAAGACTTAAAGCAATTTGAGAAGACGGTAGAGGAATCGGTGACGGTTTCGTTAACGGATTGCCAATTCGCGGCATTGGTCTCATTTTGCTATAATGTAGGAACAGCTGCTTTTCGCAAGTCAACCTTGTTGAAGAAGCTTAATCAAGGGGATTATGAAGCCGTACCCTTAGAATTACAGAAATGGAATAAGGTCGGTGGGAAGCCTCTTGCGGGTTTAGCCAACCGTCGAGCAGCAGAAGCGGGATTATGGGTAAAAGGGGCTTATGTTTCTTCGAATTATCAAAGGGTAGAAACGAAAACAGCAAGCGGTCTTTTAAAGATAGAAGCACTTGCCCCGATTATAGGGTCTTGTTCGGGGTTTGGAGGCTTGTTGGTTGGCAATGGTCCGGTGCAATGGGCTTTAGCAGGCATCATGGTTTTAGCGGCTGTAACGGGCATAGTGATTGTCGCCAAGCGGTTTGGGGAGCAACGCTTATGATTTTTTGGCTAAAGAAATATTCTCTTATGTTTACAGCGGCTTTAGCCGTTTTTTTTATGGCTTTAGCCAAGGCGTTTCAGCTTGGCAAGCAAAGCGAACGGCAAAAGCAAACAGAGAATGCTTTAAAGACAGCAACAACCCGTCTTGAGGTAGAAAATGAAGTTAATCAAAAAAGTGATGCTGGTGTGCGCTCTGAACTTTCTCGTTGGGTGCGCGGCAAATAGGTCTGTTTCTTGTAGTGGCTGGTTGCCCATTTATTTGGATAATAAGGATGTTGCGGTCATCAGTTCCAACCTTGCAAGAGATATTTTGAAGCATAACAAGCAGGGAGCCCATTTATGTGGTTGGAAAGATGGTCAAGAAACGAAGCAGCAAAGATAAAGATCTTACAGAAACAGAACAACAGCTCCTTCACGAGATGATAGAGACCTATCAAGGCTTAAAGATGATGTCACGCTTTATGAAGTGGATTGCCTTCATTGTCTTTATGTTTGTTATTGATTTTGCCCGCCTTATGGATGCACTCGATAATATCTTATCACATCTTAAAAGATGGATAACAAAAAGTTAGATATCAAATCTCTCCTTTAAAAATATGATGAAACAAGAATTTACACAAACATTGTTTGCGTGGATGGGTGGTAAACACTATCTGCGTAAGAAAATTATACCGATTTTAAATAATATTGACCACGAAACCTATGTTGAACCGTTTTTAGGCTCTGGTGTTATTTTCCTAAATAAAAAACCAGCAAAATATTCTGTCATTAATGATTTGAATGGAGAGATCACGAATCTGTTTCAATGCGTTCAAAATGACTTTGATGATTTAGCCAAACGACTAGAATGGTTTGTTTGTTCAAGACAGTTGTTTTTTGAACTTGCGGCGATTGAACCAGAAAGCCTTTCCAAAGTTGAAAGAGCCGCCCGTTTTTTGTTTCTCCAACGTTGTGTGATGTATGGGAAAAAAGATTATGTCTCTTTTAGTTTTGGAAGGAAAAAGCCTATAGCATTTAATCCCGAAAAGCTGTTATCAAGGATGAGACGTGTTAGACAGAAGCTTCTTGATACAACAATCTTAAATTTGTCGTGGGAACGGGTTATCGAGCTATTTGATGCACCCGACAGTTTATTTTACCTAGACCCGCCTTATCTTGTGAAGAAGAAGTGTTATAGCTCTGGGAATTTTGTTGAAGATGATTTTGTGAGTATGGCAAAAGTTCTCAAAAGCATACAAGGCAAATTTGTCTTGAGTCTAAATGATTGTGATGCGGTTCGAGAGATCTTTAAGGATTTTGACTTTTTAGAATTAGAGACCCTTTGGACCTCTGGTTTTGCTAAAAAACCACCCCGAAAAGAACTCTTGATTCG
>NZ_JBHIRG010000075.1:0-1972 GCF_042196965.1 Bartonella sp. AA83SXKL
AAGCGTGGTTCAAATTGTGGATAGTGTGCCAATGCATTGGTTAATTGTGCACGTGCTTCGTCACTGTCGTTTGTACGCGTACCAAACGTTTGGCTTTTGCTGCGATCAATGACAATGCCTACGGTGCTTTTAAGTGGTTCCCGTTGCTCTTTTATCATCATTGGATTCAGTAAAACAACGATCAATGAGATCAATGTCATAAGACGCAAGACAGATCCTTGATGCTTTGTCATGAGGCCAATAACCACAAAAAGGGCCGATATCCCCCCTAATAGGAAAATCCAAGAGAGAGGCAAAAAAGGCTGAAAAGTGAAAAATGGTATCATTGCCTTCTTTCTTTGTTAAAGCGCTCTAAGAGTGCAGGAACGTGAACTTGGTCAGCTTTATAGTTTCCGGTAAGAACATAGATAACAATATTTAATCCTGCTCGAAATGCCCATAGGCGTTGCACCGGATCATTAGGAATAAGTGGGTATTTCCACATGCCTTTTTCGTCTAGTGCCCAAGCACCCGCAAAGTTATTCGCGGTGATAAGAAGAGAACTTACGTTATCACCGAAGCCAAGAGGATTGTTGTTTTTTTTATTTATTGATGATGATTCAATCCATAAAGGTGAACCACGATAAAGACCAGGAAAATCTGGCATAATATAAAAAGAACGCGCAATAACGTGATCAGCTGATGCGGGCTCAATGGCTGGAATGTTCAATCTCTTTAAAATGGCGCGTAATTTTTGTGTAGCTGGGGTGGCAGCGCCTTCAAGACTGAGGTCGGTCTGTATTTGATCGCGCGTGTCAAATAAAACTGTACCTCCGTGTTTCATAAAACTGTTTATTTTTTCAAGACTTTTTTGTGTTGGCAAAGAACTATGAGAATCAATGGGCCAATAAATGAGAGGATAGAAAGCGAGCTCATCTTTCTCAAGATTAATTGCTGTTACAGAACCAGGTGAAAGCATTGTACGCTCTGCAATAAATTGACTGAGTGCTTCTAGCCCGCTCTTACTCGTTGCATCGATTTCAGAGTTGTTGGTTATAATATAAGCAAGATGTGTTGCTCCAGCTGCTTGTACTGCGGTTTCATCATGATTTTCTGTTCCTTGCGCATATAACATTGGACTGTCTGAGAACAAGACGATAAGACTTATTGCCAGGGGAAGAAAAAGGAACATATTACGGCGTTGATTGAGAAAAAAAACGCCCCCCATCCATAAAATGAGAAAATGGTCCAAAGCGAATAATAAGATGGCTAATCCTAAAAGTAGACCAGTGAGATGTTTCTCTTTTGTATCGTAGGATAAGGGATTCTTACTTAAGGAAGATGGCAATGATGATTGTTTCATCAAGCGCGATGAAGAATTTAAGAGATTGAGTGCATAAAGATTATTTTTAAAGCCGTAAAACCCAGGTGGGTTATGAGAGGAGGCAAGAATTGGATTTTGTGCATCAATGACTAGTGGAACAACATCAGAAGGAGGGGATTGTAGTTTTCCATCAGCGGTTAATGTTTTCCAAGGATTTTGTACTGTTGTTGTTTTTCTTTGTGTTGAGTTTTTATTTTCATAGGCACTCAATGTGACGAGTTTTTGCAACATTTGTGCAAAAAAACCAGAAAGAGGAAGATTTGACCATGTGGGATCAGGTGCAATATGAATAAAAATAACTGTGCCTTTACCACGACTAGCCGCTGTAATAAGGGGCGTTCCATCAGCAAGACTAAGCCACGTTTTTTCAAAAAGATCTGAGCTCGGTTCTGCTAGAATTTGTCGTGAGACAGTGACATCTTTTGGAAACGGAAGATCAAAGAAAAAGCTATTTTTGGTAAAAGGTGCAAGTTTTTGCGGCTTAGCCCAAGACATGATACTTCCAAGCAAACGTTTGCCAGGACGTAAGGGGACTGGCAAGAGGCTATCATGGTGTTCTGTAGCACTTAAATTTTCTCCTGCAAAACGGATGAATGCTCCCCCTTTATT
>NZ_JBHIRG010000076.1:0-1924 GCF_042196965.1 Bartonella sp. AA83SXKL
GAACGTTGGCTGGAACAAGACAATAGCGGCTGGAATAGGTTGAATATGCTTATGAACGCCGGTCATGGCTTTGCAAGAAATTACGGCACGACAACGAATAATAATACAGCCTCTATGATGCAAGGCAACGACCCTTGGAAGAACGCTATAGGGATTTTAGCTAGTATTGCTAATTTTGCAGGAAAAAAGTGAGGTAGTTATGCAAAATAGTAACGATAACATGTTATCACGACTAATTAAGTCTATGTATGCAATGGACCCATTCGCGTCGCGTATACTAATGCAAAATCAACGTATGGAAAATGCACAACAACAGGCAAATAATTTGCCTTATTTAATCCCTTCTTCATCTGTACCAACTTTTGGTTCACAATCAAATCCTTTAGGTTTATCGAAGGATATGGAACCTTTGCCAGATGTAAGTTCGTCTTTAAGATCGGCAGGCAGAAAACCGTATGTACCGTCTTCAGTCCCTTCTTTACCAGTAGCGACCTTTGGTTCACAACCAAATCCTTTAGGTATTGAACCTTTGCCTAATGCAATTGAAACTTCAGATTTGGCATCATTGAAACCAAAGCAGTCTCAATTACCAGAGCCTATTTCATCTGTAGAACCACAGAAGTCTGTACAGCCACAACAGAGTACTGTTCCTCACCAAGATACTGGTTCTCAACAGAGTTTTTGGGATTACTTGCGTAGTCCTGAGTTTTTACAAAGATTATCAGATTATGGGATTGGTTATGCATTATCAGATGGGACGATAGCACAAAGTTTAGCGAATGCAGCTATGAATCTTCGTCGTGGTGATATGGAAAGAGAAAAAAGAGGACAGGTTAATCAGACCGTCGAGTATCTAAAGTCCAAAGGCTATAGTGAAGAAGAAGCTGCTATTATGGCACGTAATCCTCAAATGCTTAGTGCGATGCTAACAGGTGGTGATACTCCTAAGTTAAGTCAGGGGTTTCAATGGTATACCAATCCAGAGACTGGTGAACGCGAAATGAGACCGGTAAAGGGGTCTCCACAAGAACTTGAGTATAATCAGAAGCTACAAGCACAGAAAGAGTGGGAGGGTAAAAAGCAAAAAAATATTATTGCCACAAAACATCAGATGAACGCTGGGATAGATGCTATTCGTGATTCGATTGCACTCATTCGCAAACATAAGATTAACGGGTTTAAGGCGTGGGCTACGCGTGGAATTGGAGGAACTCCTGCGAATGAATTAGAAAAATTATTTGATACGATTAAGGGTGGTGCTTTAAAGGCGGTATTTGAGAGCTTAAAATCGATGGATCCTAGAGGAAGTCTTAGTGTTGGTCCTATATCAGATTACGAAAGTCGGACGATGGTAGCAACCTTTGGTTCTTTAGATTCTGCGCGTAATACAAAAGGGCTACTGAAAACTTTAGAAAATCTTGAAATAACATTTAATGCTTTAAATAAGCTTCAGAAAACTGATTTGCATGATTGGATGACGGGGAAGATAACCCCTCAAGAAATCTCTGATAAATATAATACTCAGAAAAAAGGCGTTATGGAGTTTGTGAAGGTATCCAGTCCCAAAGAGAGCGCTAAATTTGAGATAGGAACAAAAATTCAAGATGCAGATGGTAATATTAGAATAAAGAGATACTAAAATGCTTAATCATAAGAATGATAACGTTGGAAAACGTCAGGTTTGGAATGATGATCAGTATCCTATTATTGGACATATAACAGATTATAATAAACGCTCTTCAAATAGTCAGATTTGGAATGATGATCAATATCCTATTATTGGACACATATCAGACTATAACAACCATTCTTATGAGGAAGAAGCAGAACATCCCGAAATAAGTGAAAGTGAAGCCTTTTGGAATTCTTTAAAGCATGGTTTGAGTTTTAATTTAGATGATGAGATTGCGGGGATCACAGCGGC
>NZ_JBHIRG010000077.1:0-1808 GCF_042196965.1 Bartonella sp. AA83SXKL
TTGTTATATTGGTACGATACATTGATTTCGTATTTTCACCCGTCCCTGATTGAAGATAAATATCAACCCAAAGATCTGTAGAGGGGTCGTAGACCATTCCCTCTGGTGAACTATAAGGGCGGTGATTTAAACACCAAACTGAATTGGGTAAAATATCCCCTGCCCTATAACCAGACAAGGGGTGACCAGAAATCGTACCAACATCCGCACAAAGCGTATGAAACCCTCCTATCTTGCGCGAATTATTGACGCTGTAACCGTTTGGATACGTAGAGTTTTCTGATACAACAATTTTATGAGAATCTCCCTCCGGTACCAAATAAAGATAATAATCCTTGCCCGCAGAAAGAGACGGCATGCTTATTCTGGCATCTACCGTATAACTTACAACCAAAATATCATGAGTTCGTGGCAAAGTTAGATAGGTTCCTTTTTTCACGGTTAATTGCGCTTTGCCTGTCGCAACAAGAAAAGGGGTGGAAATTGATAAAACCGTTAAATGAGACTGTTTTAGAAAAGTGTTTATCTTTTCTGCGAGATTTTTTGCTTGTGTGGCTACTGTATGAGCTGTTGTCGCTGTTTCCAGAGAACTCTTGATACCACTAAGCTCTTTCTTCATTGTATCGGCGGTTGTTTTGGCTTCTTCTGCTGTCCTTTTCGCTCTATCAGCTACTTCCTTGGCTTTTTCGGCTTCGCTCTTGGCTTGATAGGCTTGTGAATCTGCCGACTCGGCTTTTTTCTTGGCTTCGTCTGAGTACATCCGCGCTAAACTTACGGGGGCTTTAAAATTCTCAACCACTTGATTGATATCAATAACCCTACTCCTCGCAGACGAGGCTATTTTCTCTGCATTTTCTGCCTGATTGCGCGCTTGCGTCGCATCATGTCTTGCATAACCAGCAGACTCCTTGGCTTCCTTGGCTATTTTTTGTGCCTCTTCCGCTTCTTCTTCTAAAGACGCGGCTTTCTTACCCGCTGTTTCGGCTGCCCTCTGCGCCTCTCCTGCTATATATTTTGCATTACTCGCTATTTCCTTGGCTTTTTCTACTTCATTCTTGGCTTCATACGCTCGGTCATCGGCTTTCTCTGCTATTTTCTTGGCTTCTTCACCTGCCATTTCTGCTAATCTTGCTATAGTCTTAGCGTTATTGGCTGCTTCATTCGCGTCGTAAGCTTTACTCCACGCTTCATTCGCTGTGCTTTTTACTTTTTCCACCTCACTACGCGCTTGCTCCGCATCATGGTTAGCATAACCTGCTGTCTGTTTGGCTTCTTTAGCTATTTTTTGTGCTTCTTCTGCGGCTGCTTCTAAAGACGCGGCTTTTTTACCCGCTGTTTCAGCTGCCTTTTGCGCCTCTCCTGCTGCATATTTTGCACTATTGGCTATTTCCTTGGCTTTTCCGGCTTCATCTTTTGCTTCATACGCGTAGTTATTGGCTTTCTCCGCTATTTTCTTGGCTTCTTCGCCTGCCGTTTCTGCTAAACTTGCTGTAAGCTTAGCACTATCTGCTGTTTCATTCGCTTTGTGGGCTTTATTCCACGCTGCATTCGCTGTGCTTTTTGCATTTTCCACCTCACTACGCGCTTGCTCCGCATCATGTTTGGCATAACCTGCTGTCTGTTTGGCTTCTTGTGCTATTTTTTCAGCTTCATCCGCTTTACGCTTCGCCTCTTGTGCTATGCCCTTCACCGCTTCCCCACTCACCTGCCCTGCCGTCTCTCCTGAACGCACCGCAGACTCTGCTACCGCTTTCGCTTCCAAAGCTATTCTAGAGGCTTCTGTTGTGCTCTGTTGGGCTTGCTCCGCT
>NZ_JBHIRG010000078.1:0-1744 GCF_042196965.1 Bartonella sp. AA83SXKL
CAATATAAATCAACTCCCATCTATAAATATCTGAAGATGATGAAAAACTAAAAATCGGTTAAAGAGGAATGCCATGAACTTCACTATGTTCACGCAACTGTTCAATCAAATTGATCAGACAATAAAAACATATGTCACAGACATTTCCTCAGAAGCAATTGCTATAATTACACCCTTCGTATCAATCGGTCTTACCATCGCTTTCATCGTCTATGGATGGCTCATCATGCGTGGGGCAATAGAAATGCCCCTCGCAGGTTTCCTAAGCCGATGCCTGCGCATCAGTATTATTACTTCAATTGCTCTCACAGCAGGACTTTATCAAACAGACATTGCTAAATTGATCATAGACATACCTAATGATTTATCAAGCGCGCTAATAAACAATTCGCCACAAGAAACGCAATTAAACGCCTTGATTGATAAGGTAGCTGAAAAAGGGTTCGAATCCGCAAGCAAAGCTTTCGAAGAAGCTGCTTTCTTAGATGCGGATGGATTACTCTATGGCCTCTTCGGCATCCTCATTCTACTTGCAACAAGCTTCCTAGCTGCAATCGGTGGCGCATTCATCCTGCTGACAAAAATCGCCCTTGTGCTGCTCGTCGGACTCGGACCATTCTTCATCATCGCCCTCCTTTGGCAACCAACCTATCGCTTATTCGAACAATGGATAGTTCAAATTCTCAACTATACAATTCTCGTCGTCCTCTTAGCAACCATATTTAGTATGATGATGAATATCTTTGCAAACTACATGTCTGATATTAAATTTGATGGTCAGCAAAATATCGGTTACACGCTTGGTGGTGCGCTTATCCTCTCTATTATTTCCATTGTACTGTTGCTCAAATTGTCAAGCATTGCCAATGCTCTGGCAAAAGGCGTTACTTTTAGACATCTCTGGAACCCAGGTGCAGGAGAAAGAAAGACCTCGTACAGCAATCGCACAGTCAAATAACCTGTAAACACAAGAGAAGATATCTGCACTGTCAAAAGTCATTTGCCTCAACAAAAACAAAATCAAGAAAATAAAGAAACTTACAGGCTATATACTTTATAATCAAAATTGAAATAATGATAAAAAAGTGTTAGGTTGAATTTAAAAGTTGAATAAGGAATGGTACAATGAAATCAATCATTTTTGCAACTTTAATTGCTGGGCTTTTATCAGCTTGCGGTACGTTAGCTCCAAAGCCAAAACAACCTAATAATTGGAATCGCGTGCCTGTTAACAAAACAGTCCCTATCGAAATTCAACGAGGAGCAATATGACAAAAAAACAAGTAAAACCAATAAAAGCCGAACAACTAAATAGCTACTATGAAGAAAGCCGCGGCTTGGAACGTGAACTCATCAGCGAATTTATAAAGTCGCGCAAAACAGCGTGGCGAGTAGCAGGTGTTGTTGGGGTTTTTGGGTTATTCGGCATGATGTGCGGGGTTGTCGGCTTTTCCCAACCAGCACCCACTCCCTTGGTATTACGCGTTGATAACACAACTGGTGCAGTTGATGTTATTTCTGTGATGCGCGAACATGAAACCAGCTATGGTGAGGTTGTGGATAGGTATTGGCTTAATCAGTATGTGCTTAACCGTGAAACTTATGATTATGACACCATTCAACTGAATTATGATACTGCAGCGCTTTTAAGTGCCCCAACTGTTCAACAGGAGTTTTACAAAATCTATGAAGGTGAAAATGCGCGCGACCAAGTGCTTTCCAACAAAGCGCGAATTATAGTCAA
>NZ_JBHIRG010000079.1:0-1693 GCF_042196965.1 Bartonella sp. AA83SXKL
GTGATGTCTCGTTATACAAAATGGATTGTACTCATTATACTCTTATTAGCACTTGATTTTTCACGTATTATGGATGCGTTTGTAAGTATTTTTACACAAAAACCAAATATCCGACTCTAAACATACTCTGAGACGCGCGAAATTCTTTAGAAAATGGTTTCTTAATTTTGCTCGTCTCATGGAGACTATCAATAATATCTTTGTACATTTAAAATAGTGGCTAACCAAAAACTGAAAGCTTTATCCCCTCCCCACTTTTGAAATGGGGAGATGAATCGTGTTTTAAACTAAGCCGCTTTCACAACAGATCTTGCTAGAACGCGCTTAGCTTCTTTAATGATGGCTTTATATTTTCTATTCTCTTCATCTACTCTGAAGGCATCAAGAAGACGAACATGTATTGGACCCAGAAGATATAAAACTTTTTCGCCAGCGTTCATACCTTCCCAATAGCTTGGCAAATCAAAGCGTGTATCATTATCATAATCAACAGATTGGCTTTTTAGTTTCTTCTCACACTCAATAAAATAACGGCGTGCTTGACGTCCTTTCTCGTTACGTTCAACCATTGAAAGCTCTTTCGCCATGTCTAAAGTGATGTGGTATTCTGTACTTGGACGACCGCCTTTAGGTTTTACTCTTTTTTGAGTAAAACTCACAAAGTCTTGATTTTCTTGAAAAGAATATTCTTCAATCCGTCGTGAAATCCAATCGTTGAAGCGTATATTAACGTCTAAAAACGTATGTAACTCACGCGCGTTAACGGTTTGAACAGTTTCCTGATCAATGATTTGTTCCGTAATTTCTATAAGAGTGTTCATAGCGAACTCCTAGTTGTTAGATGTTTTTCATTGACACTTTTTATAAAAATGCCGGGTGCTGAAAAACACGGCAACTAGCCCGTCGTTATGCTTTCCCCGTAAAGGGTATTATATGGCATAACCACACCCGACAAAGCTATTATATGCGTCTAGCATACAATGAGTCAAAGCTTTTAAATTGCGGAAGATCAGTTATTTCGGCAACCAATCCGCTAGTTGTTTTAAGGTGTTTTTCAAGCACCTCATTCGACAATAGACACATTGTTATAATCCTGTCAAGCCTCTCCTGATATAAAAGACGCCCATTGTTCCAAGAGAACATGTCGCTGTTCTAAAAAATCCGTTCGCATATAAGCTTTCGTCACTGAACTCCCAACTGAATGGGCAAGAACAGTTTCGGCAATCTCAAATGGTGTTGACGTTGTCTCTGCTATCCAATCCCGTAAGCTTGAACGAAAACCATGGGGACGATAAGTCAAACCACAAACTGTCATATACTTTGCCATGGTGGCATCAGAAATGGGGTTGCCTGTAAGACCAGAAAAGAGAAAACCATTCTTTTCAAAGGGAAGAGTTTTTTCAATAACTCTCAAAGCTTCATCACTTAGTGGCACGCGAAAGTCTGAAACTTTCCCTACAATACCTTTCATGTTTTCTTTTGGTATAGTCCATATCTTTTTATCAATTTGTTCAAGGCGCAAATAGCGCAATGGATATGACCGTGCTCCTGTCAAAATCAATAACTTCAGTGCTAAATTTGAAAGGATCTTATCATCCAAGCTTTGATAAAATGCCGGAACCTCTTGCCATGGCATAGCAGGAATATTTGTTGATGTCGCACGTGGTTTTCCTAAAAGAGCGCGTGCCTTCAT
>NZ_JBHIRG010000080.1:0-1602 GCF_042196965.1 Bartonella sp. AA83SXKL
AACAATTACCTTCTTGGCAATAAGATTGAAGTGGGCAGCCGTCAATATAGCGTCGCCAATTTTGGCATTTCGCATTCTCGCCAGATGTTGGGGGGGACTTGGACCTTTGATGTGAGTTATTTGCAAGGGCTTCCCTTGTTTCATTCAGTAAAGAAACATGCGCCAGGAGCAGGGGATGCGGAGCCACAATTTGCCAAATTTACCGGTACGCTTAGTGTCATGACGCCTTTTAAGATAGGGGGCTTGGACTTTATACTGAGCAATCTTTTGAGTGGTCAATATTCACCGCATAATTTATTGGGAGCTGAACAGATTTCGTTGGGGGGCGCTTCCAATGTTCGTGGCACGCGTGAGAGTTTGCTTTTTGGCAATAACGGTTTTTTTAGCCGGAATGATTTGCTGCTACGCACCATTCCGTGGAGCAATCACGCGACCTTCAAAAAGGTTTTTGGAGAACTTCGCCCTTATGTTGGTTTGGATTATGGGCGTGTGTTTTCGCAAGTTTTGTATGGGATTAAGAGTGACCAGCTTGCCGGTTGGACAGCAGGTGTCAAGCTTGCGGGAGGCATGGTCTCTCTTGATGCCAGTTATTCCAGTATTTTTTGGAGCACAGTTAAGCACAAAAAATCAGGAACATTTTTTATGACATTAACAATGGAACTTTAAGCATTTTTTATTGGGGAGTTAACGTATGAGATATGAGAAGAGAGCAGAAAGAGCAGCTTTATTAGGTGTTTTAGTCTCCAGTACGATGCTCAAAAAGGTTTTATTTGGGGGACTTGGTTTTTCTTGTTTGTTAGCACCTTCAGCGTTACAGGCACAAATTACTGTGGATCCTAACGCGAATGCCGCCCATCGTCCAGATATAGTAGCAGCGCCCAATGGGGTTCCTTCCATTGATATTGTTACCCCCAATGGCAAGGGCTTATCACACAATAAATATAACGATTTTAATATTGGAAATCCGGGTGTGATTTGGAACAATCATGCGCAAGAAGTGGGGCAATCGCAGTTGGGGGGCATTATGCCGGGCAATCCGCATTTGCGCCTCACGGGTTCGGCGAAAGTGATTTTAAATGAAGTGACCAGCAGCAAGCGCAGTGCGCTTCATGGTCCAGGAGAGGTTTTTGGGAGCCCCGCCGATGTGATTATAGCCAATCCCAATGGGATAAGCTGTGATGGTTGTGGCTTTATCAATACGCCCCATGCGACCTTAACCACAGGTGTACCCGAAATTGATGCGAGCGGTTTTTTGAAAGGCTTTGAGGTGCGAGGTGGGGATATTACCTTTGGCGCTAAGGGAGCCAATTTTTTCTCTGGCAAGGGGGCGGTTGATATTGTCGATATTGTCTCACGCACAGTGCATTTTGAAGGAGCTGTTGCGGGCAGAGAAATTGGTGTGACAGCAGGGACGGGTCACTTTGATTATGCTTCACGGGAAATGAAAGAGCTAACTGATATTACTGGTAAACCGGAATATGCGATAGATGGTTCTGCTTTGGGGGCTCTACAGGCGGATCAGATTAAACTTGTGGCAACAGAAAAAGGTGTTGGTGTTCGTATGCGCCATGATATGGCAGCCAATGCGGGGCAGTTGCATCT
>NZ_JBHIRG010000081.1:0-1601 GCF_042196965.1 Bartonella sp. AA83SXKL
TCATGGGTCTCTGAATGGCTTTTATGGTGATCTGTCATGCCATCAATCGTCACACTTTCTCCGCTCACATTGATATCCTGACCGGAAAGCAGATGAGAAGCAGTGATTGTGGTCTCTTTGTCTGATTGCGTGATAATGTTGCCCGTTGCCCCCAAATTGGTCAGCACACCAGTGTGGATATCGGCATTTCCCCCCGCTTCTATAGTGCTATAATGGTTATCAATGGTATCAGCGTTAATGATGAGATTGCCACTAGATTGTATCATTCCTTGACGAGTAGGCGAAAATTCTTGCGTAACAGTTTTCTGTATCATGTGAGATAAATTATTCCATCGGTACCCTTGAAAAAAAAGCGAACTTTCACTCTCTTCATTCCAAGTAAATGCCTTGTATACTACCCCATCTTCTAAAGTTATCTTACCATAAGTTGCCTCTTTGTTGAGCAAAGAATTTTTAAAGTGAAAATCACATATGTTTCCTGAACATTCAACTTCCTCATAGGAAACGGCCCACATTTTTACCCTCAACTCATTTGCTACACTTGTTGTATGATACAAAATCGCATTTTCAATTGAATCAAAGCATTCTGGTTTTTGGAATGCGATGGTGACTTCTTCCGTTTTTTCCGTGATGATCAACAAATTGAACAGATCAATCAAGCTGTTGAAGCCTTTTTAGCAGAGATAGAACGAGAGATACAACAACTCTCAACAAAAGCTGCTTAACCTTATGGGGGTGTTTTGTTCCCCGCATATCTACGAGCACCCCCACCCTTCTTAACACTTTCAAGTAATGCGTGATTCACGCCACACGTGAATTGCATCTCAATGTAAGGAGAAAAGATATGGCGCCTCGTACAGCTATCATAACGCAAGCAGACATTGCACGGGCTTTAAGAGAAGCTAAAAAACAAGGGATGTGAACTCATAGAAATCAAACCTACTGGTGAACTGCTTATCTATCTTAAATCCGATATTCCAATACCAAATTCAGTTAGCCATCCAGACAAACTTTTAGATTTGTCAAAGAATGAATATTACGAAACCGTACTCTCTAAGATGTAAAATACCATGCCTAAACCACGCCCCCCTCATCTTGTCAAAGAAGTCACACGCCATGGTAAAATTATATGGTATGTACGTATTGGTCATGGACCACGTATTAGAATACGCGGTACCTATGGAACGCAAGAGTTTATTGATAACTACAAAAGTGTACTTGCCGAGTTACAAGAGCTTATACTTCCTAAATCCAAAACCGGTAAACTTGTTGAAGGGTTATTTGCATGGCTACTTAAACAATACTTTAACAGCTCTAATTGGCATAGCTACTCTAAAGCTACAAAGAAACAAAAAGAATACATTCTTATGAATGATATGCGACTCCATAGGAAATATTCCATACCAAGCAATTGAAAAGAAACATATTATAGCCGGTGTTGAACGACGTAAAGAAACACCAGCAATGGCTAGAAATTTTCTGAAAGCCCTTAATGGACTTTTTAATTGGGCGATTGATCAAGGTCTTTTGGAAAATAATCCAGCTTTAGGAACAAAAAGACGCCCCCTCAAAAACAAAGAGAGATTTCCTGTTTGGACAGA
>NZ_JBHIRG010000082.1:0-1577 GCF_042196965.1 Bartonella sp. AA83SXKL
AGTCCTGTGGTAAGAGCTATTGAAGTAATAATACTTATCCGCAGGAAACGGTTTACGAATCCGGAAAGTGGCATATCTATAGCGCCACGGATGATAAGCCATCCGTAGATGATGAAAGCGATTGTGATTCCAATTGAAACGAAGGGTGTAATTGTAACAATTGCTTTTGAGGAAACATCCGTGACATATGTTTTTGTTATCTGATCAATTTTATTGAAAAGTTGCGTGAAAACTGTAAAGTTCATGGAATTCCTCTTTAACGAATTTTCAATTTTTTATCACTTTGGAACATAGATACATGCTAAACGCCTCATTTTCATTTATACATTACCTAAGTGTTTTCAGCATGATATCTTGGCTTTGATAAAATCTTTGTGCTTCTCTTAATTGTTCAGAGAGTACTGAACCTTCTACATCGGCTTTTGTTTTCATCGTATGGTAGGCATTCCTTTTTTTTCATGATCAAAAATTTTCATATCAAGTTCGCGTCTTTTCCTTTTGATAAGTGATTGCTCAGCGTCACGTAAATGCGCTACCATTTCCATCTTTATAAATTCATTTTGGATCATGGCTAACGAACCATCGATATGTGCTTGAAGATCTGCAGTATCTTTCAGGTTTTCTTTTGTTTGAAGTTCATTAAATAGATTTTTGAGGTATTGAAAACGATTTTCTACGTTTTCAAAACTTTTTAAAGTTACAGCTTTATCTAGTATCGATGCAAATTGTAAACGCTCTGAAATAGTTTTGCCCATTTGATCAAAAGGCCCAGAAACTTTGTTTTCGTCCTCTAATACCTCTTGATATGATTTCCTTGAAAGCTTATCACTCTTATAGAACGATTCTGGTTCTTTGAGAAAAAAACTAGAAAAATCTATAGTTTTAGGTCCAGTTTTTTGACTATTTGTTATAGCCTGATAGGTTTTTTCTGTTTGCGAAAGTTGTTCTTTTTTCAACTCAAGCTGTTTTTTTAAGAGCTCAATAATTTCCCCTTTTTTTAATAGATTAGTAAGCTCCAGATATTTTGCTGATGGAGCAGATACGAAAGTTGATTTAGGTACCTGAGCTGTGGGAGATATTGGAGGTGTGTTAGATGGCTTAGAGCCACTAGGTTTGGACGGTACGCGATTTCTCATCGTTCCAAAATTAGAAAGGTCAATTTTAATATCGGGTGGAAGTTTACGTGGTGGCTCATAGCCTTTTGGTGGTTTTGGTTTATAATTGTTGCTTGAATCGAGATTTCCTGACCCTATAGTAGGAACTGCAAAACGGCTATGACCTCCTCCTTGCTTAGTAAGAGTGTTACTTCTTGCTAAGTTTGTTGTTCCAAGAAAAGCACTAATCGCTATGATAATAATCAGCTTTTGCATATTTCACACCTTTTAATTTTCACATATTTAGAAAGACTGACCATTACATTATTAACTTCATAAATCAGTTTATGAGATTCCGTTGTCTCCTCGCTTGATTTCGGCAGGGATTGTTTTATTAATAGGCACACGGTTCCTATCATTGGGCTGTTTTAGCTTTGGTGCTAATGCACAAGCCGATAAAAGGTTTGCAATCAAAATTATAAG
>NZ_JBHIRG010000083.1:0-1190 GCF_042196965.1 Bartonella sp. AA83SXKL
GGACCAACATCAAGCCGCGGGAAAGCGAGTATTGAGCAAAGCTTCGTGGGAGAAGAAGAAGATTTTTGGGATTTCCGCTTACAAAATGCCATTCTTGATGCTGAAGAAACTATCTCACCTGATACTCAAGAAACAAACTTTTTTAATTCTGAAGAAATAACCCCTCTTAACACTGAGGAAACTGCCTCTCTTAATGATGGGGAAACAACTCCCCTTTATTCTAAAAAAGCTGCCTGTCTTAATGCTAAAGGAAAAGTAAGAGCTCTTGTACCACAAGTAGCCAGTTATTTGGTCATGCCTAACGCTTTATTTTCCGCTGGATTGGCTGAGCTGAATAATCAGAATATACTGTTAGAGAATATGCGGACAACACTCTTTGAAGCAAAGGATAAAAAAGAAGATAACAAAAAGAGTGGGATCTTCTTATCCTCCTATGGCCACAAGATCACATTGTCTTCTAACCGTAGTCCTCTACACTATGGCTATGGTGCTGATGTTCACTATACTGCAATACAAGCAGGCATGACATTAGCAGCATTAGAAGGTCAAAATAGCACCACACATTTTGGTCTTTTGGGGACATACGGACAACTCTCTTTCACTCCAAAGGGCATGGAAGGTGCTGATAAGAGTACCCTCGATAAATGGTCACTTGCTGCATATGGAAACATCCAGCATAACGATGGCATCTATGTTAATGCACTGTTCTCCTACGGAGCTTTCAAAGGAAATATCACCACAGCCCTCATTGGGAACACTGCAAAATTGGATGGTTCTCATACTGTAAGTGCATCAGCGACCATCGGACATAAACTAGAAACCGATGCTAAAGGATTGGTCTTTGAACCACAAGCACAACTCCTTTATCAACGTCTCATGTTTGACACCCTCTCAGATATCGATGGCTTTAACGTGAATATGGGTAAGCCTCATCAATGGTTGCTGCGTATTGGTGGGCGGCTGACACAAACGATACCTTCTGATGAAAAAGGCTATGCCACTTCTTTCTACGGTAAGCTGAACCTTATGAAAGCTTGTAGTAACAAGAGTACAGTACAGATTGGAGATACTTTCTATCTTGATGCTATGGGAGATTCTGTTGAAGGCGGGCTTGGTGTGAATGCGCAACTCTCTCAAAATTTTGCCCTTCATGCGGATATTAATTATCAACACAAGCTCCAAAAAGCAGG
>NZ_JBHIRG010000083.1:1239-1543 GCF_042196965.1 Bartonella sp. AA83SXKL
AACTTAAGACTATAAAAACAAACGTTGTTTTATTCCGTTCACTTTCACAAAAAGGCAGCACAGTACACTGCCTTTTAACTTTTGATACTCTGTCATAGAAAGATCGGTCGAAGAACTGCTTTTTGTGTATACCCCCACTACGTCATCTATAAAGATTTATTGATTTATACTGCTGGGGACTGTCTCTTGAGACAAACGGTTTTGAAAAAGTTCATTTCTCTCAAACCAAATGTAACAAAATGCTTCATCTCCAAATTGAGGCATCGTAATGGTTTATAAGAATAATTCATCGTTTTGCATACTA
>NZ_JBHIRG010000084.1:0-1479 GCF_042196965.1 Bartonella sp. AA83SXKL
GGCGATACATCAAGGGGTGGAGCTGGAGGGATAGGACTAGGTTCCTACAGTTCAGGAAAAGCAGGGCGTGGTTTTGGAGGTGGCGGGGCTGGTGCTCACTCTGATTCTTCTCCAAGTGGTGCTGGAGCTGATGGCGCTGTTCTTATAAGGTTATGGAAAGATTAAATACAAAACCAAAAATAGCGCAAGTCAAATGGATAGCTTTTGTATGAGCAGGCTTATATGTTTTTAAGTCCTTTTAAAGCTCTTTTAAAGCCCTTTAAAAGGGCTTTAACAGGCGTTGAGAATTGCTATGGCAAGGATTTGTTTAAGCGAGAGGATTACCAGACGATGTCCACACTGCTTGCACAATTAAAGGGAAAGTTTGTTCTGTCTCTCAATGATGTGCCAGAGATCCGAAAAACCTTTAGCCAATTTAAACTAAAAGAAGTGAATACATCTTATACATGTGGTTCAAATAATCCAATGCCGGCTCAAGAGCTTATTATCTCAAATTGCGATTTCTAAAACGAGAAATAATACATATTAAAGGGTCTTTAAATGATCTTTGAAGACCTTTTGAAACCCCTTAAAAATCTTTCAAAAAAATAAATTAGTATAAAACCTAAGCTATCAGACTTTCTAGTGGAATATTGAACTGTTGGTGCAAGTTTTTAATCATGCGCAGTGTTAATTTTCTTTTACCACTCAAGATTTCATAAACACGATTTAAATGACCAATCGCAGGAACGAGATCTTTAGCACTTAAGTTCATTTGTTCCATTCTAAATTTAATAGCTTCAATCGGGTGAGGAGGAGAAACAGGATAGTGTTCTGCTTCATACGCTTCAATCAACAACACAAGAACCTCCATTTGATCAAATTCTGGAGTATTCTCTTTAGGTTGATTGTCAAACATTGCAGACACAATTTCTAAAGCTTCTTGATACTCTCTCTCTGTACGAATTGGTTTGATATTCATTTCTTAAATTCCTTTAGTTCTACAGTATTAGCATCAATTGCATCATACTGTTTGTGTGTCCCTATAAATTTTATATAAAGCCAACCTGCTGGATAAAAGATTGAAACAACTAAACGATAATCATTGCCTCTAATATTAAAAACAACACGATTATTCTTTAATATGCTTGCATTTTTATACTTCTCTTTAATGTCATGAGGAGAACGCCACTGCGCATTTTTAGCTTCATCTACCCATGCTTTTAACGGTTGTTCAGCATCAGGATATCGAGCCCAAAAAGTTTGAAGTGTGGAGATTTTAACAATTTTCATAAGTTTATCCTGATTTTTATCAATCTTAGTACCATTTTGGGACCAAGTCAAGATATTTATAAAAAGAAAGTGCTTGTTGAAAACAAACCTTTCTCAAGAGCGGCTCTTTACCTCTCATTTTTCCCATTCATTTCATTAGCCAACCATTTAAAGGAGCATAAAGTATGGCAACAGGTTTTCTACACGGTGTTGAAGTTGTCGAGGTTG
>NZ_JBHIRG010000085.1:0-1471 GCF_042196965.1 Bartonella sp. AA83SXKL
GGCTTTCTCAAACTCATCAACCTGGAGCTTTATTTGGTGTAAATTCAAGGCTTTCTCTGCTGAAGCAAGACTTAAGGTTTGCATTCAAGTTGTTCTGAATGTTTTTTACAATAAGGGCTATTTAAGCGTCTCTCAACACTTCGCTGAGGCGTGATAGAACCACTAAGAGGATACACCGGAATCCTATCATCTTGACAATTTTCACACCACTTTCCATTTTCACTTCTATAGTGGAAGCCAGATTGAAGCATACAAGTATGAATTATTGCCCATTCACCGAAACCTAATCCACTATTTTCTGTATCGGCATTATAAGGAGTTGGCTTACCACACTCTAACAATGCTTTTGCTACTTCAGTAGAATCTGCATCTGGCTTTTGCCATATAACAAAGTATTTTGAAGGAGGCTTTGAGTCACATCCAGCGATACTTAACAAAGCCATGCAACTCAACAGTTTTAAGATTTTCTTCATTTTTCCCCTCTTTCAATGGATTTATTTACGATAAAACAGAGCTCATAAACCTGTTGATATTTCCTGTCACCGCTGCTTAAAACAACGGTGAACAATATTGAGATGATTGGTTGAGAAAACAATCGCGCCATTCCAAGCAAAAGCAAGGATAAGGGATTGTTGATCATCACCAATAGAAACACTTAAGGTTGGCATTTGCGACTATTTTTATATTTTTTACAAAAAGGGCTGTTTAAGCGCTTCTTGACACTGCGCTGTGGTATGACAGCACCTGGACGACAAATGGGAAGATCCTCGGCTTTATGATTTACACACCAAGTTCCCCCTCCCACTTTATCACGAAAACCTGATTGAATCATACAAGCTTCTATGGTTGCTATTGCATTGTAGCTGAGCTTTCTGCTTTCTGGATCAGTATCATAAGGGGTTGGCATCCCACATTCTAATAAAGCTTTTCCTACCTCAGTAAAATCAGTAACACCATTTTTCTCCCACGTAGCTATCTCTCCTGGAGGAGGTTTATCGATATTACATCCAGTTACACTCACCAAAACTATTCCACTTAATAACTTTAAAATGTATTTCATTTTTTACTCCTTGATTTACTTAAAGGAAATTGTTCACGATGAGATGTGCCATAAAACTTTTGGCATTTATAACCCACATCTCCAAGGCAAGTATGGGAGCTTATGGGATTCATGATCACTCTCCACCATTCTTTCCACATGTTACTACCAGTAGGTATTGTCTCGTAAGTATAGCCATTGCCGCCAATAATTCTGCTTACAAAGTCGTATCTATTCCCATCAAAGCCAATAGTGGTTTGTTTGCCATCACTCACATAACTTAACAGACCGGATGCAACTAAAGCATTAAAGGCTGGTCCATAGAAATTGATATTCGTGTTGTCGGCTATACCGTGAACACCTTCTTGTTTGAAAGAATTCAGCATATTCCCCAATGTCATTGTCCCGCGACTATGTCCATAAAGTTCTAAT
>NZ_JBHIRG010000086.1:0-997 GCF_042196965.1 Bartonella sp. AA83SXKL
TTTTCATTGACTTTTAATACTGCAAGATCAGTTCGTGGGTCCGTTCCAATGAGTTTTGCATTCAGTTCTGTACCGTCATCAAGAACAACAGCGTAACTTGTGCCATCAGAAATCACATGATTATTGGTCACAATATAACCATCAGACGAGATAAAAAAACCCGATCCAAAAGCTATAGGACGTAGTCTATGCGAACGTTGCAAAGATTTATTACTAGGCTTATCACGATTATAAAAATCTTGAAAAAACTTTTTCAAGGGATGTTGATCTGGTAATTGGTCAAAACCCGGAGTACTAAAAAAATCACTAAAAAACCATTCTTTTTTCTTTTTATTGCTCTTCACCTGCACTGAAACAACAGCAGGCTTTACTTGAGAAACAATATCTGCAAATCCCTGCTGTTGCATTAATGAACTAAATACAGAATTTGCATGAGCTTTTGTCGTCCACAAGCTTGATCCACATCCACTAAAAAACAGTGCAGTTTCTAAAGCAGCAGAAAAACTTACTGCGGCTAATGTTGTGAAGAAAGTTTTTTTAACCATTTGGTATGTGCTCCTATTTAATCATATTGTTATCCCAATTGCAGTCCTTTATAAAATAACAAACCTTACCGTTTTCTGTCTAAATTATTAAAGTTTTGTAAGGTTTAAGAACGTAAACAATACATCCTGATGAAAAAAACTAATATCACTTTAAATGTACCCTATTTTTTCCTGTAACATCTGTGTTAATCAAAGAATATTTTTGACTGCTTTTCTTCACTAGCATTCAAAGTAATTACTTTTTCGTTCTTGTACCATTTTATTTGGAAAAATATGGCGCTTGCACCAATAATGATAATTATCAAAGGCGATAACCATAAAAACCAAGTTGTTTTATTAAATGGTGGTTTCAAAAGGATAAAGTCACCATATCGCTCAACAAGAAAATCAATAACCTGCTGATTGCTCTCACCCATTTTCAAACGTTCACGAATTAAAAGCCGTAAATCACG
>NZ_JBHIRG010000086.1:1053-1345 GCF_042196965.1 Bartonella sp. AA83SXKL
GCAAACTGGACAACGCAAGTGTAATGAAATATCACGTGCACGTGCTTCAAGAACTGTATCCTTTAAAACTTCATCTGGCTCCACTGCCATTGCTAATGACAGAGAAAAAACAATGATTAAAAAAAATAAAGTGCAAAATAGTTTCTTTTTCATCTCAATGCCTTTTCAGAAAATTTAAAGCGGGAGACTCTCCGTTGATGCACTCTAATGCGAAACCAATAACTAAAAAGAGAGAAACATCCGCCCATAGCCATCATCAATGCCCCTAACCAAACACATATTATGTAAGGCT
>NZ_JBHIRG010000087.1:0-1301 GCF_042196965.1 Bartonella sp. AA83SXKL
TGTGTATTTTCTGATGTCATAAAATACGCCCTCCAGATAATAAAAAACCCCGCATTTGCGGGGATTTTGAACTGTACCACACCCTCATTTAGATACAGTACGACCAGTGCCGTATTTGTCATTAAATACGATTTGCTACACTTTGTCAACATAAAAATAACACATATTGATAATTTCAAAGTGAATCAGTTAAACAGATAAAGTGCACATTAAGGTAGACATATAAGGTAGAAATGATGTTTATAAAAAAATCTTTATTTAGAAGCGTATTAATTATCGCACTTTTGATAACGTCTCTTATATCCCCTTCAAATGGATATGCTAATACGAAGGAGTTATTCTGCTCAAAAGAAATTATAGAACGAGAGAAGGCATACCATATGCACCTGTATAATACTGACTATTGGTGGGAAACAAAATTTTACGAAATTCTATGGATAGAAAAGATGTATTTCTTGAAAAAAATTTGGCTACTACCAAAACCAATGTTTGAAAAGCATGTAAAAATTACAAGAAAATGGCACGATCTAATCAAAAAACGAAATAATATATCTCGTCTCTTGATCAGCAGTATGGACTCCGAAATAGCCAAAATGAAGGAGTTAGATAAAGAAAGACAATCTAAGAAACATGAAAAGGTATCTCGACTTCTAGAAATCATTACCGAAGTTCAAATGCGTATTGCTACACAAAAAGAAAAAATTAAAGAACTAGACCATGAAATCAAAGTATTGTTCGATATTATTAGTGATTTTTATCGATAATTACACGATTTTGCAAAAAGTGCTTCTGGAGCGCATTAAGAGCAACGCACAGTGAATTCACGAGATGTGATAGCATTTGATCTTCTATCACGAGGTACTGTAGCGCTGCATGAAGATTATACTGTCTATAGAGGCATTGGGCTTCTTTTACTGCCTCTTTCACGGCTTGATAGTGATTTGTTGCTTTTTGAACCCATTGTTCAAAGCTATCTGGATCTGAATTTGTAGACACATCATCATAAATTGCATTAGGCAAGCCTTTTGCGCAAAGGTAATTATTCCTTATCTGTAGATATTGTTGCGCGGCGTCATATTGCTCTTGTGTAAGCACGCCTTGTAAACAAAGCCGCCCGATATAGGTACCAGAAAGTGGATTTTTTGCCTCCTGTAGCGTTAAACCGAAGCGCTTTGCACGCATTTCTATTGCCAATTTATCAACGGCTTCACGCGGTGCTTTTGCACGTGATATACGTCCGTTTGGTTCTCTTACCTGCCCTGCTATTTTAGGGCGTCCCCTTTTTTTATTTTTTTTCACTT
>NZ_JBHIRG010000088.1:0-1277 GCF_042196965.1 Bartonella sp. AA83SXKL
GCCGGCTTGTTACTTCATAAGCGTAAAGATGGAGGTGCTCAATGGATTTATCGCTATACCATTCATGGTCGGCGCCGTGAAATGGGCTTGGGTGCCTTAAGAGATGTTTCTTTAAAACAAGCCCGTGAATTGGCAAATCAATGGCGCTCTGTTTTACGTGAAGGGCGTGATCCTATTAAAGAACGTGAGAAACAAAAGCGTGAGGCAATAAGCAATCTTCATTATTTAAAAGATATTGCCTTGGATACTTTTGAAACTCGTAAAGCTGAATTAAAAGGGGATGGGAAAGATGGACATTGGTTTTCGCCTTTACAACTTCATATTCTCCCTAAATTAGGTTGTCTTCCTGTGTCAGAGATTACACAAACAGAAATACGTAATACACTTGCCCCTATCTGGCATACAAAAGCTGGAGCTGCTCGGACAGCATTGATACGTCTCAAACTTTGTCTCAAACATGCTGCTGCATTAGGTTTGGATGTTGATTTACAAGCAACAGAAAAAGCACGCGCTCTTTTAGGAAAACAACGCCATAAAGTCAAAAATTTACCTGCAATGGATTGGAAAGATATACCAGCTTTTTATCAAACACTTTGCGAAGCATCAACCCTAACACAACTGGCTTTGCGTTTGCTTATCCTTACAGGGGTTCGCTCTAACCCTTTACGTCATATTCATAAAGATCAAGTTGAAGGTGATATCTGGACAATCCCTGCTGAAAATATGAAAGGAAAGCGTGATACTACAAAAGAGTTTCGTGTGCCCTTATCATCTGAAGCATTAGACATTTTAAAACAAGCGCGCTCACTTTCTCGCAATGATTTCTTCTTTTCTGCAACCGGTCGCGGTCCCCTTGCTACGAAGTGTATGGCTCAATACATGAGAGACAATAAACTTGAAGCCTGCCCCCATGGATTTCGCTCTAGTTTACGCGATTGGCTCGCTGAAACAACCGATGCCCCCTATGAGGTTGCTGAAACAATTCTAAGTCATACAGTCGGAGGACAAGTAGAGCGTGCCTATCGTCGTACTGATTATTTAGAACAGCGCCGCGTTTATATGGATAAATGGGCGGCTTATGTCACGGGTCAATCTTAAGATATGGGGTGCATAACCCCATGATCTGTGGATAACTTTAGCTCTCTTTTCTCTCATTCTCTCTCAATAAGAGTCATAAATTATCACATCAGAAATTGTATAATAAAATATTGTTTTCTATGAATAAAACATCTTTCTAAATGAACCAAAATGTGGTTAATAAATAGTTATGATTTGTT
>NZ_JBHIRG010000089.1:0-246 GCF_042196965.1 Bartonella sp. AA83SXKL
TTTTACTCTTTATTCAAGGAAAAAAGGCAATGATTACAACGCAAGAAAATGCAAAATGGAGATTGGGAATAATGAAAAAAGAGTACAAGAAAACAGAGAAAGTTTATAGCATGAAAAAACCAATTATAAGTGAAGTTCAGTTTTAAACGATTTGGCTTCTTGTTGCTCTTACTATAAACTTGTGATCATAAAAACAAAGAGGATCATCATGAAAATAATTGTCGCTGTCAAACGTGTTGTTGATTA
>NZ_JBHIRG010000089.1:256-1244 GCF_042196965.1 Bartonella sp. AA83SXKL
CGTCAAACCGGATAGCACAGGCGTTGATCTATCCCATGTAAAAATGTCTATGAACCCTTTTGACGAAATTGCCGTAGAAGAAGCAGTCCGCCAAAAAGAATCCGGCAAAATTTCAGAAGTTGTTCTTGTTTCAATTGGACCAGAAGCAGCACAAGAAACCCTACGAACAGGACTTGCAATGGGTGCCGATCGCGCACTCCTTGTAACAACACAAGAAACACTCGAACCTTTAGCAATTGCTAAAATTCTCAAGGTCATTGTCCAGGAAGAAAAACCAGATATGGTCTTTTTAGGCAAGCAAGCCATTGATGACGAGAGCAATCAAACCGGTCAAATGTTAGCCGCCCTTCTTGGTTGGGGGCAAGCAACTTTTACCTCAAACTTAGACATAGAAAATGGACATGCTATAGTCGTCCGCGAAGTCGATGATGGAACCCAAACTCTATCCCTCCCCCTCCCCATCGTCATGACGGCTGATTTACGATTAAATGAGCCGCGTTATACTTCTCTGCCTAATATTATGAAGGCAAAAAGAAAACCCATTGAACAAAAAGCTCTCTCTGATCTTGGCTTAGAGACACGGAGACGTTTAACGGTCTTAAGCGTAGAAGAACCAAAACCTCGTCAATGCGGTGTTAAATTAGCAAATGTAGCAGAGCTGGTCAGTGCGCTAAAACAAACAAATTGCATTTAATATTCGATAATCAATGGATTAAATGCAACACTGCATAAAAGGGTAAAACGTATGGCAATTCTTTTATTGGCCGAACATAATACAGAAGAAACGGCAAAAACGCTAAACGCTGCTCGCGCAATCAGCAACGATATCGATATTTTAGTTTGTGGAACAAATGTTCAAGAAATCGCCGAGAACAGTGCAAAACTCACTGGTGTGCGGCAAGTTCTTGTCGCTGAAGCTGATTATTTAACACATCAATTAGCTGAACCTGTAGCGGACACGATCATCAAACAAGCGAATGATTATGAT
>NZ_JBHIRG010000090.1:0-683 GCF_042196965.1 Bartonella sp. AA83SXKL
GTGAATTGGTTCACCAATTGCGCGATTGGCTTGAGCAAAACTCTCAATATTGTGGTGTGGAGGTACATATCCTGCTTCAAAATGAGCACGTGCTACCCGATGGTAATCGCGAGTAATAAAGCCATAGAGAATTTCAGCAAGGAAATGCTTTTCTTTTTTACCAAGTCGTCCCGTAATTCCTAAATCGACAGCAACAATACATCCTTGTGGGTCTACAAATAAATTGCCAGGATGCATATCAGCGTGAAAAAAACCATCACGTAATGTATGACGAAGGAAAGATTGAATAAGTGTACTTGCAAGTGCTTGCAAATCAAACCCTGCTTCTTTGAGAGCAGAAATTTCGGATATTCTTATACCATCAATCCATTCCATTGTGAGAACATTACGTCCTGTTCGTTCCCAATCAATTTTTGGTACCCGAAAGCCTGTATCATGTTGAATATTTTCAGCCATTTCTGATATGGCCGCTGCTTCTAATCGCAAGTCCATTTCAATTCGTGTGGTTTGTGCCAAAGTATCAACGACACAAACAGGACGCAGACGTCGAGCAGCTGGTATATAACGTTCCTGTAAATGGGCAATAAGGTAAAAGCTTCTAAGGTCTTTTGCAAAACGCGTTCTGATATTAGGGCGAATGACCTTAACAGCACATTTTTTTTTATGGCCTACTTCATCGTAGT
>NZ_JBHIRG010000090.1:739-1215 GCF_042196965.1 Bartonella sp. AA83SXKL
CGAATAAATCATTGATAGAGCGACCAAGCGAACTTTCAATTTGATCAATGGCAGCCGTACAGGAAAATGTTTGAACACGATCTTGTAGTTGTGCTAAATCTTCCGCAATATCACGTCCTACAATATCGGGTCTGGTAGCAAGAAATTGACCAAGTTTTATGTAAGAAGGGCCGAGCCTATTGATGGCATAGGAAAGTTTTTCAGATCGTCGCTTTTTTTTCGTTTTACGCCGCGCTAACATACTTGCGATACGGTGGCATAATGCTGGAAATCCTTGAAGATCATCGTGAGGCAAAGCACTCAAAACGCCTTCACGTGCTAAAACCCATCCAGTACGTATTAATTGAAAGTAAGTGGAAATTTGCACCATTTTTTAAATCTTCCAGGCTGAATGCAGCGCTGCGATTGCACCCGTGAGGTTGCGGTATGATACTCGCGAAAAACCTACATGATTGATCATATGGGCAAAATCATCT
>NZ_JBHIRG010000091.1:0-1189 GCF_042196965.1 Bartonella sp. AA83SXKL
AACAAGCATTATTTATTCAATGATCTTAGAGACGATACCGGCACCAACAGTACGACCACCTTCACGAATAGCAAAACGAAGTTTCTCTTCCATCGCTATCGGAACGATCAACGAAACATCCATCGCAACATTGTCACCTGGCATAACCATTTCCGTTCCTTCTGGAAGCGTAACAATACCTGTAACATCCGTCGTGCGGAAGTAAAACTGAGGACGATAATTCGTGAAAAATGGTGTATGACGTCCACCTTCATCTTTTGTCAAAATGTAAGCTTCTGCTTTAAACCGTGTATGAGGTGTAACGGATCCTGGCTTTGCCAATACTTGACCACGCTCAATCCCTTCACGGTCAACACCACGTAGCAGAGCCCCTATATTATCACCCGCTTGACCTTGATCCAAAAGCTTGCGGAACATTTCAACGCCTGTAACCGTCGTCTTAGACGTTGGACGAATACCGATAATCTCGATTTCCTCTCCAACTTTAATAACACCACGCTCAACACGACCCGTAACAACGGTTCCACGACCCGAAATCGAAAATACATCCTCTATCGGCATCAAAAATGGTTGATCAACAGGACGTTCAGGGGTTGGAATATAATTATCAACTTCACTCATTAAAAGACGAACAGCATCTTCACCAATGCTTTTATCCTTATCCTCAAGGGCTGCCAACGCAGAACCCTTAACAATTGGTATATCATCGCCTGGAAAATCATATTTGGATAAAAGTTCCCGAACCTCAAGCTCTACAAGCTCCAAAAGTTCTGCATCATCAACCTGATCAACTTTATTAAGAAAAACAACAATTGCTGGAACACCAACCTGACGTGCAAGCAAAATATGCTCACGCGTCTGAGGCATTGGGCCATCAGCTGCTGAAACAACCAAAATAGCACCATCCATCTGTGCTGCCCCTGTGATCATGTTTTTCACATAATCAGCGTGTCCTGGACAATCAACGTGCGCATAGTGACGATTTTCCGTTTCATACTCAACGTGTGCTGTAGAAATAGTAATTCCACGTGCGCGTTCCTCTGGCGCAGCGTCAATTTGGTCATAAGCTTTAAATTCACCAAAATATTTCGTAATCGCTGCTGTCAACGAGGTCTTCCCATGATCAACGTGACCAATCGTACCAATATTAACATGCGGTTTTGTTCGTTCAAACTTGCTCTTCGCCATT
>NZ_JBHIRG010000092.1:0-1189 GCF_042196965.1 Bartonella sp. AA83SXKL
TCTTCATCTGCTCTTCAGTATAATCATGCAACTGACCACCATTAACAGCTTGCTGAGAACCTGTTTCAATCTTTCCATCCGCTACATTATCTATCATAACAGGTTCGCTGTCATTGCCTCCTACTAACGTAACCTTATTCGTCTTTTTACCATCATCATCTTTGTCATATTTAACCGCTCCATCCATAACCGTTGTTGTAATATCTTTTACATGTTGATCAATCGTATCTACTTTCTTTTCAACCTCTTTCACTTTCTCATTCGTCTCCCATAGCTGACCTCCATTCACAACTTCTTGTGAATTCTCTTCAACTTTACCAGCTAAGACATTCTTAATCTTGCTCGACTTGTCATCATGCTTCGCGTCGTACGCTCCTTCAGTTTCATTCCAATTTAAACCATTGGACGCAACATTCTTCTCAACATCATGAATACGATTGTTGATATTGGTCATACCTATATTCACACCATCAAACGCAGCTGCAACATTATCATAGCTCGTCTTCTCATCTGAACTACCGTCGCTCTTAAATTGTGCAACCTTGAATTCCGGTGCACTCCATTTCCCATCCTTATAGCCCGCTCCTCCTCCTAAATAGGACGCTAAGACATTACTCATAGAATAAAGCTGTGAACCATTCACCGCATCCGTCGATGTTTCTGAAATCGTTCCACCACGCACTCCAGAAAGAGTCCGTTCCGCTCCATCAATGTTGGAAAGGGTAATGCTCGTGCCGCTTTTTTCGCCTCCAATGCTAATAACATGCGTCTTTTCATCTTGTTTAACTAAGCTATCGCCTACGACTTTGTTAATTTCTTTATGAATATTCGTGAAAGACGTCCCTACTCCTGCTAACGCATCCGCAACATTATCATAACTCTTCTCTTCATCTTTTCCATCAGAGTTGACTGTTTTTAGCTTGAAACTTGGAGCACCCCATTCTCCCTTATCATTATAGCCGGCTCCTCCACCAAAATACTCCGCAAACATCTTATTCATGGAATAGAGTTGTGAACCATTCACCGCATCCGTCGATGCTTTTGAAACATCACCTTCCTTAACACCTGAGAGTGTCCGCGCTGCATTATCACTGTTTGCAATATTGATGCTCGTACCGCCTTTTTCACCTCCAATGCTAATAACATGCGTCTTTTCATCTTGTTTAACTAAGCTATCGCCTACGACTTT
>NZ_JBHIRG010000093.1:0-1184 GCF_042196965.1 Bartonella sp. AA83SXKL
GATTTTACAACACAAGCATTATCATAAACCCAGCAATTGCCATCATGAGAAAGGTTATCTTCCTTTTCAATAAAGCCGCCTAAATCACCAGCTTTAACATCAGCAAAGTCTTTTAAAGCACGAATGCGGTATAAAGTAATCCCTTTAACGTGACTTTCATTTATAAGCTCATATTTTTTAGATACATTTTTAGTGGTCATAGGTAGCTCCCTAATCTAATATTCAAACAAATTTTTAAATGAAATGGTTATAAGCAGGCGCCCCCGCCGCGCCCGCGCCGTTATTTAAGCTGTTTTCCTATGAGGACGACACATAACAAAGCAAATTTCACCATAAGGAGAAAGGCGTTCTGTATAAACATTATTCATTGTGTCACCACAAATATTCTTAGTAACAATAGCCATGCCACATGCATTGGCATTTTCATAAACATGCACTTTACTTACAATTTTTGCACTATCGAAAACATGGGCATTATCATACACATGGGCATTGGCAAAAACCTTTGCTGAATCGTAGACGCGAGCATTACCATATACAAAACCACCAACACCTGCATTGCCATAAACCTGCGCATTTTCGTAAACACGACCAGGGCTCACAACAATGGCCTGATCACCAACCCAGCAATTACCATCATGGGAAAGATTTTCTTCAGATTCAATATAGCCACCAAGTTGACCAGCTTTAACATCACCAAAATCTCTTAACGCCTTAATGCGATAAAGTTTTTTACCTTCGCGAAGAATTGTTTGATTGGTGAGTTGATATTTTGGAGAAGTTTCTTGATTTTTAACTGTAGCTTTCATGCTAGTAATCCTTATCGTAAAAAAGGTTTGTTATTAACACCCCATAAGGGCGTCGGGTGCTAACAAACACGGCGATAAGTCCGTCGTCACACTTTTCTCATAAAGAGTATTGTATGGTGTGACCACACCCGACATAATCATTATATGCTAATCACAACATAAAAGACAGTCAGTATTTTAAAGAATGGGAAAAACCTTATCGTGGTTTATCCGCTTATCGCTAAGTGTTGTTAAGCACTTGACGCCTTTCTAAACGAACCTTTCCTTAAAGTCAATACGTATTTTTTATTTTTTTCACTTTTTTTCATTTTGATACCTACCTAATTGAATACCAAGTGCTTTCTCTAGCTCGTTGTCTATATCATCATAAGTTTT
>NZ_JBHIRG010000094.1:0-1174 GCF_042196965.1 Bartonella sp. AA83SXKL
TGATGTGGTTATACACTGATTAAAGTCTTTTGACTAGACATTCTTTTATTTTTTTGTTTGGCTTTAACACCAACGCGCATATACAGTACAGGCAAACAGCAAACTTAAGAGACAGGGTTAAAGCTTACGCAAATTGATAAAATAAGAAAGAGTTACACTTTATGTTATGCACTCAATTTTAAAACTTCATTTTGCAAAATAAAGGAAATAAGAATGCATGAATTTATAACCCTTCTTGCAAAACACGCCCACAGTGTTGAAAAACGACTTGCCACACTGTTAAGTGATCAAGTCCAAAATGGTGAAATTGCTCGTCCTGAAATTTTACTCAAAGCCATGCGTTACGGTGTGCTCAATGGTGGAAAACGGCTACGTCCTTTTCTTGTTATTCAAAGTTGTGCACTTTTTGACATCCCTATCGAATACTCTCTCAACGTTGCAAGTGCTTTAGAATGTATCCATTGTTATTCTCTGATTCATGATGATCTTCCCGCCATGGATAACGATACACTCCGACGCGGACAACCCACCGTTCACATAGCATTTGATGAAGCCACAGCAATTCTAGCCGGCAACGCCCTTTTGACTTTCGCTTTTGAAATCATTGCCCACAAAACTAGTGAACTCTCTTTTGAAACCAGAATCAGGCTGATCACCGCTCTTGCACAAGCGTCAGGACTTGGTGGCATGATAGGCGGACAAATGCTTGACCTTGAAGCAGAAAAAAAACCACAAGAAAGCAAAGATATCACGACTCTCCAACACATGAAAACAGCGACTCTTATAAGCTTTGCTTGCCAAGCAGGAGCGATCATCGGCAATGCATCCTAAGAATTGCCTGAAAAACTTGCTGCTTTTGGACCATATCTTGACTTAGCCTTTCAATTAACAGATGATCTTCTTGATGTCACTGCCAGCACTAAAGTTTTAGGCAAAACCGCTGGAAAAGATGAAACAGCGCACAAAGCCACTTTTATTCGTCTTTATGGTATTGAAGAAACACAAAAAAAACGAGACGAACTCATCGCTCAAGCAGAAGCGCTTCTTCTCCCTTTTGGCGCCAAAGCAACACCACTCCAACAAGCCGCTCGTTTTAGTGCAACACGCAAAAATTAAAACCCCACCATAGAAAAACATAAGGAGAAAGGCACGCAAAAAGCTTTTTCTGTTGCAA
>NZ_JBHIRG010000095.1:0-814 GCF_042196965.1 Bartonella sp. AA83SXKL
ACGACCTGGGAGAAGTTCGCTTTGAGCATGCCCTGAAAAAAGCCTGTTGATTTGATCAAGCCCCTGCTCAATATCGCGCATATTCAGAATATGCCCTTCCAAACCCGGAAAAGCACTCCAGACAACATAATTATGAGAAGAAGCTGGTAAACCATTGTAATAAATATCCGAAAGCTTGCCCTCAACCACAACAAGTTTGAGCGCCTTGCTGCTTTTGATATCCTGATCTGGGATATAAAAACGCGCCGTGATATAGCCTTGATCCAAATAAATCTGGGTTAACTGCTTGATTAAAAACTGGATATCAGAAAGACCTATACATCTTCCAACATAAGGACCTGTTACAGCTGCTATAGAACTCTTCTTGAGATGATAAACCCCATCAACAATAATATCATGAATTGGAAAGCAGTACCCACTCCCCCAAAGTGCTCTCGGCTTTCCTTCAAAAGGCCTTGTCATGCCTTTAGGCGTTAAAGCACGTAAATTCTCAATGCTTTCCAATTGCTGCTTCTCTGAATATCCGCGAGAAAAATTCTCCGTTGGAGAATGTGGGGATAAAACAGAAAAAGACCGACCATAAACCATTACGCCATGAAACAAGTCAAATAACACTAAAATGGCAAGAAAAATTCTCAAAAGAGAACTTTGGCGTAAAAAGATGAATAACAATACAAATTGCCCCCGCTTTGCACCATTCATGAAGCATTGTTTAAAAGAACTTCATGAACCTCTAACAATACCACTCAAAACAGCCACGACCCTATGACGCTTTTAACAAAAGCACATGCCGTAACCAAAGAAAAGTGATACC
>NZ_JBHIRG010000095.1:873-1144 GCF_042196965.1 Bartonella sp. AA83SXKL
CCCCCACATTCATATAAAAGACCCCTAACCAAAACTGTTTAGCTCGTTAATGCTTAATACCTCAATATCCCCATAAATATAAAGGATAAATTTGCTAAATCATGTCCCCTTATTCATAGAGTGAACCTTCAAAGTACGCCTCATCTATGAGTTTTGAGGATTCCCTTTATCCCCCTTTATATATTTTTTTCAATCAAAAAATAAAAGTCATTATATTTCAATAAGTTAATTTTTAAATAAACAACCTATATTAAAATGCAATCTGCAAATA
>NZ_JBHIRG010000096.1:0-1137 GCF_042196965.1 Bartonella sp. AA83SXKL
CCACCCCGTTTTGGTACCTAGATCAAAACAAAGAATTGTATTATTCATCACGTTTATGAAGCTCTAAAGCCATATTCTGTACTCCCAATAATAACGGAGTCGCTCCCATATTCTACGGTGCCAAGGTAGAGATGCCATATATCGTTGTGGTGTTAACATAGACAATTCATAAGTCTTATTAGAAACGAACTGAGAGTTTATATGTTCACCACCCCTTATTCTTGTACCACCAAAAACCGCCCCTCCACCACTGATCCAACAATTGCCTTCATGACTTAGGTTATCTTCACTTTCTACCCAGCCCCCTAAATCACCTTTTTTGACATCACCAAAGTCTCTCAATGCACGTATGCGGTAAAGAGTATGATCATCAACTTCAATTGTTTCATCAGTAAGTTCGTATTTTTTTTCGCTACCATCAACCGACGCAATACTACCAATAATATCTTGAGAAATACGTGCATTACCAAATGCATTGGCAAATTCATGAATTGCTGCTGTACCATATACATGCGCCTGATCAAAAACATGAGCATTTCCATAAACCTTAGCTCTGCCGTAAACATGCGCATGATCATAAATTTCTGCATCACCGTAAACGTGTGCATTATCGTAAACCTGAGCATTGTTACCAACACATGCATTTTCATTAACACATGCCTTACCATAAACCTTGGCATTGCCGTAAACTCGTGCATTGCTATAAACATGTGCCTCATCGTAAATCCAACAATTACCCTCATGAGATAAGTTGCCCTCATGCTCTATAAAACCACCTAGATCCCATTGCTCGACATCTCCAAAGTCTTTTAATGCACGAATACGGTGAAGAGTTTTGCCACAAAATTTGATTATTTCATCAGTAAATTCATACTTCTTTTTAAGTATCATATCTTCCACCCCTATCTTCTCACTTACTTTTCTTCTTACTCTTCTTATTCTTATGAGGCGGCGCTTTTACTGCTTCATCACGCGGCTTAAGCTCTTGCTTCAGTTGTTTAATTTCCTTGTCACGTTCTTCAATTTCCTCGTCGTCACGTTCTTCTATCTTTTGTTTAAGTTCTTTAATTTCCGTATCACGTGATTGCACATCTGCTTTTAGTGCCTGTATCTTTTCACTTTTCCGTTTAAACTCTT
>NZ_JBHIRG010000097.1:0-1128 GCF_042196965.1 Bartonella sp. AA83SXKL
CTCCTTATAACCATTTCATTTAAAAATTTGTTTGAATATTAGATTAGGGAGCTACCTATGACCACTAAAACTGTATCTAAAAAATATGAACTTATAGACGAAATAAAAAAAGTTTACGATGCTGAAACCCGTCAACCTAAATACTTTTATCGCATTCGTGCATTAAGGGATTTCGATGATGTCAAGGTTGGTCAATTGGGCGGCTTTATTGAGAAGGAAGATAACCTTTCTCATGATGGCAATTGCTGGGTTTATGATGATGCTATTGTGGCATATGATGCTATTGTTAGTGAAAATGCTAAAGTACGTAATGAAGCCGCTGTTGCTGAAAATGCTAAAGTTTATGGTAATGCTGTAGTGAGTGATAAAGCCAAGGTTTATGGTCGTGATACCCATGTTTATGGCAATGCTAAGATTTTTGATAATGCTAGTATTAGTGGTACCATGTGGATTCGTGGCAAGGGGTGGGTTTATGGCAAGTGTGTGGTTAATGGCAATGCCAAGGTTTATGATCATGCTAAGATTTGTGGTCAAGTTTGTGATAATGCCGTGGTTTATGGAAAAGCTTTTATTAGTATAGAGGCAAAAATTTATGACAATGCCAAGGTTTGGCATAGCGCTTATGTGAAGGGCTTTGTTTATGGCAATGCAAAAGTATCAGGATCTGCTTCTATTTATGAGGGGGCGCATATTTTTGATAAGGCAAGGGTTTATGGAAAAGCGGTTGTTTATAAAGATGTCAAGGTTTATGGCAATGCGCGTGTTTATGAGAATGCCATGATTTATGAAAAAGTAGAAATCTATGATGATGCATGTGTTTCTAACAGATCTATTATTGCTGAGGGTGTAAAAATTTATGGCAATGCCGTTCTTAAAGAAAAGAAAATATTCCGTGAAGATATTTGTAGTAATGATGCCATTAGTGAAAAAGCAGCGTAAATAAAATAACGGCGCGGGGGGCTGCTTTATAGCAAAAAAGCCGCGTCCTTTAAGACACGGCTTTTATTATCAAAACAGCTAGCGATCTAAATAAACGATTAAAATAACCAATCGAAATATAAAAGAACATCTCTTTATTGCACAAAACGTATCAAAAAGCAAGCTGTTAAGTAAAATAAAAATGGGATT
>NZ_JBHIRG010000098.1:0-1088 GCF_042196965.1 Bartonella sp. AA83SXKL
AAGAAAATCTGCTGATTGCTGCTTCTTTAACCCTTGTGTTATAAACCATTTATGGGCTGTTTCTATAAAATTAAAATAAACGCCCATAAGTGAACCAGCCGTCATGAAAAGATTAAACTGCTCCTCCGCATCCAACACCAATGTCCCACCCAAGGCATCAAATAAACTTCGTAAAAATGGATGATCAGGATAAATTGGCGTCAAATTTTTACATTCTGCCACAAAAGGAAGTGGAACAGCACGATAAACCTTATGGTTGATCCACTCTTCAACTTCTGCTGCTTTTGCCATGGCAAGCACGGAAACAACAAGCTGCTCTGGACGAAAACGAAGAGAACGCAAGACCTCTTCTGCAATTTGGATGGGAAGACAAAGAAAAACACAATCACAGACATCTAACAACGCTTGATTATTCTCAGCAATGATAACCTTATCATAATTGCGTGAAAGATGCTCTGCTCTTTTTGCATTGCGTGGTGAGAGGATAATGGAAGGAACATCAAAAACGCTTCTCATTAAACCATCAACCATTGAAGCACTGATTTTACCTGTTCCTAAAAAGCCAATTGTCATTTTTACTCCTCGCTCTCAAAATTTCCAAGGACACCCAACCAACGCTTTGCCATTTTAACTTACATAGATACTAATTGAAGATGCAACACAAAGCATGGCAAGAATAATCAATGTCAAATAAACTTTAGGTTTATCAAAGAGCACCGCAAAAGCGGAAAACCAACCAACAATCGCAGCCGCTAATGCAAATAAAAAACCTGGTTTATTCATAAGCACGATATGCATTGCCATTAAACCACCAATAATCAGCGCCCCAAAAACAATCAACAAACCCGTTGCAAACTTTTCATAATCATCCATCTTTCACTCCTCATAGCGCTCAAATTATTAGGCACTTTTTCTAACGCATGTGTATAAACAAGATATTTTCCATCTACCATGGTTAAAACGATAGAGAAACTCTTATTTATTAGACATAAAAAATGCTGGAATATGCTGCGGCCAACGCCACGGTAAAATGGCGATCAAATCGAAGCGTACACATAAAAGAGCACGATCTTTTTGCCGTGCCAACC
>NZ_JBHIRG010000099.1:0-1081 GCF_042196965.1 Bartonella sp. AA83SXKL
TGCACCAACGACGTGCATTCAGTGGAGAAAAAAAAGGCTCTTTCTGCAACTTAAAACTTTGCACACATTCACCTTTTGTCTCTTGCATCACAAATCCTTTTTATCAAAATCAATACGTGGATCAACGAACATATAAACGATATCAGAAATGAGACTCACAATCAGACCAATGAGCGAAAAAATATAAAGAGAAGCAAATACAACAGAATAATCACGATTGACAATAGACGTATAACTTAAAAGCCCCATACCATTTAATGAATAGAGCATTTCAATCAACAAAGATCCGCTAAAAAATGATGCCATAAAAGTTGCAGGAAAACTGGCAATCACAATTAAAATTGCATTGCGAAAAACATGACCATAAAGAACTGAGCGTTCGCTTAAACCCTTAGCGCGTGCTGTAATAACATATTGTTGACGAATTTCTTCTAGAAAACAATTTTTTGTTAGCAAGGTCGTTGTAGCAAAAGAAGAAATGATCATTGCTGTTAAAGGGAGAACCAAATGATAAAGGTAATCTAATATTTTACCCCCAAAGGATAATTGGTCAAAATTATCAGACGTTAAATGGCTTAACGGAAACCAATTTAAAAAAGACCCTCCAGCAAAAAAAACCATTAAAAAAATACCAAAGAGGAAGCTCGGAATAGCATAGCCAATAATGATAAGTGCACTTGTCCATACATCAAAAGGCGCACCCTCTTTAAGAGCTTTCTGAATTCCTAACGGTAGAAATAGAGTATGAAATCAACAATTGCCAAAACCCAAGCGAAAGAGAAACGGGTAAAGCACTCTTAATCAGTTCAATAACTGAACGCCCTTGTGTATAAGAATCGCCAAAATCAAAACGCAGATAACGCCCCAGCATTGTTAAATAACGTTCCAAAGGCGGCTTATCAAATCCAAATTGCTTTTCGAGCTTGGCAATAAATTCTGGATCCAATCCTTGCGCACCGCGATACTTAAAAACTCTAGAAGAAGACGATTCAACCTCTGCACCATCCAAAATAACATCAGAAGAAAGACCGAGATCACTCCCACCCCCCACTCGTCCTACAGCATCACAGCCTATTCCTTG
>NZ_JBHIRG010000100.1:0-1059 GCF_042196965.1 Bartonella sp. AA83SXKL
AGATATGAAAACTTATCAAAAGGAATGTAAATGTGCGTATGATCTTTAATCACTCATTTGAATGAGAGAGCCTATAACGCTTGTTATGGCTATTAAACGTATCAAACAAATCAAAATGCTCGGTAGCTTTATCAATCCAATCAAAAGCAAATGCATATTAAGTGAATGTCTTGTAAAAACGTTCTTTTTACATTTGGAAGCGTTGGTTTTTACAAAGCAGCTTTTCATAAGATAAATAAACAATTATGGTTTTTTGTTACCATTTTTATCAAGTCAATTTTATTAATAATAGTTATTAAAAAATCACAAAATTAGAATAACCACTTGAAAATATACCCATATGGGTATATTAATAATCATGAGTAAAATAAAACGTATCATATGGCTTGGTTCTTCACTCAAAGATATAAAAAGTCTTCCTGATCTTATTCAACAAAGGATTGGTTATGCTCTTTATCTTGCTCAGATAGGAGATAGAGGAGAAAATGTTAAGGTTCTCAAGGGGTTTGGATCTGCCAATGTTCTAGAAATTATTGAACGCGATATTCAAGGAACTTATCGCGCTGTTTATACGATACAATATAAAAAATCTCTTTATGTGTTGCATTGTTTTCAGAAAAAATCGACCCGTGGCATTGCAACACCAAAACCAGACATTAATCTGATTAAAGAACGTCTCAAGTTAGTAGAACAATTAGAAGGGAATTAAAATGATCAATGTTTTTCACGGTAGTTCCAATGTTTATGCGGATCTTGGCTTTTCAGATTCCAGAGAGATGCTTATCAAAGCGCAACTTGCTCATAAGATTAGTCAAATTCTGAAAGAAAAGAACTTAACACAAAAACAGGCTAGTCAACTTTTGAAAATGACTCAACCAAAACTGTCTAAACTCTTAAGTGGAGAATTTCGAGGAATTAGTGAAATGAAAATGCTTGAGTGTTTGGCAAAATTGGGAAACGATATAAAGATTATTGTTAATCCGAAAGAAGTTAAAACGCTTGAAGGACATTTTGAAGTTGTTTTTTCTTCTTAAACTTCTTTATGATTAGCTTTTTTGG
>NZ_JBHIRG010000101.1:0-1058 GCF_042196965.1 Bartonella sp. AA83SXKL
GTATAAGTTGGAGCTGTCCATTTGCCATCTTCATACTTTGCACCACCACCAAAATAGGTCGCAAGCGTCTGATTCAACGTATAAAGCTGACCACCTGTAATTGCATCTGTAGAAGATTTAGAAATGTCTCCAGCTAAAAGATGGGTAATCTTACTGTTAGCCTTTTTACCTTCTGCACCATGATCGGCGACAAAGGCATTCGCTTCCTTACTCCACAATAACGCATCATCTTTAAGTTGTTGCGTTGTTTGATCTACGTTTTGTGTAAACTCATTGAACTTATTGGTGACATTCTCATTGACATTCTTGATATTCGTATCAAGACCTACAAGGGCTGAACCAGCATCATGATATTGAGACTCTTTTACATGGCCATCTTTATCAATATTAGACACTGTATAGGTTGGTTCTGTAAAGCTACCATCATCAAACTTCGCACCACCACCCAAAATCTTAGCAACATCTTCACCGATTTTGTTAATCTGACCACCTGTAACAACATCCTTAGAGCCTGACGCAATCTTTCCATTCGCTACATTATGAAGGGCAACAGCGGCAGAATCTTTACCTTTACCCAAAGTCACACTGGTATAATCAATGTTACCATCTGTCTTTTTGTCATAATGGACAACTACAGAATCATCAGACTGAAGGTTATCAGAAAGTTCTTTCAAACCTTGATCTAACTGACCTTTGTTAACCGCATCATTGTCATTCTCTGCTGCCTTAACACCTGAAAGCCTACGATCTTGACCTGAACTGTTGGCAATATTGATTCCTGTGCCCGCTACTTCTTTACCAATAGTGATCTGCTTACTCTTAGGATCTTGCTTAACAAGGCTCTCACCTTCTACACCACTAAGCGCATTATTGATTTCATTATGCACATTAGTGAGAGAACTATTGAAGCCTTCAAAAGCACTAGCAACATTATTATAGCTTTCTTCAGTTGCATTGCCTTCAGAGTCAAACTTCTTAACCGTATAAGTTGGAGCTGTCCATTTGCCATCTTCATACTTTGCACCACCACCAAAATAGGTCGCAAGCGTCTGATTCAA
>NZ_JBHIRG010000102.1:0-1055 GCF_042196965.1 Bartonella sp. AA83SXKL
CAAGGGTCAAAGAACCACTGCCCACAGCACGACACAACCTGTCCGACTCGGAAGCAGCGGCAGATAAAGCTTCCTCTTGACATGGATAACAACTGCGAAGACGGCGTACAGGCCCGCTAAACCCTGTCTGATGCTTGACTTGGCATTGCTGCCCTGTTGCGCGATCAAAATAAGAAGCTTCAATAGTGCCATATTGCGTGCGTGGCTCTAATGTGAATTCCCAGTTAGAACAGTCGTGCTTATGAAGTTCAAGTGCTGGTAAATTATCCCCGCTTAAAAATAAAAACTTATGGTCTTTGATTAAAAAACGCGCCTGCATGCGGTCCGCAAGACGGGTTAAAAAATCAACCGCCGATTGATCTGTACGAATCACATAAGGAAGAGTTTGTTTGATAAATTGTGGACTGACTTTTGCTTGATAGCCATGGCGTTTGGCAAGTGTCTCGACAATCTCACCAACAGTTTTGTGGTCAAAATGTTCACTCACCTGTTCTTTGAGTTCTTTACGCATCGAGGCGCTTTTGCCACAAAGGCGCAAGATCTCTCCATCACTACCCCCTGAGCTTACAACCGATTCGACAACAAAACGCCCCATAAAGGCACTGATGCTGTTCTCATAACCAAAGATCACCTGTAGCGCACTGTTACTTGAGGGAACCTCTAAATCATTGCCACTATCATCAAACTCTGCTTCAAATGTATCGGCTTCATTACCGGCATGATCGGTAATGGTTGCCGTTAAAAGACGCTGGTAAAAAACCTCATGAACAAGTTTATCCCCCACCCTCACCTCAATAAAAGGATGTGAACGCCTTAATCCCATAGCCTTTTCACCACACTATTCTTTTCTTGGCTAACAAATTCAGGCAGAATGACCTTTAAGCCCCGAGGTAAAAACACACCATATCTCGCAATACCTGGATTAGCTTCCAGTGTGGCTTCTAAATAGCCGTTTAGTGCCCCAACTTGGATGCGGTCTCTGAACACTGCCATGGCATGGTGAAAGCAAAGGAAATCGAGACTCATATCCTCTAGCTCTACAACCACATGCTTTT
>NZ_JBHIRG010000103.1:0-1053 GCF_042196965.1 Bartonella sp. AA83SXKL
TGCCACAATTGGGTACTACCTTTGAAACATCGCTTGATGTTTCTTTAGATTTTTCGCAAAGCGCGTTGTTATGTTTGGGGTTTGCTTGGTGTGAAGTTCGCAATGTTCAAAATAATGCATCGCCACAATGGATGCAACAACGTTTGAACGCCATTGGTTTGAGACCAATTAATGCGTTGGTTGATATAACCAATTACATCAGTTTTGATCTTGGTCGTCCGCTGCATGTTTTTGATGCCGATAAGATTAAAGGTAATTTGCGTGTACGTTGTGGTCGTGAAGGTGAACAGCTTCAGGCGCTTAACGGAAAAGTCTATAATTTAGGTGTTAAAGATTGTGTTATTGCAGATGAAGAGGGTGTTGTTTCGATTGCCGGTATTATGGGTGGTGAAAGAACGAGCTGTGATGAGACGACGCGTCGCGTTATTATTGAGTCGGCACTTTGGGATGCGCAGAGTATTGCGCAGACAGGGCGTGCATTAGGACTTATCAGTGATGCCCGTTATAGGTTTGAACGGGGTGTGGATCCGGCTTTTATGGAAACAGGGCTTGAGATTGCAACAGAGTTGGTCCTACGTCTTTGTGGTGGTGAAGGTTCAAAGATGAAGATTGTGGGTTATCAGCAGCCAGAAATCAGACAGATCACTTTTCCACTTTCTGAAATTAAACGTTTAACATATTTGGAAATAGAACATGAACAAACCATGACTATTTTGACACAGCTAGGATTTGATAGTGAAGGTCAAGGAAATGTGGTTGTGGTTAAAGTACCAACATGGCGTCCTGATATTGTCGGTAAAGCGGATTTGGTGGAAGAGGTAATGAGAATTTATGGGCTGGATAAAATTAAGCCGATACCGTTAGAAAGTTTTATGGAGGTCAAAGATCCAGTTTTAACAGTTTCGCAACTTCGTTCACGTATTACACGTTTCGCCTTAGCGGGGCGTGGTATGAGAGAAACTGTGACTTGGTCTTTTATTTCTGAAAAACAGGCGCTGGCCTTTGGAGGTGGTCAAGCACAGCTTAAATTAGTAAATCCCATTTCTGCTGATA
>NZ_JBHIRG010000104.1:0-1038 GCF_042196965.1 Bartonella sp. AA83SXKL
AAAGCACTGTTAACACCTTCAAAAGCAGCAGCAACATTATGATAAGTCTTCTCGTCACCTTCTGTGCCATCAGCATCAAATTGTGCAACTTTGAAATCAGGTTTCGTCCATTTGCCATCCTCATACTTAGTTCCGCCACCGAAATATTCCGCAAGGGAACTGTTCGTAGAATAAAGCTGGGATCCATTAACAGCATCCGTTGAGTTAGCAGCAACATCTCCATCCTTAAGAAACGTAATCTTGCTGTTGCCTTTTTTCTCTCCTTCTCCATGCTGCGCACTAAAGGCATCCTCATCCTTGCTCCACGACAACGAATCCTGTGCAACACCTTGTGAAACTTCCTTAATACGAGCGTTCACATTCTTAATACTCGTATCAATGCCTTCAAAAGCTGTACCAACATCGGTAAAGTCAGCTTCTTCTTCCTTACCGTCTTTAGAAACCTTAGATAATTTATAGGTGGGTCCCGTGAAAGCACCATTTGTAAAAGCTGTACCACCACCTAAAAACTTCGCAACATCTTCAGAGAGGGTATGAATTTGTCCACCATTAATGGCATCACGTGAATCCTTTGTAAGGCTGCCAACAGCTACATTATGAAGAGCAACGGGCTTAGCATCTTTACCTTTCCCCAACGTCACACTTTCATAATTAATGGTGTTTTCTTCATCTGTATTTTTATCATAATGAACAACAGCTGATTCATCAGATTGAAGATTATCAGAGAGATCTTTTAAACCCTTATCAAGTTGGCCTTTATTAACAGCTTCATTGTCATTCGCCGCTTCCTTCACACCGGAAATAACCCGATCAGAACCACTCTTATTTGCAATATTGATTGTAGCACCATCTGTCTCCGTACCAATCTTGATAGTCTTGCTGTCTGTATCCTGTTTAACTAGGCTATCACCTACAACCTTGGTAAGCTCTTTTTTTACATTTGTGATAGAAGTACCTACACCCTCAAAGGCGGAAGCTACATCAGTATAGCTCTTCTCTTCATCCTTGCCATCTTCCTTAACAGTCTTAACCTTGAAA
>NZ_JBHIRG010000105.1:0-1034 GCF_042196965.1 Bartonella sp. AA83SXKL
CGGCGCCGACCATGAATGGTATAGCGATAAATCCATTGAGCACCTCCATCTTTACGCTTATGAAGTAACAAGCCGGCACCATCATTATATTTGCCAGCTCCCAATGTTGCGACAGCCCTTGCATTAAGACGGTTCATAAGAGCCATTTTTAGTCCTTTCTTATACAAATTTTATCCACACACTCATCCCACTTGTTATGTACAAATGAGTGGTTTTGATTGATTCAACATAAACAGCTTTGAAATGAGAGACTCTTACGATATTCGAGACTCTCATTCAACATACAGAACAGTGAATTATTATTATAAATCAATGCCTTGTAAAGTTGATTACAGTACCAAGGCTCAAGTGAAAGCGTGGATTTATGGGGGCGATTTGCCAAGAAGCGTTTTGAGTTGTGAAGCGTTGATAGACGAGGTGAATAGGGAAATCAAAAAACGTACAGTTAAAGCAGTGAAAACTTATGATGATATAGACAACGAGCTAGAGAAAGCACTTGGTATTCAATTAGGTAGATATCAAAATGAAAAAAATAAAAAATACGTATTGACATTAAGGAAAGGTTCGTTTAGAAAGGTCGACAAGTGCCTAAGAAACACTTAGCGTTAAGCGGATAAACCACGATAAGGTTTCTCCCATCTTCAAAATACTGACTTTCTTTTATGCTGTCATTAGCATATAACGATTATGTCGGGTGTGGTTACACCATACAAGACTCTTTATGAGAAAAGTGTGACGACGGACTTAACGCCGTGTTTCTTAGCACCCGGCGCCCTTTTAGGGGGTGTCAATAAGAAACCTTTATTACGTTAAGGATTACTAGCATGAGTGCTACAGTTAAAAAGAGAAAACCATCCAAAAAATATGAATTAACCAATGAAATAGATCATATGACTGGTCTCACATTATACCGTATACGAGCTTTAAAAGATTTTGGAGATGTCAAAGCAGGGGATCTAGGTGGTTTTATAGAAAATGAAAGCAACCTATCGCATTATGGTACGTGCTGGGTATATGATAAAGCCCGCGTTTTT
>NZ_JBHIRG010000106.1:0-1030 GCF_042196965.1 Bartonella sp. AA83SXKL
GACCTTGTAGGTAATTCAAAAAGCCAATCATAGCCTTTGGACTTGAATAGTCGATTTGTGGTGTTACTACTTGCTTTACACGCTTTTCACATTCGATAAAGTATAAACGGGCTTCTCTCCCTTTCTTATTGTTCTCCACCATAGAAAGTTCTTTGGCTCTATCAAGTGTGAGATAGTAGTTAATCGCGATAACAGCCCTAGATTTTGCGCTCGCCAAATTTGGCGACCGCAAATCTTGTGTTTTTACAAAGTCTTGTCCTTCTATAAAATTGTATCTGGTAATACGGTCCTTAATCCAATTTGAAAAGTCACGTTTTGCCTCTAAGAATGCATGCAGATCACGTGCATTTACTGTTTGAACTATTTCCTGATCAATGATTTGTTCTTTAATCTCTATGAGAGTGTTCATGATGAACTCCTATGCAGTCTGTTTAATTTTATTTTTAAGATGCATCATGATAGCTGCTCGTATTTCAGGTCTCGAAAAATCGATTTGGGGATTAGCTGCTTGCTCTTCTAATTTTTTCCAATAATCTATGATTTTTGCGCGTAACACAGTGTTATAACCTAAAATGACAATAAGAGATTCACGTTTAGGAAGATGGTAACAAGGAAGAGTACGACCTGTTGAATCTTTGTATAATCCAGCAAAATTACTCAGGTCGATTTTAAGTTCGCTAAATAGTTTACGAATATCTCGTATTACATAGCCATGTCTTTTACCGCATAACTCTGCAATTTCAATGCTAGACATGGTTGGAATTGTTTCGTGTTTGTTTGTATTTTGCTGGATAGCAATTAGCTTTTCCATTACGGACCTCATATTGGGTGGGATTGATGGGAAAAAGGGGGCGCTTTTTCAAACGCCCTTAAGAATTTTAAAGCACATCACAAGGACGCAAACGGTGCTGCTGTTCATAGGTACCGTAAAACTCATCATTATATTTTTCTTTTGCTAAATCAGATAAAAGGTCATGGTAAGCAACACTCTCGCGTACAAAGTCATGAACTTTACTCTCCTCATGGAGAT
>NZ_JBHIRG010000107.1:0-1030 GCF_042196965.1 Bartonella sp. AA83SXKL
TTTTCTTCATTATTCCCCTCTTTCAATGGATTTATTTACAATAAAAAAGCTCATAAGCCTGTTGATATTTCCTGTCACCGCTTCATTAAAACAACGGTGAACAATATTGAAATGTTGGATTGAGGGAACAGTCCCGCCATTCCAAGAGAAGGCAAGGATGGCGGATTGTTGATCATCACAAGCAAGACTTAAGGATAGCATTCATATTGTTCTGGATGTTTTTTACAAAACGGGCTATTTAAGCGCTTCTTGACACTGCGCTGTGGAACAACAGCACCTGGACGACAAATGGGCAAGTTTTCGGCTTTATGATTTCCACACCAGCCCCCCCCCCTATCATATTTATCATGGAAACCAGCTTGAATCATACAAGCTTCTATGGTTGCCCATGCATTGTTGCTTAAATTTCTGTTTTCTGGAAATACATCATAAGGAGCTGGCATTCCACATTCTAAAAGTGCTTTTTTTACCTCAAGCCGATCTGCTCCTGATTTCTCCCACACCGTGAAGTATCCTGCAGGAGGTTTATTAAACTGACATCCAGCTATACTTAACAAAGTTACAGCGCTTAATAATTTTAAAGTTTGTTTCATTTTTTCCTCCTTAAAGGGAATTGTACTCGATGGGAAAGTCCATATATATCTCGACATTTTGGACCCGCATCTCCAAGGCAAGTATGAGGATTATAAGGATTTTTGAACATATTCCATGTTTCTTTCCACCAGTTACTGCCAGCAGGTATTGTCTCATAAGTATAGCCATTGCCGCCAATCCATCGGCTTACAAAGTCATATCTATGCCCATCAAAACCAATAGTGGTTTGTTTGCCATCACTCACATAACCTAACAGACCGGATGCAACTAAAACATTAAAGGCTGGTCCATAGAAATTGATATTCGTGTTGTCGGCTATACCGTGCACACCTTCTTGTTTGAAAGAATACAGCATATTTCCCAATGTCATGGTACCACGGCTATGTCCATAAAGTTCTAACCCTGTAATACCATGGCTATACACCAAATCTTTTGC
>NZ_JBHIRG010000108.1:0-1015 GCF_042196965.1 Bartonella sp. AA83SXKL
AGAGGAAGCTTTATCTGCCGCTGCTTCCGAGTCGGACAGGTTGTGTCGTGCTGTGGGCAGTGGTTCTTTGACCCTTGAGGGACGCCCTGAAATCATGGCGGATCAACCTCTCATCCTTCAAGGGTTTCGTGGGCAAATCAATGGGCCATGGAAAGCTGCTACCGTCACACATCGTTATGAAAAACAAAGCGGATACACAACAGAAATCACACTCGAGGCACCAAACAAGGGAAAAGAAAGCAATGAGAACACTGAACATGCTAAAAACAGAAAATCCAAGAGATAATTTTGCTTCTTCTTTTCGTCAACTTCCCCATAATATTGAAGCAGAGCAGGCATTGCTTGGAGCAATCCTGATTAATAATAATGCACTCGATCGCGTTTCAGACTTTCTCAAAGCAGAACATTTTTTTGAAAGGCTACATCAAAAGATCTTTGAGATTGTCTTACAAATTATTCAAAATGGTCATCTTGCAAACCCAATTACAATCAAGCCCTATATCCAAATGGAAGAAAAAGTTGGAGATATTACTGTATACCAGTATGTTGTTCGCTTAGCCACAGAGGCAGTCACTATTATTAACACTGAAGATTATGGACGCGTCATTTACGATCTTTTTATCCGCCGGTCTTTGATTAATCTTGGCAATGAAGTTGCCAATACAGCTTTTGATGCGCCTCTGGAGTTCACACCTTCCCAACAAATTGAAACGATTGAAAATCAGTTATTTGAGCTCGCCGAAAAAGGAAAATATGGGGGTGGGTTTGAAAACTTTGATACAGCCATTGCAAAAGCACTTAACATGGCAAGCGCTGCAAAAAAGCGTTCCTCACAGCTCTCAGGGATAGCTACCCATATCAAAACCCTTGATGAAAAAATGGGGGGGCTACAGCCATCCGATTTGATTATCATAGCTGGACGCCCTGGAATGGGGAAAACCTCTCTGGCGACCAATATTGCTTTTAATATTGCCAATGCTTGCAAGCGTCATGATAACAGCCAAGCCAATGAAGG
>NZ_JBHIRG010000109.1:0-1014 GCF_042196965.1 Bartonella sp. AA83SXKL
CCATAACGCAACGTCGAAGGGCCTGCAAAAGTGCCACCATAGTTTTTAGGTTGCCAAACCTCACCATTATATTGGCGAATTTCAATAGGACCATCTAAAACAACGGATGCTGGTGTATATCCATTATCAAGTGCGGCTGCATATACAAAAGGCTTGAAAGCAGAACCAGGCTGACGATAGGCTTGTGTTGCACGATTAAATTCAGATGCTGCAAAAGAAAACCCTCCTACCATCGCAAGAACACGCCCTGTATGAGGTTCCATAGCAACAATTGCACCCTCAACCTTTGGGATTTGTTGTAAACGATAAATATTGTCTGTATTTGAGGTTTTTTCGACAAAAACAACATCTCCAACTTGCAGAACATGAGATAAATCCCGAACAGTTTTTCGATAGCCATTTTCTTTAATAATATGTAATGCCCATTTTGAATCGGTTTCAGACAAAACAGCAATTTCCCGCTTTGTTGATAATAAACCTGAAGCTTCGCGCTGTGGCTGTAAACCAATCTCTACTTTATGAGCGTTAGCAGAAAGAACAACAGCTAAACGCCATTCAGGAACGTCACTTAATCCAGCTATATTTGCAAGTTCTACACCCCAATCATCTTTCTTATCAATATGTCCATAAGCTCCGCGCCATCCTTGTGAATGATCAAATTTAATTAATCCATTGTGCAAAGCACGCCTAGCAATAAGTTGCAAATGCGGATCAAGTGTTGTACGAATTGAAAGTCCACCTTCGTAAAGTGTTTTTGCTCCATAGCGGTGCATTAGACGACGTCGCACTTCTTCAGTAAAATAGTCAGCAGCAAAAACGTAATTATCGCTTCCCCGTATTGTGACCCCTAACGGTTTTGCTTTAGCTTCTTCACCTTGTTCATGTGTTACATATCCATTTGCAACCATCCTATCTATAACCCAATTGCGCCGATTAATAGCCCGTTGTGTATTCTTAAATGGATCATAATTTGCTGGACCTTTTGGAAGAGCAGCCAAATAAGCGCACTGCTCT
>NZ_JBHIRG010000110.1:0-1003 GCF_042196965.1 Bartonella sp. AA83SXKL
GGTCAAAACCGATACAAAGCGGTCCATAGATTTCACGATTTTTAAAAAAAGTTGAATGAAACATTCCACACCCTCATAAAGCGTCTTTTTAAACTTTCTAATACAACCAAAAAGAAATACATTTATCAAAATGACCGGTAACATGGTTTTCATGAAAAAGAAAATATTTTCAAATTTCATGACAGAATACGAACAAAACAAGCCATATCACTTTATAAGATAACTTCGTAATGCACAAATATCCCTTCTGTTTTTTTATTTTAGCTAGCTTATTTTTTTAGCACGAACATTTTTGATAAAGTTATTTTAGGTTGAGATTTTACCACAAGACCTTTTATCATTGGGGTATTATAATCCCAAGATAATAATTTCAGGGAGGATAATCAGTGTTTATTTTTGGTATTTTGCGTCTATTTTGGGCACAAATTTGTCTCTTTTGGAACATAATGGTTCAGGAAGCATTGTATCTCCAGCATCATTCAAGGAGATAAACACATGGAAACCCGCATACCTGAAGACACAGCCTTTGATACCCATTTTCTAGGCAAAACATCTGTAGAGGAACAGTATCCCCTCTTTCATACGCCGATTTCATGGTCGGCAATTTTTGCCGGCCTGGTGACAGCTCTAGCCACCTCGATCTGTCTCTCTTTTCTCGTTGCAGCCTTAGGCTTCAATCAAATGGATTTCACGTCTTCCACCCCTTTTGAAGGTTCGTTACGCTCCTTTGGCATAGGATCTCTTATCGTTACACTGATCAGCCTTGCTTTGGGAGGTTTTATTGCCGGACGTTTTGCAGAATCCTCAGGTGTGTTTCATGGCTTTCTCACTTGGGCCCTGTTAACCCTTATCATGGTGCTCCAAGCCATCCACATGGTTTCTAGTACAGCAAAGATAGGAGCTAAAACCGCTCTCGAAAACAGTTCCGCAATCCAACATACCGTGGACAGCTTTAAAACAAATTTTTCCCCCCTACTTGCAAAATTAAACAGCGAAAGTTTGG
>NZ_JBHIRG010000111.1:0-994 GCF_042196965.1 Bartonella sp. AA83SXKL
GATGTCACTTATCAGCATAGATTTAAGAAAATTGGTTTTTCTGGAACGAGTTTCTCTGCTGGATTGCGCCACCTTTTTTGAAGAGGTGCAATATGTATTTTTAGTTAAAAGGCAGAAGATTTTCTGCCTTTTAATGTATTGAAATTTATTTTGCCTCATCAATATGGTTATTTTTTTGATATAAAAGATTATAATAGATGCTTTCTTTTATGCGATGAGAAATTTTTCTAAAATTTTTGATGTCAAGATATGAGGATAGATTTCATTGTGAATGTGAGAAGATTAAACGCTAAATGCTTTCGGTATAATCTTTCAAAAGAGACGATATTGATGATTGTTTTTGTCCGTTTCTTTATTAATTTTTATAGATCATAAGTTTAGTCTTTATGAGCTTTATGCATTGTTTTGAATTTTGTTTTAGAACTTTATTGACGTTTATATCATTTAATACGCATATTATTTGTTCCCTTTTTTAGGATATTTACTTAAGAATTTTGGATAAATATTTATTTTTAGAACAAACAGAGGGAGTTTGAGGTCAAATTATAATAAAAGTAAAGTATGTTTTATCGTGTTGTTATGGTTGTTGTTTTGTAAATGATAGGTACCAGAGAAATTTCGATAAGATACAGGATATTATTTTTATTGCGGTCATGCGCGGATATAACCATTCTTTTTTCAGCATTCAATATTTGCGCAGATTTTAGCACTCGAGAATGTTCATAAGAAGCTAATTCACCTTTTTTCAAAAGTCCTTCTTTGCATGCCAGCTTCGTTTGTGATGGACAAGGGGTTAATTGATTAAATATAAACAGGTTTGAAATGAAAGAAATTTATAATATTCAGTTTTTATTCAATATGTAAAATGATGAATGAGCATTCTGAATTATTGCATGAAATTTTCCTAAATCAATATTACGCGCCTGATTAAACTGAAGATGCTGATAAACAACCTGAATCTGCGGATCAAAAACAACACCTTTATACCCTGTTG
>NZ_JBHIRG010000112.1:0-994 GCF_042196965.1 Bartonella sp. AA83SXKL
CTTAATCTTATGTCCTTTAAGATAATGCGCTTCTGCATAAAGCGTTAAGTTATCATTAACAAAACTGTTTAAACCTATTCCCAATTTACCGGCATTTCCTGACAAATCGGTAATAAATTTATGCCGGTTATTAATTGTCGTATAATTATTATTTATATTCTCACGCAACCAAGCTGCCGTAATATAAGCTGTTAATAAAGTTTCTGCATTCATAATAAATTCATGCCCTGCAGTTAATCCAACTTCGCTACGTAATGAAGTCAATGAACTTATATCAGCTGTCATTCCATTGGAAAGTATGATTTTTTTACCTGCAACTTGCAAACCTGTTAATTTGACATAAGGTTGCATCCAAGTGCTCTGCGCTGGTTCAAAACGACAGCCCATTTCAAATGACCCACCTATTGCCCACTGATTATAATTACTTTGAACGTCTAGACCATTCGTTGAAAGAGCTTTTAAATTATCACGATAATAATTATATTTCAAAACACCATCTAGATACCATCCGCGACGATCAAAATACGTTGCGTAAGCTCCAACGCTATAAGTGTTGAGATCACTGTCACCACCTCGCGCATGTGCAACGCGTCCTTGATCATAACTGCCAAAACCACCAACATACAACTTTCCATGCATTAATTCGTTCAACTGATCAGCGCCAACCACTATACCTGTCTGCTCAAGCTTAAAATGCATATGACCTGTAGCAATGCGGTCTCTGCTCTTAATCGCATAAGTCCATAAGCCTATGTCTTTCTTGTTTTTGTCCAGAACCCCTCTGCCAGTACGCACAATTTCCAACTCATTATTAAAAATAAGTCCAGGAGCTACCCCTGTAGAGAGTACAGCATCAACTGAAGGAGTCGTCGACAGACCACCAGAAACTAACGGATCTTTCGGATCAGGAAGTGAAGATTCTGGTCCACTGATACGATCCGCAGATAAAAACCAAATTTTTCCATTTTCACCCTTTCTCTGTTTCAAATCATAC
>NZ_JBHIRG010000113.1:0-983 GCF_042196965.1 Bartonella sp. AA83SXKL
GGGCATGCATATCAACAACGCAGTACAGACAATTATAGGACGTTTGCAGTTCAACCCAATGCTTGATGGCTCCAAGATAATTGCCAAGATGTAAATGACCACTCGGTTGTACGCCGGAAAAGACAAGTGGTGTGAAGGTGTCCATAGGAGTGTTCTTTCTTTAGTAAAGTTATTTGTTTTATGTTTTTTTGACAAAGCCTCTTGCTGAAAGCAAGACAAAATATTTATAGGCGTTTTTTAAAGTTTTTGAGGGTGAGGAAAAAGGAACGGGTGTCCAGTAAAAAATAGGCGAAACAGTGTACCAAGAGTATGGCAACCATTATCCCTGCCAAGGTGGAAGCACGCAAGAAAAACGATGCTTGTGAGGATAAAGGGAAAGACAAAAAGTCAATCACATCAAAGACGTAATAAAGGGCTATAGTATTTAAAAGAGTGGTGATAATCAAACATGTTATTCGTTTTATCAGTTGTATGTCGTATTTCCAATAGCCACGTTGAATGAGAATAGTCCAAAGCAACAGTGCATTCATCCATCCAGAGGTAATTTCAGCAATGACAATGCCCCGTGCTGACAAAATTGGAAATAATATTAAGGCTAGGCTGATATTGATGAAAACGCAAATGCCTGTGATAATCATCGGTGTTTTTGTATCTTCATGGGCAAAGAAATTAGGAATAAAGATCTTTATTAGGACAAAAGCGGGAAGTCCTAGCCCATAAAGTTTAAGCAGTTGGGCAACATAGTGTGTTGACAAACTGGTAAATTGCCCACGTTCAAAAAGTAAACTAACAATGGGGGTGGAGAGTATTAAAAATGCCACAGATGCGGGGAGCGTTAATAACAGAGTTAATTCAATAGAGCGGTTTTGTAAATTATGAGTTTCTTTGTGATTTTTGCTGCGAAGGGCTCTTGTTAATTCTGGTAAAAGAACGGTCGCAATAGCAATTGCTATCACTCCTAAGGGCAATTGATAAAGGCGATC
>NZ_JBHIRG010000114.1:0-977 GCF_042196965.1 Bartonella sp. AA83SXKL
TTATTGCGAAGTAATTGAGCATTTAGCTCTTCTCAAGAAAATTTCAGAGCCATTGGGTATTGGTTTTCTAGGCATTGGTGCTAGTCCAAAGTGGACATTAACTGAAACTCCACGAATGCCTAAGTCACGTTATCGGATTATGGCCAATTATATGCCAAAAGTTGGTCCTAGTGGTCTTGAGATGATGTATCGCACATCGACTGTTCAGGTTAACCTTGATTTTTCATCTGAAACGGATATGCGGCGAAAAATGCAAGTATCAATGAAGTTGCAGTCTATTGCGACAGCATTATTTGCCAGCTCACCTTTTACTGAAGGGCGACCGAATGGCTTTTTGTCTTGGCGTTCTGAAATTTGGTGCGATACTGATAATCAGAGGACTGGGGTCCTTCCCTTTATATTTTCTGAGCGCTTTGGTTTTGCGGATTACGTTGAATGGGCACTTGATGTCCCGATGTATTTCGTTGTGCGTGACGGTCGTTATTATGATTGTACACATATAACTTTTCGTCAGTTTATGAATGGAGCATTAAGAGGGCAGGTTGCAAATGCAACACCCAATATGGGAGATTGGATTAATCATCTATCGACTTTGTTTCCTGAAGTACGCTTAAAACGATTTTTGGAAATGAGAGGTGCTGATTGCGGTTCTTTGAAGCGTATTTGTGCGTTGTCGGCTTTTTGGGTTGGGATTCTTTATGATAGTGAAGCGCTTAATGAAGCAGAGGCTTTAACAAAAGATTGGTGTTTTGAAGAAGTTTTGGATATGCGCAGACATGTCCCTAAAGAAGGACTAAGAACCCCTTTTCGTCAGACCATAATTTTAGAAATAGCGCGTCAGGCTGTTGCTATTTCACGCAAGGGTTTAAAAAATCGCAGACAGTATGATGCATATGGTTTAGATGAGACAAATTTTCTGGTTCCCTTAGAAGAGGTGATTGCAATGGGACAAACAGATGCCGATAGGTTTTTGTCTC
>NZ_JBHIRG010000115.1:0-973 GCF_042196965.1 Bartonella sp. AA83SXKL
GTCATTTTATCATTCATGTTGTATTCCCGCTATCTTATGGATATTTTATTTGAAAAGATAAGCCATTTTGTAGTATTATAAGAAAGGGGGAGGTTTATTTTTTGTAAATATCCGCAGATTTTGTCTGTTAAACAGAGTCGAAAACTTCTTCGAAAGAGGATAGAGAGATTTGCTAAACAGGAGAGATACTCAAAAAAGTGCTCTCTCTGAGGTATTTTTGGCAACCACCAACGGCAAAACTCCAAAAGAAATCCCAAGAAACAGAGCAATGGCTTCTAGAATAAAGTTTAAAGGCTGGTGCAAAGCTTTTTTTCACACACAAGCCCATAAAACAACCAGTCAGGAAACAAAAGGGCATTTTCTTGTGGCTTTTCATGCACATCTATAACACTCGGATTTGGCATACCAGATTTGGTACCCCATAGGCACACCAGACCTGGTAAAAATTTTTCTTCCAAACGAAGCACAGGTTTAAAGATGACAAAAGCAAGCAAATGATCAGCTAGAAATGGCAGGTTAAAGAAGGGAGGAAACAGTGGGGAAGGAAGAGTATTTTTCTATACTTTCAAGAAGTATTGTCCTTTTTTGAGAAAGAAGGAAGATCATTTTAAACGCGTTGCTTTTCATCGCCCTCCCACCGATAGGCGCCTCCCCACAAAAGTATGACTGAGAGAATTGTCCCCATGCTGTCATCGTTAGCGAGAGAGTTCTTTTTTACTTCAAACGGTAAATTCATGAAAACAGTTAAAAAACGCGGTAGACCTAGAATAACAGGCAAACCAAGAGAACCCAATGGCCGTATTTCACGTGCAAAAAGACCAAACAAGGCTGTTCCACAAGTTACGATTGAAATGCGTGCGAAACATTTTGGTTTAAGCATAGAAGAAGCGAAAAACCCGCTTTCGAGTTCTTATATTGGGCGACTTTATATGCTTGGCACTAAACAAAATGGTTCAGGCATCAATAAAGAGCA
>NZ_JBHIRG010000116.1:0-952 GCF_042196965.1 Bartonella sp. AA83SXKL
GTGGAGCCTGCTGTGTATTTTCTGATGTCATAAAATACGCCCTCCAGATAATAAAAAACCCCGCATTTGCGGGGATTCAAAACTGCACTGTCCCTCGTTTAGATACAATACAACCAAGTACAGTGCTGTCATTAAATACGATTTGCTACACTTTGTCAACACTAAAATAACACATATTGATAATTTCAAAGGGAATCAGTTAAACAGCACTTATGAATAATTAAGGGTTCAAAATGATGAAATCATTATCCATAACACGCATCATAACATTTATAGCTTTCTTTTCTATATCAGCGCTACCTGCATCAGCGTCATTTGGATTTATAGACAAATTGACGCGTATGTTTACAAGTGTAGATACTATAGAGAAGTATAATCAACTTTACAATAAATACGTAAGTGAATCATATATTGGCTCTATGCATTCTGAAAAGGTACGCAAAGCAGAAGAACTTTCACTCAGAAATGGCGGAGAATATTCATTTTTTAACAAGGAAGATATATTGTATCGTCACATATCAGTTGTTGGTTGTGCATCCCTTATGAGTTTATTGCGGGGTGATTATAATAAGGAGATGTCGCAAATGGATCTACCCAATGTAATAAAGCGTTTACGCGATGAATATGATTGGAGTGAAAGCGATTTTATGTGGGCATACGACGTGGTCAATGATAACGAGGATCCAATGATTTATTATGCAAAAAAATTTATGACGGCTATAGATAAGCGTTACGATTTCAGAAAAGAACAAGTAGATAACATAGTATCTCACGTGAAAACAAATGATCATAAATGGTTAAAGGAACTCAGTGAACATTGCGGAAACTTACGAAGGATATACTATATAATGCAACCGTAATAGAGCTTGTCATTTACGATCAAAATGTTTCTGAAGCACATTAAGAGCAACGCGCAGTGAATTCACAAGGTGGGGTAGCATTTGATCTTCTA
>NZ_JBHIRG010000117.1:0-952 GCF_042196965.1 Bartonella sp. AA83SXKL
AACACCTTTTTCTGTCGCAACAAGTTTAATCTGATCCGCCTGGAGAGCCCCCAAAGCAGAACCATCTATCGCATATTCCGGCTTACCAGTAATATCGGTAAGTGCCTTCATTTGGCGAGAAGCATAATCAAAATTTCCCGTACCAGCCGCAACTCCAATTTCCCTGCCCGCAACAGGACCTTCAAAATGCACAGTGCGTGAAACAATATCGACAACATCAACCACCCCTTTGCCTGAAAAAAAATTCGCACCCCTTGCACCAAAAGTGATCTCCCCACCTTTCACCACAAAACCTTTCAAAAAACCAGAAACATCAATTTCTGGAACACCGGTGGTTAATGTCGCATGGGGCGTATTGATAAACCCACAACCATCACAGCTTATGCCATTGGGGTTGGCTATAATCACATCGGCTTGTTTTCCAAAAACTTCTCCTGGACCATTCAACGCACTGCGTTTTCCGCTTGTTACTTCATTTAAAATAACCTTCGCTGAACCAGAAAAACGCAAATGTGGATTGCCAGGCATAATGCCCCCCAATTGCGATTGTCCCACTTCTTGCGCATGATTGTTCCAAATCACACCTACATGGCCAATATTAAAATCATCATATTTATTGTGCGATAAACCGCTGCTGTTGGGGGTAACAATATCAATGGAAGGAACCCCATTGGGGGCTGCCACAATATCTGGACGATGGGCAGAATTCGCCTTCGCATCAACAGAAATTTGCGCCTGTAACGCTGAAGGTGCTAACAAACAAGAAAAACCAAGCCCCCAAAATAAAACCTTCTTGAGCATCGTACTAGAGACTAAAACACCTAATAAAGTCGCTCTTTGTTCTCTCTTCTCATATCTCATGCTTGTACTCGCCATCACTATCCTTAAAGATCCATTGTTAATGTCATTAAAAACGTGCCTGACTTCTTGTGCTTAATCGTGCTCCAGAAAA
>NZ_JBHIRG010000118.1:0-951 GCF_042196965.1 Bartonella sp. AA83SXKL
ATAATTAAAAGATGCGCGGGCAAAATCACGAATTGATTCATCGAGGTTATACATAGCCATTGCAATACCTGCACTTGGAGCGTCAAAAACATCATGTTCGATAACTTGATTGTCATCGCCAACAAATTTAATACTTAACTTTCCTTTGCCAGGAAATTTGAAATCTGTTGCCTTATATTGATCACCAAAAGCATGACGTCCGATAATAATTGGCTTTGTCCAGTTAGGAACGAGGCGGGGGACATTTTTACAGCTAATAGGTTCGCGAAAAATAACGCCTCCTAAAATATTACGGATCGTGCCATTGGGTGATTTCCACATTTTTTTTAAATTGAATTCTTTAACACGCGATTCATCTGGTGTTATAGTTGCACATTTTATACCAACACCATATTTTTTAATAGCATTGGCAGAATCGATAGTTACCTGATCATTGGTTGCGTCTCGATTTTCCACGGAAAGATCGTAATATTTGAGTTCAATATCCAGATACGGGTGGATTAATTTGTCTTTGATATATTTCCAGATTATACGGGTCATTTCATCCCCATCGATTTCAACAATGGGGTTTTCCACTTTGATCTTTATCATTAGAAGTCCTTTTTCATTTAAGTGATGTTATTTTTTTATAGCACTTTCAGGCTTATAATGAAAAGTAAAAACAGGAATGATAGAGGGGTATTTAAATATGATACAGTTAGAATATATCATCTATAGAATGTAAAAATTTTCATTGAGAAACTTAATGTCTTAATAGATATGGCTGAGAAATGAGACGTAGGGATAACTTTTATCTTCTGTAAAGATTGAAGAAAGGTGTGTATCCACTTGGAATGAAAGAAAAGATCGTAAAACAGCTGTGAGCTTTAGCTAAATATACAGAATCTCTTTTTAAAAAAGAAGTCTACACTTGTTGCAAGAGATTTACAATAAAACCTACTAATTTATTAC
>NZ_JBHIRG010000119.1:0-485 GCF_042196965.1 Bartonella sp. AA83SXKL
TGGTTATCTGATATTTTTCCTCCCGGTTTTTCTCTGGGCCTGTATTTTTGTACCCCTCCCTATCTTGTGGGGGATAAACCGTTTGCGAGATCGTAAATTGAAAAAAAATATTCAGAAGCTGGAAGAAGCAATCTGTACAGGAGCTAAAATAAGCCGTTTACAGAACGAACCGTTATTGGGGGAAACAAAGAGCTGTTTTATACGAGACCAAGAACAGCTCAAAAATTTTAAAGAAAGTGAAGAATAAAAGAAGTGAAGCACAGGAATTAAAGGAGGAATTAGGGGGGTGATCAAAAACTGCGCTCTTTTTTATTTGAAGAAGCATTTCTTTCAGAAAGAAATTATAAACGCAGCTTTTACATCTCTGTTATGATTGTCGTATGAATTATGGTTTTTTATAATATTAAGACTTATTAGCTTAAAAGCTAACAGAGTGCTAAAAGAGTATTCTTGCCATTAGCTTTGTATGGATGATAGCCATAATA
>NZ_JBHIRG010000119.1:525-921 GCF_042196965.1 Bartonella sp. AA83SXKL
CAGAAGCTGGAAGAAGCAATGTGAAATGATCTTCCCTCTATCTAATTCTGGAAGACTGGGAATGAACCATGTAGAAGGAGAGCAGCTTTTTTGTTGTTTTTGTGTTGCTAAAAGTTATCACGGTATGTGTGTTAGTGCTTTTATATCGGTTATGTTGGGACTCTCCATGCTTTTTACGTATCTTTTGAAAAAAATATCCTAAAACTGGAAAAAGCAATTCGGCAAAAAGGTAAAACAACCTGTTATCAAAATGAGCCGGATAAATAAGGTAATAGGGAGAAAATGAATAATCATCTTATAAGATTATTTATTCTAGGAATTTTTTTCGTGATACTTTTTGTTTCTGAGAGTGTCTCCTTTATCATTTCGGGGTTTTATTATTCTGTCTTCAAGTGG
>NZ_JBHIRG010000120.1:0-902 GCF_042196965.1 Bartonella sp. AA83SXKL
CAGAAAGCATTTCATCTTGAACACAAATGATTGACGTTTTCACTACGATTAGCAAAAAAATAGTATATGAAGTAGCTATTGGGTTTAGTATTTTTTTAGATTTTATTGATTGAAAAAATTGAGAGGGTGATTGATTATAAGCACAAGAGATTTTGTTTTAAGAAACACATATATTAGTTGTAAAGCAATCAACATCTTCGGCCGTTTTTGGAGGATGATTTGTAAGTAGGATATTGATTCCACACCTTTATCTGCTTCGTTAACATCTTTTGGCTATGATTTATTACCTCTCATGTGGTAAGATGAAAATGAAGGTTAAAGAGAGCTGCTGCTTTGAACGAGGGATGGGGAACATGGTTTTCATCTCTCATCCAAACAATATTTCGTTGGAAACGGGTTTATAGTGTTCTTGAGATTAAGATATTTCATAAAATCTAGCAAAGATAGGAGTCATTTATAAAACTATTTAAGGTGGAAGTTTGCAGTATATTATAGCAATTCGAATAGTCTGTGATAGTTTGCACTTTGTATGCTATAGGATGATATGCATAAACAGTGATAAGAGATGTACTTATTAGTGATATTTTCACTATATTTGAGCTGCGTTTTTAACCAATTACGTTTATACGATCATTTTTCTCTCAAGTGACACATACTCATGTGAGATAAAATATATGCGCGTGAATCGTTTTTAGAAATTATTGCGAGTATTTACGAGCAAAAGCTTTTGAATTTTCTAAGACTTTGAAGTTTTTTTTGAGCATTTTCCATAGTTGATAAGAATCTGCTCCCTAGTTTAAAGGAGATGAAGAAGATAAATCTATGCAATAGCGAGAAGCTTATGTGTTATGAGATTATACGAGTTGTTTTTTGTTTGTTTGGGAAAGAGAAGCAATTGCTTT
>NZ_JBHIRG010000121.1:0-898 GCF_042196965.1 Bartonella sp. AA83SXKL
GGCTCTAAAGTCCCCTTTATTTTTCAAAAGCTTCAAGACAAGCGTGGATCCCGCAGTGCAGCCTCTATAGCGTGTCGTGGGAGTGATGCTTTTTTTGCTGGTGATGGTGGCTTTTATCAGATGAGTTTGGATGGTCAACTTTTGCCGATAGGCTTTGAGAAGGTTGATAGAACAGTTTTTAAAACCTTTGATAAGTTTGCTCTTGATGAGATGCAAGGGGTTATAGATCCCATTGATAACCGGATTTACTGGTCCTTAAAGAGAGGCAATAACGAGCAAACGACCTTTGTTTATGATTGGGGATTGCAGAAATGGTCGACGCTACAGGGAAAACCTTTCACGTTGTTTCCAGTATTTACGACAGGTTATACTTTAGAACAGTTAGATGAGATCTCGATCAATCTTGAGTCCTTGCCGGCTTCTTTAGACAGCCCTCGTTGGCAAAGTGGCGCCCCAATGCTTGGTGCTTTTGATGATGAAAATAGACTTGTTATGTTTACGGGAGCACCGATGGAGGCAACGGTTGTTTCGCAAGAAATGGGGGCGCCGGATGGAAGTTTTAACTTTATCACGAAGATGTTTGCTGAAGTTGATACGACGGAAGGTCTTTTAAGCATAGGGGAACGTCGGCTTCGTAATGATCAGACGCCGATTACATGGCACAAGGAGAGGGTGTGTTCTTATCTTACGGGTGCTTATCATGGTCGTTCGCGCAATCGTTATCACCGCTTTAAATTGCGTATTCCTGAAGGCGTTCATTGGAACCAAATCACAGGATTTAATGTGGATTTACGTCCTTTAGGCAGAGGGTAATGGCAAATGTCTTTTTGACCACGTCTTGGGATATGGAGCGTATAGCGCCTTATCTTGAAGACATCATTGCATCCTTTAGAGAGTA
>NZ_JBHIRG010000122.1:0-896 GCF_042196965.1 Bartonella sp. AA83SXKL
CAAACAAGGGAAAAGAGGCAGGAGAAAAGGAAACCTCTGAGAGACAGAAAATCAAAGGGACAACTTGACCCTTTGATTGGTGATGAAGGGCATTTAGAGGAATAGGGACAACTTGTCCCAATTGCTAAAACGAGAAATAGGATCAAGTTGATCCAATTGCATGAGTACACAATAAGGTATTGTTTACCCAATTCCTTAAAGGAGTAATGATGAAAACATTGCACAATTGCATACTGAAAAGGAATTCTGTCAAGTTGACCGAATTGCTTAAACGCTTCTCTTTTTAATAATGTACTTGAATAATGTGTTTGGGGTACGGAAAAACTATCAATCAATTTAAGATAAAAGAGGTGAACACATCTTATATACGCTGCTTCTCAAATAATACGATTCCAACTCAATGATTGATCATCAAAAATTGCGATTTTGAGCAGAAAAAAAAGAGGCTTTAAATACCCTTTAGATAAGGTCTTTGAAGACCCTTTGAGAACCCCTTAAAAACTCTTTGAAAAAAATAAATTGGTACAAAACCTAGTGGCAAATTATACAAAACCCGCTGACAAGCTACATCAGTAAAAACAATAGGTTACATATAACAAAGAAGAGTATGGTGCCCAGACGCGGCAAGCAGGGGCTTAGCAACAAGATTCAAAGTATATAAAGATGTGTAAGGGCGTATTGATGTCTATAGCTTTTTATGATTCAATAAAAAAAGTAAGTATTAAAGAAAAAATCTCAAATCAGAAAATAAAGGTGGTCTAAAAGGTGGACCAAAAAAGGTGGACGAGCAATGCTTGAAAAGGTGGACGAGAGGGGACGTTAAGTGAGGGCGATTCATCGGTTATCAGCATCATTCGTAAAGACGTCTCCGCAGGGTAAATATTGTGACGGGGCAG
>NZ_JBHIRG010000123.1:0-895 GCF_042196965.1 Bartonella sp. AA83SXKL
GATTGGCAAGCAGTTAAGGCTGAATTTAAAGACTGGGATTATAAAGCCCAAGGGCTGACAGAAGCCGGTGCGGCTCTCGTGGCATTGGCTGTCACGGCGGTTACGGGTGGAGCAGCCTCGGGCGCTGCCAGTGCCATTACCGGTGCTTTGGGGCTTGGCTCGAGTACGGCCATGAATGCGGCGATACAGGCTGGTGTCCAAGCGCTGATTAACAAAAGCGCTGTGGCTCTTGTCAATAATCGCGGCAATATTGCCGGTGCCTTGCATGAGCTTGGCTCTTCAAAGAATGTTCTCAGCATTGTCTCGTCGATGTTAACGGCGGGCTTAACCAGCCAACTAACCGAAATGGCTGGTGTTGGGCAATCCTTGCCCAAAACGGCTCCTCTGGTTGATCGCATCACCCGTGAGGCGGAAAAGAACTTGATCAAAGCCGCCATTGGCACAGGCGTGCAAACGGCTCTTGAGGGTGGCTCTCTTGACAAGAACTTTTTTAACAATCTGCGCATCGCCCTGTCTGATACGGTTGGCAAATCGTTGGCGGAAGAAATCGGTACCGCCAAGGCTGAAGGCAAAATAGACACGGTCACACAGATCGTTGCCCACGCCGGTCTTGGCTGCTTAAAAGGCGCTGTTGCGAGCGGTGCTTGCTCTGCCGGTGCTGTGGGGGGTGCTGTGGGCGAAGCCACTGCTATGCTCCAGTTTCAATTGTGGGTGCAAGGCATTGTGAAAGAGGAAATGGGGACCTAAACGGTCGCACCCCAACTGCGGAAGAGGAAGCGCGTATAAACGCAAAGATTGATGCGCAGTTTGCTGACTTTAGAGACCACACCATTGATGTTGCACGGGCTGCTGGGGGCGTTGCCGCTGCCCTTGCCGGTGGCAATGTTGATGCCGG
>NZ_JBHIRG010000124.1:0-480 GCF_042196965.1 Bartonella sp. AA83SXKL
CAATGCTGTTTTATGTTTGGTAAAAAAAGCTCTGTTGGTGATCTAGTTTTCTACAAATAAGCTGGTTATCCGCATGAGGGCTGGAGGCGATGAGAGGGAAGTGCTGGATGCTGTTGTGATACGAGATGGTGGATGTTATCGCGTATCATGATACGCTTTTTCAAAAGCGCATGCTTCCCTTGAAGGATCGTGAAGGCTTTTTTTTTAAACAAGAGATCATCATTGCTTTTCTCTTATAAAACTTTGCGGCTGAGAATTTCATCATCTTTTTAGAATAGTCAAATGAGGCAGAATAGTTAGATACATCTGGAAGCAATGCTCATTCGCTGGAGTTTCCGTAGGAGAGCCTTTTGTAGAACATCCTCTTTATTTTATCACCCATAACATGAAGGGTATCGGTGAACATCTGAAAGAAATGCGTAAAGATGCAAAGGAAACAGAGGGGTGTCTAAAGGGAGCATATAACCTGTTAGAGAAAAG
>NZ_JBHIRG010000124.1:514-893 GCF_042196965.1 Bartonella sp. AA83SXKL
GTAGATGCGTGGGATGTAAAAGCTTATCGGTTCTTATTGTTTCTCTTCACTCGCAAGGATGAAGGTTTCTAAAACATTGCTGGATGAGAAGCAAAAGAGGCGCTTTCTCTCGCATGGAGAAAGTACCTCGGAAGAGATGAACTGTACAATACAGACTTTGATCTTAAAAACGGTCTTTTTTCTCTTTTTTCCACAAAAAATAAGTTGCAAGTCCAAGGATCGGAATACCTAATTTTGCAAAAGGTAGATGTTTGCTAAGCAATGCAACACTTTCTAGAGTTGCTTCTGTCATAAGTTTATGGCGTTGTTCTTCTGATTTCTTTTGTTGATCATAGTGCTGATAGGCTTTGAGAAAGCGGCTGATTAAAATACCTAAGGT
>NZ_JBHIRG010000125.1:0-891 GCF_042196965.1 Bartonella sp. AA83SXKL
TCATTCATAACGGTATGAGATGTATCAAGAGGTCTGTAAATGCTTCTGTCATAAGCAGATGACTGATCTTGATTATCATCATTTTTGCCATCTAAAAGCTTTAACTCGCCTTTGTACTGAGGCAATATGACTTCTGTTACATAGCGATCAACACCGTTTTTATCTTGCCATTTACGAGTTTGTAGTCGTCCCTCGATATAAACTTTGCTGCCTTTATTCAGATACTGGAGAGCTACTTTTGCCAAGTGTGGATTAAACACCACAATGGAATGCCATTCGGTTTTGTCTATTCTCTTATTGGTTGCCTTGTCTATATAGCTCTCAGACGTTGCCATTCGAAAATTGACCACCTCGATGCCAGTTGACATTGTTTTGCTTTCTGGATTGGCACCTAAATGACCAATTAAAATCACTTTATTAAGCATGTTTGTAAGTCCCATTAAATGATGTAAAGATCATAACATGTTTTATGTGTTTTTACAATGTTTTCAGTTGTCTAATAACAATTATTTAAAGTGTTACATTATGTTCTAAATCACTAAAGCGTGTAAAATCGGATTGAAAGGCAAGGGGAACGATTCCTGTCGGACCATGGCGTTGTTTTGCTATAATAACCTCGGCTTTACCCTTGGCTTGCTCCATTGCCTCTTGCCACTTGCTATACTCAGCAGTGCCTTCTTTTGGTTCTTCATTTTTGAGATAGTATTCTTCACGATAAACAAACAGCACAATGTCGGCATCTTGCTCAATTGAACCAGATTCACGTAAGTCGGAGAGTTGTGGACGTTTATCGGTTCGGTTTTCAACTTGACGCGAAAGTTGTGACAGAGCAATGATGGGAATATTGAGTTCTTTTGCAAGTGCTTTTAATCCGGTGGTAATGGCTGTAAT
>NZ_JBHIRG010000126.1:0-891 GCF_042196965.1 Bartonella sp. AA83SXKL
ATAAGATAAACCACCAAAAACAACACCTAAAAGAGTTCCACCTAAAATCATAGGACTCATAATTGTGTTCCACGCACCTTTAAAAAGAAGAGAGAGATTTGATACTGTCAAACCATTAAACAGAGCACGAATTTGAGAAAGAGAAATCTCACCTACATTGCTAAAAAGCGATAAACAGAAATAGCCTACCTTATAATCAGCCATAATAATCAGAAAAAATGTAAGTGGATTAGAAAAAATCGTACCAATAATTGCTGCTGCGAAATTTGCGCGCAAGATCCACGAAAAAAATATTGCCAAAACGATATGCATACCAAAGAGAGGCGAACAAGCTAAAAAAATACCGATATAAAACCCCAGAGCAACTTTATGTGGCGTTGCAGATATTCGCAAAATACGTTTACGTATATAACAAAATGAGCGAGAAAATGAACGACGTGGCCATAACCAAAGTCGAATACGCTTTACAAAATCTATTGGCTCTCGAATACGAAAAAGCATATGATTCTCAATATATATTTTGTGAAAATAAAATAATCCATATGATTCAAATTAATGTTTCCAAGCTTTTGCATAAAAAAAATAGAAAGACAATTAAATATTCCGACTTCCTGGCTTAATCGCTGGAAGTTCCGCGAGTTCAGCAGGAACTGCATCACTAGCATAAGATGCTATCTCGTATTCAGCAAGTGAAATCAATGGAACTCCGACATCAACCTTACCGCCAGAACGATCAAGAATACATGCGCTCGCCAACACATTTGCTCCTGCTGTAACCAGAGCCTCAACCGTTTCACGAATAGAAAGACCTGTTGTCACAATATCTTCAACAATGACAACCCGTGCGCCTTTCTTGATTTCAAAACGACGCAGCTCAAATCTGCCATTTAC
>NZ_JBHIRG010000127.1:0-889 GCF_042196965.1 Bartonella sp. AA83SXKL
TCACAATTATCCAAGCTATAGAGTTCGTTTGAAAGGACAGTCTATGGAGGTGCATATCAATGCATCTTTGGATTGGCTTAGAGAAGATTTAGCTGCTGCTGATGCGAGGGGTAAAATTACAATTATTAATTTTCATGATGGTCGTGCGGCTTCTATTGATGGTGAATCTTTCTTTATTCGTAAAAAGAATGCTAAAGATTTATCGCTGTTTAAGTCAATTATTACTTCTCATAATGTCAAAGCAATATTTGTGGGGCATACACATTATCAGTCCTATTTCCGTGCAAAAAATGATAAGGTCTTTGGAAATATTCCTGTTTATACAGCTGGTGCACTCTTTAATGGGGATTATTACTTTATAGATGTGAAGGGGAAGAGCATTCACGTTAAAGCCTATAATGGAGAGATAGGAAAACCTCTTTTGATTAAAGATCTTGGCATTATAGGAAAAGATACAGAATTCTCTGTAAATTGCAGTCATCTTTAATAGGTTTTTTTCTTTTCTTAAAACATAAAAGAAAAAGTGCGTTGTGTGTGTGAATTTGAAGAGGGATAGGGGGTTTTGTTATCGTTTAAGGTGTGAATGAAAAGAATTGGACATTTTGTTTTTATCATTCTTAACAGTTTGGTATTCAGTATATGTGCATTTTTTCTTTTGCAAGATATCCGCTATGAAGTATCTGTGAAGGGTATTTATATTGGCTTATAATTTTGTCCTCTACATTCTATGACACTCGTACAGCATGTGTTGGGGAGTGCATTTGCTTTGAGAGCAGGGTAACGTAGCACTTTAAAAAATCTTTAAAATACTTACTTTTAAAAAGTTTTTTTGATACGCTATATTTTTCAACATGTGAGTGTTTTTTCTCATCGTAAAAGAAGAATTTCT
>NZ_JBHIRG010000128.1:0-888 GCF_042196965.1 Bartonella sp. AA83SXKL
TGGCTTTGATAAAATCTTTGTGCTTCTCTTAATTGTTCAGAGAGTACTGAACCTTCTACATTGGTTTTTGTTTTCATGAAAAAAGCAAATGTTGTAAAAAGCTTTATTGGTTAGATCTTATTATAGGCATATTTTTGTAGTTAGAGGCTACAATTTTTCTGTACAATTTACGTTTTTGTATTTCGATAAGAGTCTCTTCGTCATCGCTTAAATTTCTGACCATTTGTAGCTTTGTATATTCATTTTGGATCATGGCTGACATGGTCTTGATGCGTGTTTGCAGTTCGAAAACTTCTTTGAGATCTTTTGTTTTATTTATCTTATCTAAGAAATCGTCCATTTGTTTAAAGCGGTTCTCTGCGTCTTGAAAAGTTTGAAAACTTACAGCTTTTTCGACAATTCCACTATATTTAAGACGCGTATTAATTATTTCGCGCATTTTATAATACGGCAACTGCTGGAAGCCGTACCTTTTCTCTTCGAGAATAATCTCATTAAATCTTTTTTTAAATTCCCCAGTAGCTATGGCTTGGTAGTTTGTCTGTGTTTTTGGGTAGATAGAAGGCAAATCTTGTATGAAAGAATCCTTGTTTTCTCCTATTGTTGGTTTTTGTATCCTATTTCCTGTTATAGACTGATGAATTTTTTTCGCGTTTTCGATCTGGTTTTCGTTTGTTTTAATTTGTTGTTCTAACAACTTAATAATTTCCAGATATTCTGCTTTTGAAAAAGGACTTTTAACAGTTGAACCTTGAGTCCCAGAACCCCAACTAAAGTTAGACGTTAGAGTTAAATTTATCATCCCCAAAAGGGTAATCATTCCTGTTATAATAAATCGCTTTTTCATCTGTCTCCTCGCTTAATTTCGGCAGGGATTGTTTTATTAAT
>NZ_JBHIRG010000129.1:0-886 GCF_042196965.1 Bartonella sp. AA83SXKL
GTTAAATTCGGTTGCACCGCTGCACTATCCCAAACCATCTTTAACGGGTCTAAACGCGTAATGACCGGTTCACCATCGAGGCTGTTCTCATAATCAAGCCGTGTATCAGTCCACCCCATGCCGCAGATAACCGCATCTTGGAAAGCATCACTATCAGCGTATTCTGCATGCGCCATGTCCCGAAACCATTCTGCCGCACCGGTAAGCAATTCACTAGGCAATGCCTTCCCTACTTGACGGGGAATAAACTGCACTTCGCGCTTGTTATTACGCTCTGACCCCACAACGGCATTGACCAATGGGGCAATACGATTAAAGGTCATAACGGGGCGGCGTTGCTTTTTTAACGCCGATAAATCTTCTTCATTCCATTGATCACCATTGTAAAAACCAAAATCCTCCCGCGCATGTTCACGCCATTTATTCACATGCTCCACATCTTCTTTGTACCAGCTCACAAGCTTACGAAACAAACCTTCATGAGAGAGATCAGATACATTGCTGTCTTTTTCTAAACGTTCATCATCATGCATCATTCTGCCATCCATGAGGTACTCTCATATTCCATTCTGCCGCTATAAGCTGGTCGCTTTTGTATTTCTTTTGGTGGTTTGTATGAAATACACATCAGTCCAAAGGCATCTGCCCCATGACTGGACCAATCATGCTCTGCTCCCAAGCCAATATTACGCTTCTCATCCCATTTCTCGTGATACCAGTTCAGTGCCTTACGTCCTGCTACTGTCGTCTTCTCATTAAACCAAACAGAAGGCAAAACACGGCGGACTGTTTCTATACGTATCTTAACAGCCCCTGCTCCCTGATTAGGGATAACTTTTGTTTGAAAGCCTGCCTGTTTAAGAGCGCTCTCAAAACTCACATTGTG
>NZ_JBHIRG010000130.1:0-305 GCF_042196965.1 Bartonella sp. AA83SXKL
TATCCATGAACGTTGAAACCAAAAACATGAAGAATACATAGTGGCTTAGCCAAAAGAGCCAACAATTAATACGCAAAAAATGTATAAGCAGATAAACGAACCCACAATATACAAATTTTAACCCATGCCATTGCGTCACAGCTTCTAAAAACTGTACCCCCACAGCTGCACAATAATGATCCAGCGGTACAAACATATAGTTTTTTGCAGTGCCTCAAGCTGAACTTGATGAGAAAAAAAGCGGCGTGACAACAATCACTTCTTGCAGCTCTAGCTATTAACACAAAGGGGAAAGTATTCCCGTG
>NZ_JBHIRG010000130.1:351-885 GCF_042196965.1 Bartonella sp. AA83SXKL
TTTAAAAATTCGCACATTTCATCAGCAAGCCGCTCACAACGCTCCCGCACCTCTTCACTTATGATTTTCCATGTACGACCTTCATCATCCGATGCAAAATCTTGCTTAGCCGAAGTAACTTGACATTGCAGCGGATAACCATAAAGCGTGCGCACCACCGGCAATAAATGTTCACAAGGTTGTGCACATTTTTGGACTGTACTACCATGAGAGATAAGCCCAATCGGTTTTCTTAAAAAGGCATCATAGGTCAAATGATCAAGAGCATTTTTTAAAACACCCGAATAAGACCCTTGATAAAGAGGACTCGCAAGAATAACACCATCAGCCGCAGCGATTTTTTTAATAAACTGACGTACCGCAGCGCTTGGATTATCCTCTACATGGCTATGATAATCTGGATCAACAATCGGCAAGGGCTGTTCACGCAAATCAACCCAATTAAGCGATGCATCCCGCATCAAGAGGCAATCAGCCAAGCAATGGGCTAAAGTTCTTGTTAATGATGGTTGACGTACAGACCCCAAAATAATC
>NZ_JBHIRG010000131.1:0-885 GCF_042196965.1 Bartonella sp. AA83SXKL
GATGAACCAACAAATTATCTCGATATTGAAGGAACTCTCTGGCTCACTGAGTATGTGCGTCAATACCCCCATACAGTAATCATAATCAGTCATGATCGCGATTTTTTAAATAATACAGTTAATTCTATCATGCATCTCGAAAATAACCAACTTACTTTTTGGCGTGGTAATTATGATCACTTTGAACAACAAAAAGCTGAAGTTGTTAAAGTACAACAAAAACAAATTGAAAAACAAGAAGTGCAACAAAAACATATGGAAGATTTTATTGTTCGTTTTCGTGCTAAAGCAAGTAAAGCGCGACAAGCGCAATCGCGCCTCAAAGCTCTCGAAAAGCTTAAGCCCCTTACAACGTGGAAAATTCAGCATGTTCAGCCTTTTATCTTTCCAAAAGTAGAAAAGCCTGTAGCTTCTCCTATTATTGCATTATCAAACGTAAGTGTTGGTTATGAAACAGGAAAACCAATTTTAAAAGAATTAAATTTAAGAATTGATAATGATGACCGTATCACTCTCTTGGGCTCAAACGGAAACGGAAAATCAACTCTTGCTAAATTGCTCGCTGGCCGTCTGAAAGCGGAAAAAGGAACAATCACTCTTGCTCCACATCTGAAAATTGCTTTTTTTTCTCAACATCAACTTGATGATCTGAAACCGGAAGAAAATGCAATAGATCACATGCGTCATCTCATGCCAGGAAAAGCAGACGCTAAAATACGCGCAGCAGTCGCTCGTATGGGAATATCAACGGAAAAAATGATGACAAAAGCCAAAGAGCTTTCAGGAGGTGAAAAAGTTCGCTTGCTTATGGGACTTACTGTTTTTGAAGGGCCCCATCTTCTTATTCTTGATGAACCAACCAATCACCTTGACATTGATAGCCGT
>NZ_JBHIRG010000132.1:0-882 GCF_042196965.1 Bartonella sp. AA83SXKL
TATAAAAATAAACCAGAGTGCCAACCCTAACAACCAACAGCATTTGCAAAGTGCTTCAATGAGTGTTGGCTACGGTTATGGGAGTGGCGGTTCAGGCTGGAGGGGCAATGCTTCTTTTGGAAAAGGAAGAGGCTCCAGTGAACAGGTACACCAGAAGAACAGCCATATTATAGGCACGGGCACTGTTCATAGCAACAGTGGGGGAAACACCACACTAGCGGGGGGTGTGGTTTCTGCAAACCGTGTAGAGATGGGTGTTGGTGGTGATTTCACCATTACAAGCCACAGTGATACGGGACAAAGTTCCAGCAAGCAAAACTCTGTTTCTGTTGGCTTTAATGGTGGAAAAAAGGATGATGCGGCGACAACCAATCTCGCCTTGAACAAGGATAAAACCTTTAGCGATTATCACAGTGTTGTGGAACACTCCGGCATCAAAGCGGGTGATGGCGGCTTTGAGATCAACGTTAAAGATACAACAACCCTGACCGGGGGGATTATCGACAGCAGTGCATCAGCCGACAAAAACAAACTGACCACCGGAACCATCACCACGAGTGATATTGCCAACAGTGCTAAAGCGCAAGCCAGCAGCCAGGGTTTAAGCCTTGCTACGGGTGGTCCCATGTCTCAGGGCAAATACGGTCTTGCGAAAAACATCGCTAAAAATGTTTTGGATCACGCAAAAGAGCAGGATTCAGCGGAAGGGCAAACCAAAGCTGCTATCAGCAATGGCACCATCATCCTGACAGATGAGGTTGAGCAAAAGGCATTGACAGGGCAAGATGTGGAACAAGTAATCGCCTCCCTTAACCGCGATACTGCCAACGCCCATAAGGGGGTACAACAGCTTGATGTTACCAAGCTGGAACAAATTGTCCA
>NZ_JBHIRG010000133.1:0-880 GCF_042196965.1 Bartonella sp. AA83SXKL
ATAGAGAACGCAATACTTTTATAGATTGTGGAAATTGTCCTCCGTAGTTTTCAACGAGCTGCTGAGCACAATTTTTAAGATTGCGTGCGCGTGAATAATAGCCAAGACCAGCCCACGCTTTCATGATATCATCTTGTGAAGCTTTTGCTAAAGAAGAAAGATCAGGCCAAAGTTGCAGAAATTTTTTAAAATAGGGCTTAACAGCTTCGACAGTTGTTTGTTGAAGCATGATTTCAGAAAGCCAAACGCGATAAGGATCGGGGCGGATGCCTTGCATTTGTTCTTTGGGGGTAATACGCCATGGGAGATGCCGGTGCTTTTGATCGTACCAAGAAAGAAGGCGCAAAGAAATTTCATGCATGATTTTTGTCAACCATAGGGAGATATAAAATGCAAAAGAAAAAAGCATTTATTTTGCAATTCATAATTTGTTTCTTCCTTATTATAGGACTTTTGATTAAGTAATTATCGGATTTTGTCGATATTTAATGAGTTTTTGAGGGTAAAAGCTCTTAGATGAAAGAAGGAATTTTTATAATTTAGTAAATATTTTGATGATGATTTAGAAAAATGAGCAAACAATTTCAAAAGCGCCATTTTTATTCTCTTTCTGAGATAATATTTAAAATGCTTGATCCAATTTTACGTAAGCGAACAGGACTTAATGTGGCGCTTATAGAGAATTGGTCACAGATTGCAGGACGCGATATCGCTGAGCATACAGTACCACTTAAAATTATTTGGAAACGTCGCGTGGATCAAGATGAAATTTTCCAACCTGGAACACTTATTGTCGCGTGTGAAGGGTTTGTTGCGTTAAAATTGATACATGAGACAGCGGAATTGATTCATAGAATTAATGTTTTTTTTGGGTATATTG
>NZ_JBHIRG010000134.1:0-879 GCF_042196965.1 Bartonella sp. AA83SXKL
AATCCCATTTTTATTTTACTTAACAGCTTGCTTTTTGATACGTTTTGTGCAATAAAGAGATGTTCTTTTATATTTCGGTTATTTCTTTTAATCGTTTATTTAGATCGCTAGCTGTTTTGATAATAAAAGCCGTATCAATTCATTTTGATGCGGTTTTTATGTATTAAGGCTTGCATTTTTACACGTTTTGTGTAATATATTTTAACATTTAAAATGTATAAGTTTCCAGTTGCAAACAAAAGCCGTGTCCTTTAAAGGCGCGGCTTTTTTGCTATAAAGCAGCCCCCCGCCCCGTTATTTTATTTACGCTGCTTTTTCACTAATCTTTACAACGGTATCGTTTTCATAAATTTCACAATCTTCAGGAATTCCATATGCATAATAAGGGTTTTGTTCTGTATATGAATACTCATTTCTTTTTAATCTTGCATTGCCATGTACCAAACCTCTAATGGTGTGATAACCAGTCACTTTAGCATTGCCATAAACAGAACCATAGACCTTAACATACCCACCCACGCTAGCATTGCCATAAACCTTGCCATAAATTTTTGAAGAGCTACTTACAACAGCATGATCATAAACCTCAGCTTTGCTATAAATGCGTGCACTTCCTGTTAATTTTGCATTCCCATAAACCCTTGCATATTGATAAACCCACACCTTATCAGAAAGATGCGCATTATCATAAACATGAGCTCCAAAATACACGCGGGTTTTATCATATACATGCGCATTGCCATAAACAAAACCACCAATGGCAGCATTGCCATATACCCTTGCATTTTCATAAACACGACCAGATTTTACAACACAAGCATTATCATAAACCCAGCAATTGCCATCATGAGAAAGGTTATCTTCCTTTTCAATAAAGCC
>NZ_JBHIRG010000135.1:0-326 GCF_042196965.1 Bartonella sp. AA83SXKL
AACTGATTTTAAAAGCGTTTTATTCGATTCAAGGAGCCCTCGAATATGTTGCTCTGGTCTTTTGATTGGGGTTTTTTATCAGAAGTTTATTGCCTGCTTTCTGTAAATTTGTAAAAACGCAAAAACGATAAGGCGTGGATACGCAAAAGCGGAAAGCATAAGGATTGCGCAAGGTACGTGCCCTTATCAATACCGTGTAAAGAATGAAAGAATGGGTTGAGGGCTTTTGAAAGAGTGAAGGAAAAAGTAGTGTGGTGATTGGGTTGAATGGATGGAGGAAGGATGGGTTGGTTGCCGGTAGAGGTTGCTGTTTAGGAGGGCTTCCC
>NZ_JBHIRG010000135.1:336-879 GCF_042196965.1 Bartonella sp. AA83SXKL
GGTTGGCTGTCGGTGTATTGATTGCCGGTGGGGGAAAAAGGACAGGTGAACAGGGTGAATGGATGGAGGAAGATGGGTTGGTTGCTGGGGAAAAGGGATTGGTGAGCAGAGTGAAAGGGTGGGGAGAAGGGTGAGCTAGCTCTTATTGAAGGATTTTGGGAAACAGCTGTTTGTGGGGTGATTGCCGGTAGAAGAGAAGGGGCTGGAGAGTAAAGTGAAGGGTGTGATGAGGCGAAAAGTGGCGTGGTAATTGGGGTAAGGAGTAGAGTGCATTAGAGGTGTGTATCTCTCTTGGTTTTTAGATAGCTGACGGTTGTCTTTGAGGTAGTGGCTGTTGATGAGGTGGCTTGGGATGGTTGGTTGCTTGTGGGCAGGCTTCCGATGGAAGAGAAGGGGCTAGAGAGTAGGGAGAAGAGTGGTGGCTGCTCATGGGGAGGTTGGCTCGATGGAGGGGAGGGTGAAAAGGGGGCTGGAAGGGTGACTTGGAGGTTTGTGAGGCGGTTTTTGAGTGTTTGTTGCTTGTGTGCTGGTTGCGGGTGCATT
>NZ_JBHIRG010000136.1:0-837 GCF_042196965.1 Bartonella sp. AA83SXKL
ATAGAAGAAACAACAATATTTTTTATCAAAGCAGGAATGCTACGACTGGTAAAATGATAAGGATCAAAAGATGCCTCTAATAAGACTTGGTATGGGAACAGAAAACAGTATTGAGCTTCTTTACACGCTCATTCAAATGGCAAAACCGCGCACAGTCCTTGAAATCGGTGCGGGGGATAGCACATGCTTGATTGCTACAGCACTGCAAAAAGCAAAACAAGCATGGCAACAGGATAAAAAACTTTTAAGATCTACCACTTTTGAAGAACGTACAGCTTTTCTTGACCCTTCAGGAGTCCTTGAGAATTATCAACCACGATTGATCACCATCGATGATTTTTCAGCAGAAGGTCAATCCGCCGAACAAGCATGGCAAAAACCACTCCAAGACAACAGCATTGAAAAAGACATGGTAACATTTATCCATATTTCTTCTCTCTTGATGATGAAACGCTCAAATCTTGGGGACCAATAGATTTTGCTTGGATTGATGCTGGAACGCCCGCAAATGATGTGCAATTTGTTACCACACTTTGGGAACATATTACCGCTCATGGTTATCTCTGTCTTCATGAACCAACAATGACAATAACCGTTGCTCTTGATGGAGCTCAACGGGTTCGCCGTGTCAGAACCCCTTTTTGGGAAGAAACTCTCTACCGACTTGATGGGCTCCTATGAGGCTTTAACCCTCACCGAAAACCACAAATATCGCCAAAGTGGTCTTGGTATCATTCGCAAACACACCCCTGCCGAACAAATTGTACGCGCACAATCACTACAAGCAGAACTCATAGAAATCAATGAACTGCCCATTCGCAATGATCTTTTACCCAT
>NZ_JBHIRG010000137.1:0-834 GCF_042196965.1 Bartonella sp. AA83SXKL
GAGGTCTTCCCCATCCCAGGGCGCCCCGCAAGGATAATCAAATCAGATGCTTGTAACCCTCCCATTTTCTCATCAAGTGTTTTGATATGGGTAGCGATCCCTGAGAGCCTTGAAGAACGCTTTTTCGCAGCACTTGCCATGTTAAGTGCTTTTGCAATGGCTGTATCAAAATTTTCAAACCCACCCCCGTATTTTCCCTTTTCTGCCAATTCAAACAACTGATTTTCAACAGTTTCAATTTGTTGTGATGTTGTAAGTTCTACAGAAACATCATAAGCTCTATTCACAACTTGAGTGCCAAGGTTAATTAAAGAGCGTCGGATAAACAGATCATAAATGACACTCCCATAATCTTTAGTATTAATGATTGTTACAGCTTCTTTAGCTAAACGCACCACGTAATTATATACAGTGATGTCACCAATTTTCACATCATTTTCAACAAAGGGCTTAATAGTAATGGGATCTGCAACTTTTCCATTTTGAATAATTTGTGAAATGATATCAAAAAGCTTTTGATGCAACGGTTCAAAAAAGTGCTCTGCTTTTAAAAAATCAGAAACGCTATCAAGAGCATTATTATTGATAATGATAGCACCCAGCAAAGCTTTCTCTGCTTCAATATTATGGGGCAGTTGACGAAAAGAAGATTGTTCTTCTGTTTGAAAAGAAGGTAAATTAACAGCGTTCATTTTATTCATTATGATTTAAATTGATTTGATAAATGATAATTATAAATCACTGAATCTACAGTGTGAATCCCATTTTTATTTTACTTAACAGCTTGCTTTTTGATACGTTTTGTGCAATAAAGAGATGTTCTTTTATATTTCG
>NZ_JBHIRG010000138.1:0-335 GCF_042196965.1 Bartonella sp. AA83SXKL
CACATAACATCTTTTGAAGCCATTGCTATACTCTATAGTAAACCTCCTTTGATTCCCTTTTTATCATATGGCTTAATTGAGCTACAAAAACGAGGTTTTTTAAGAATGCCTTTTTCTTTTTAGTTTTGTTAAGCAAATTTATTTGAAAATTTTGACGTTTTTAAATTTTTCAAAAATTGATTTAATTCTGATTGAAACTAAAGAATTGTTTCATTTTTTGATTTTGGTTTAATATTTTTTTCTGTGTGTAGATCGTTCAATCTTTCTGTGCAATCTTGATTCAACAAAGCATAGAAAGTGCGTTCTTAAGTGTAATGCATGACGTTATTTTCTTT
>NZ_JBHIRG010000138.1:345-834 GCF_042196965.1 Bartonella sp. AA83SXKL
GTCTGATTATCTCTCAGTTTTTTAATAACTTCTGCAGCGCATACTTCATAATTATTCATTGCAGCGTTGAGGTCATTGACTTCCTTTGTATTGAGGTCACGATGAAAATCTCCAGTTGCAAAAATCGCTGAGAATGCATCACGCTCGTTGATTTCAGTTTCGAAGGTATCAATTTGGTGATTTTTTCTAAACTGAGATGATACAAATTGAGAAGTTCTAGAGTTGGCAAAAACTTTAGACTGAGTAAATAAAACAGCGTGAGCAATAGAACGGTGTACAGTTTTCATGTCTCGATGAATTTCTTTGATAATCTCAATGGTGGCGAAAGCATCTTGTTGCTGTTCCTTCATTGGAATAATGATGAAATCAGACTGACTGATAGTTATAGCTAGTTAAACGAGATGCCGTATTTTCCAAATCGACAATGACAAATGGGTTACGAGAAGAAAAGGTGTAATAAGGGGGCGGTGAGAAGCTTAAAGGTATAAT
>NZ_JBHIRG010000139.1:0-824 GCF_042196965.1 Bartonella sp. AA83SXKL
TTATATTATTTTATCATGTTTCTTATTTTTATGAAAAGATATAAGATTTGCGAAATGAGATAGAGAAAAGTAATATTGGATCTAAAAAATTCATGATGCACTTGTTAGGAATGTGATCGGGCCGTGAAGTTTTAAAAAATAGGAGGAGAATTTTTCTATGAATGCAATTTAGTAGGGATGATAAAAAGGATAGAAATATACAATTGTCATTCTTTAATTTGGAGTATTTTGCACGTTGTTTTGGATAGGAAGATTTGGAGTGATAAATATTGTGGCTTTAAGGCTTAAATGCAAAAAGACAACTCTAACACTTCATTAAAACTAAATGAATGATCTTTTTGGGGCAAAACAAAGTTAAGGTATTGCTCTATTGAAAGTGATTGCTGGTTTCTTTTGCATTTTTCTTAAGATATTTTTTTGGTAAAAGTCAAATAGCCTTTCTTCGAGTATGTTGGTGCTTTGTATTTAAATTGCTTTTTCGATAGTATTTTTCATAAATCATAATACTTCAATTGTTGGAAGGTTGGGTTGATCACTGAATACGCGTGCATTTGTATTTAAAATAATAATTTCCAGTTTTGTCCTAAAGTCCGACTTTTGTTTTTCTGCGGATTCCACTTGCTTTTCTAATATTTCCTTCTGACTTTTTGAGACTTCTTCATTATTTTTCTAAATTTTTTATATTTTTTTCTTGAGTTTTTTAGTTTTGTTTGGATTTTTTTTAGTCAAAAAACTTAACGATCACTGAAACTCCTTTATAATTAGTATAGCTTAAGCTCATTTTTATGATGCCAACTATTGCTCTAGCATATTTCACATGTCTT
>NZ_JBHIRG010000140.1:0-818 GCF_042196965.1 Bartonella sp. AA83SXKL
TAGCTTTCGGTGCTATGGCCTATATTAGTCGTATGACTCGTGGATTTATGATTGAACAACTTAATCAGGAATATATTATTACTGCACGTGTGAAAGGATTATCTTGGATGCGAACGGTTTGGTTCCATGCTTTCCGCAATGCTGCTGTTCAGATTATCACTGTTGTTGGGCTTTCTTATGCTTTTTTATTAGAAGGTGCCGTATTGACAGAGACAGTTTTCGCTTGGCCTGGTTTCGGACGTTACTTGACCAATGCTCTTTTGGCAGGAGATATGAATGCAGTTGTTGGGTGCACGCTGCTAGTAGGGGGGCTCTTTGTTGCCATTAATTTATTTTCTGATTTACTTTATCGCATCTTTGATCCAAGGACACGCTGAATATGACTACTTCAATGAATCATCATAAACCGCAATCTTCATTTTCTTTAAGTTATTGGTTATATGAAGCTGTTCCGCGGTCAATAGTTCAAGCGAACATACAAAAAATTTATCATTCAGTGATCAAATTCTTTCATAATTTTTCGGCCGTATTCGGTCTAATTATTATTTTTGTTATTATTTTATGTGCAGTTTTTGCTCCTTGGATTGCTACCCATGATTTTATGAGCAATGATCTTGCTCATCGGTTGCAGCCACCATCTATGTTGCATTATTTCGGAACAGATGAATTAGGGCGTGACATTTTTAGTCGTCTCGTTTTTGGTGCGCGGATTACTCTTTATATTGTTTTTCTTACTACAATTATTGTGGGGCCGATAGGGCTGATTGTTGGAACTCTCTCTGGTTATATAGGGGGATGGGTTGATACGCTTCTTATGC
>NZ_JBHIRG010000141.1:0-235 GCF_042196965.1 Bartonella sp. AA83SXKL
TAAACACATTTTTAGGTTGTTATAAAAATAGCATTTTACACTTGTGTTGATCGGTGTTGAACAATATATAGACCGCACATACCATAGATGGAGGTTTTTATGGCATGAGCGAAGAGATTGATGATCAATATCGTCCTAGTGAAGATGAACCTTTTATGAATGAACGGCAAAAAGCGTATTTCCGTGCTAAACTGGTTTCTTGGAGGAATGATATATTAAGGGAGGCACGTGAAAC
>NZ_JBHIRG010000141.1:301-815 GCF_042196965.1 Bartonella sp. AA83SXKL
ACTGATCGTACAATTGAGTTACGTGCTCGTGATCGTCAGAGAAAACTCATTTCAAAAATAGATGCTGCTTTGGAGCGTATCGATAACGGGACTTACGGTTTTTGTGAAGAAACTGGCGAACCTATTAGTATAAAGCGTCTTGAAGCTCGACCAATTGCAGTTTTATCATTGGAGGCGCAAGAACGCCACGAACGACGCGAAAGAGTTTATCGCGACGATTAAAAGCGATTTTGATGATGGAGACATGAAATGCGCGGCGCTAGAATTGGGTATCTTATTTTGGGGGAGCAGGGACAAATAAAGAGGGCTCTAGTCGTCCTTCAATTTCGGCGGTAATTGCTGAATCTTCTACTTGTTGCTTCATAAAGTGAGTGGAGAGAGCGTCTTGTATATGCTCTTTTTCACTGACGGAAAAAGGTTTTTTTTCTGTAATGTTAAAGCTTTGATTGGTTTCTGTTGTTGTTAATGCTTGTTGAATCTTTCTCTTTTGTATGATGGATGTATTGATAATATT
>NZ_JBHIRG010000142.1:0-811 GCF_042196965.1 Bartonella sp. AA83SXKL
ACGAAGAGAAAGGGCATCCTCTTCACCAACTTGAAAATCGAGCTTTTCAAGTTCTTGAACGCACGCACGAAGATAATCAGCCTCACGTAAAGCATTCTCTACTTTCAAACGCTGTTGCTGCAAACGCTTTTCAAATTCACGCCATATCCGATAACACTGACGCAAATTTTCTGTCTCATCCTCAAGTCCACCAAAAGCATCTAGTAATTGGCGATGCGTATCAACATCAACAAGTGCGCGATTATCATGCTGTCCGTGAATTTCAACCAACTGACGTCCAACATGACGCATCAATGCAACACTAGCTACCTGATCATTGATAAAAACACGACTACGACCATCACTTAATTGCACACGCCGTAAAATAATATCGCCTTCATCATCAAAACCATTCTCACGGATAAGCTGACGCACAGAATGCGAAACAGGCACATCAAAAACAGCTGTCACCTGCCCGCGGTCAACACCATGACGTACAAGAGAAGCATCACCCCGTCCCCCAAGAGCCAGTGACAAAGCATCAAGTAAAATAGACTTCCCCGCGCCCGTTTCTCCAGTTAAAACAGACAAACCCGCTCTAAAATGAATATCGAGCGTTTCGATCAAGACAATATTATGAATCGAAAGCTGTATCAACATAGAGAATCAACGTGCCTTACTTTTATCACCACCTAAAGCCTGTGAGATCCAAGAAGATTTATGCTCCCGTGGTGATATGCTATTCTTTTGCAAGAGATTATAAGAAAATCTATACCATTCACTTTTGGGATAATTACGTCCTAAAATAGCAGCAGCTGTCTGCGCTTCCAAA
>NZ_JBHIRG010000143.1:0-810 GCF_042196965.1 Bartonella sp. AA83SXKL
TTCGTATAGCCTCCAAAACAAAGACCAGCAAAAATAACTGAAGAAAAAATAACCGTCCAAGGTCTTCCCAAACATTTATGTAGACTATAATGATATCCTTTTCTAAAAAAAGAGCCTAATTTATACAAAAAAGTAAAATGATACGCTCCTTTTCCATTGCTCTCAGCATGTCCTTTGAGAAAACGTGAAGCCAACATAGGACAAAGTGTTAAAGCAACAAACGAAGAAAGCAGAATAGAAATTGCTAACACAAAACCAAATTCTCTAAAAAGTGCTCCAACTTGCCCGGGAAGAAAAGAAATAGGTACAAAAACGGCAACTAAAGTCAATGTTGTTGCTAAAACAGCAAAAAACACTTCTCGTGTTCCCAACACCGCCGCTGCCCGAGAACCAAATCCCATATTGCGCCACCGAACAATATTCTCAAGAACAACAATCGCGTCATCCACCACAAGCCCTGTTGCCAAAACAAGTCCTAAAAATGTGAGAATATTCAATGAAAACCCTACAAGGTAAATGGCAGCAATTGTTCCAATTAAAGCAACAGGAATAGATAAGGCAGGAATAAGCGTTACACGAATATCTCTCAGAAAAAGAAAAATAACCAAAATAACACTGAGAACCGCAATGACCAATGCAACCTCGACCTCATGAAGTGCGCCCTTAATAAAAATAGCATCATCGCTAATAATACTCATATGCACAGAAGAAGGAATAACAGTTTTGAGACGATCGACAACCGCTCGAACACCTTGAGAAATATTAAGGGTATTGGATTGCGCTTTACGCACAATCCCCAACCCAATTCCT
>NZ_JBHIRG010000144.1:0-311 GCF_042196965.1 Bartonella sp. AA83SXKL
GTTAACGGTATGGCAACAAAGGTTAAACAGAAAGACAATACAGAAGTAACGACCCAAGCGAGTGTGGACAGTCCTCTTCTCGATTTTTCTGATGATGCCATCAAAAAAATGGTTAAAATCGCCAAAAAAAATGGTTACGTGACAATGGATGAACTGAACGCAGTTCTTCCTCCTGATGAGGTTACATCTGAACAAATTGAAGATACCTTGGCGATGTTCTCGGAGATGGGCATTAATGTCGTGGATGATGAGGGTGAGGCTGAGAATTATGAAGAAGAGGTTAGGGTAGAGGGGGGGGATTTAGTAGAAGC
>NZ_JBHIRG010000144.1:433-810 GCF_042196965.1 Bartonella sp. AA83SXKL
GTGAAGCAGGACGTGAAACAATGATTGCGGGGCTTTGTGAGAGTCCCTTAACTTTTCAGGCTCTTATTATCTGGCGTGAAGAATTAAAAGAGCAGCGTATTCTCCTGCGTGAAATTATTGATCTTGAAACGACTTATGCAGGTCCAGAAGCTAAGCAGGCTCCTGTTATTGAACGAAGTGAGGTCCAAAAAGTAAAAGAGGAAAAGTCCTCTTCTGCCATGCGTGATATGGAGAATATTGCGCGAGATATAGGTGTCGAAGAGGATGATGAAGAAGACGATGATGTTAATTTATCGCTTGCTGCAATGGAAAATGAACTCTGTCCTCAGGTTATGGAAACTTTGGATTTTATTGCTGAAACCTATGTGAAATTGCGA
>NZ_JBHIRG010000145.1:0-807 GCF_042196965.1 Bartonella sp. AA83SXKL
GGTTTGACGCGTGCCAAGTTTTCTTGTGATTGTTTGATAACATCTTCAACCATGGTTTTTATCTGTCTGCGCACTAGTGTGTAGCCCCGCCGAGTTTGATCGAGTTGTGGATGCTCTTTTTTTATGTCATTTAATAATGCTGCAGTGAGTGAAACCTGTTCGAATTGATCAAGTGTTAAAAATTGTGATCGTAACCCATCATCAACATCATGCGCATTATAAGCAATATCATCAGCAATCGCAGCACATTGTGCTTCTAGTCCAGCAAAGCAATTGAGCTGAAGATCCTGCTTTGCATTATATTGTAGAATATCGATAGGGATATCTTTGTTTTTAGCATAAGGACCTAAAAGGGGGCCATTATGTTTAACAAGTCCCTCGAGGGTTTCCCAAGTCAGGTTAAGTCCATCAAAATTTGCATAGCGCTGTTCTAATTTTGTAACAATGCGTAACGCTTGTGCATTCTGATCAAAGCAGCCATAAGGTGCCATTGCTTCGGTAAGAGCATCTTCTCCTGCATGGCCAAAAGGTGCATGTCCAAAGTCGTGTACAAGAGCAATAGATTCGGCAAGATCTTCATCAAGATAGAGTGCACGAGCTAATGTTCTTGCAATTTGAGAAACCTCTATTGAATGCGTCAGTCGTGTACGATAATGATCGCTCTCATCAGCAATAAATACTTGGGTTTTATGTTTAAGACGCCGGAATGCGTTAGAGTGAATAATACGATCTCTATCTCGTTGAAAAGGTGATCGTATAGGACTCATCGTTTCATGGAATAATCTACCACGGCTTGTTTGTGGATTG
>NZ_JBHIRG010000146.1:0-805 GCF_042196965.1 Bartonella sp. AA83SXKL
AGGGAAAGCTTCCAACTTGGCGCGCGAACTTTTCTAACTCCTCGACATTTCTATTTGTCACTGGAATTCCCATCTTCGGCATTTTACCTTCCAAAATATGGGGATTGCCATAAACAACACCACACAAAGTTTTAATTTTTTGCATGCTGCTTTTAACGACTTCACTTTCTCGAATCTTTGAAGCAACTTCTTCGTTGGTAAGAGATGGAATTGTTTCCTTTTCAATAAGTGTTTTTTGCGCTTCTTGAGCGAGAGGCACTGAAACTACTTTTGCGGTTTCAACTTTTGGGGGTTGAATTAGCTGTTCTACTGCTTTCAATGCTTCGGACTTTGTTGTAACTTTCGTTGCTTTAATTGCTGACATGCTGACTTTTGCAGCCTCTTTGCCATCACCTTCCATAATAGGTTGATGCAGACCAAGTTGTTCTTGCTGTTTTTGCGTTTTTTGACTGAGAGGCACTGTGCGTGGTCGAGCACCAAGCCGCTCCCGCTCAGTTTGCATGGAGGTTTGAGTAGTTTCTTGATGCGCGTCTGTTGGTGAGTGTTCAGGCAGTTTATGTGGTTTGGATAAAGTTTGTTGTTTTTGCAACTGTTTAGCCGGTTCAGAGGAAAGTTCTTGGCGGTTTTGTTGTGCTTGATGGGCTTGTACAATGCTTTTTCTTACCTGTTTTACCGTATCTGCATATGTTTCAATGGCGTTACACAGGGAAGAGATACCTGCTTCAGCTTCTTTGCGTGCACTGTTTTTTATGCCAAGGGTTTGACTGCCTGCAAGCTTATGAAAAAAGTGAGGATTTTCTGAAAT
>NZ_JBHIRG010000147.1:0-796 GCF_042196965.1 Bartonella sp. AA83SXKL
TTGAAACGCGCCCCGTTAATGTGAGTGTAATTTATGGGATCAAGACATGAGGAGTTGAAATGTCATTAAAACCGTTTGCGATATCAGAGATTAGCGACCCGTCTCAAGTACGGGTCGTTTTGTATTCTGGGGGAGGTTTTGTACATGCGCCGCTTACTGGCGTTTTTGATTTACTGAAAGCCGCTTTGAAAACAGAGCTTGATGGTTCACTGAAAGATTTAGAGAAGCGCTTAGAGACCTTAAGAGAAGAGTTTGAAGATTTGAAAGAGTGTTCATTAGACGAAGTGCTCTGAATGATGTGAGGACGAAAACAGATGAAGATACCCGATCATGAACATGAATATTTGATACCTGTTGCAACGAAAGAGGAAATCAGAGAAGGGACTTCTCAAGACAGCGTTGTTGTTCCGAAGCTTTTAGGGACGGCCTCTTTGTATTCGTATGAAACCTTTGCGCCGTTAGAGCAGGTTGTTAATGCAAGGAAAGAAGCAGAAAAAGCCATGGCGCGTGCGAATGGCGCGCAACAGGTTGCAGAAGAGGCGAAAAAAGTATCGGAAAGAGCGCTTAGCGAAGTTACCAAAACGGGTGAAGCGGTTACAGCAGTAACGACAACGGCTAATCGTGCAAAAGATACAGCGGATACAGCCAAGGGATTAGCCGAAGAAGCCAAGGGTGCCTCTGAAGCCGCCAAGCAAATGGCAGAAGAGGCGAAGGCAGGATTTGATAGAGCTACAGGGGAAATAAGTAGTACGAAAGGTTCATTGGCTACGGCATTGCAAAGTTTTGTAGAGGTCAA
>NZ_JBHIRG010000148.1:0-794 GCF_042196965.1 Bartonella sp. AA83SXKL
CGCCGGCATGTGGGTACAGACGCTTCTCATGTTTATGGGGGCTTTCTAGCAACATTAACGGCGTGGTGTGAACATCATCAGATACCGTATGAAGGCATTCCCGTTGGTACCATTAAGAAAGCAATGACAGGCAAAGGGAATGCGTCAAAAGAAGAAATGATTAAGGCAATGCGTGCAAAAGGTCACGCGCCTTGTGATGACAACGAAGCAGATGCTTTGGCAATTTTATATTTAATGAAAGAAGGGGATATACATGTCCGGTAAAATACCATGGACGAGACTGTTTGCCGATAAATGGGCGGTGGTCGTCGATTATTTACCTCCTGTAGAAGGTAATATCTATATGAGATTGCGATTTCGCATGCTTCGTACTGGTGAACCTCTTTTTTGTAATATTAAAGTTTTATCTCATTACACTGGTTATTCAGTAAAGAAATTTGAGACAGCATTGAATGTTTTGCTAGAAGAGGGATACATCATTCGTTTAGAAGATGGTCGTTTATGGAATCTCGATGTTGAAGAAGAATTAAAAAATTGCAATGAGAATCTAAATAAACTTTCAGAAAAAGCTATAAAAGCTGCAAATACTAAGAAAAATAAGCATAAAGATAACTCATCAAAGAACCATGATGATGTCATGATGACGTCATCACGAGGTCATGATGACATCATGATGAAACACATTAACATAGACAATAACATATATAATAAAAAAACTAAAACTATCGTTTTATCAAAAAAAGAAATTGATTTTGAAGATTTAGAAATCACCGATTTGGTTCACGAGCCAATCG
>NZ_JBHIRG010000149.1:0-792 GCF_042196965.1 Bartonella sp. AA83SXKL
TTTCCATCTAATAAATGTGTAATCTTACTCTTTGTCTTTGCGCTATCCTTACCATGATCAGCAACAAACTCGTTATCGTCATTGCTCCACAATAAAGCATCACCTTTTACCTGTTGCGTAACTTTACCGACTGCTTCTGTTAATTTATCTTCTACTTTCTTGATATTGGTATCAAGCTGCCCTTTGTTAACAGCTTCATTATCTTTTACTGCTTCCTTAACACCAGAAAGAGTCCGGTCAGCTTTAGAAACGCTTGCTATATTGATTTCAGTACCCGCTATTTCTTTACCAATGGTGATAAGATTCGTATCGAGATCTTTCTTAACAAGACTATCACCTGTTACATTGCTAATCTCATTAGCAATCTGTTTAGTAATCTCACTCTTTATATTTGTGAAAGACGTACCAACTCCAGTCAAAGCTTCCGCTACATTCTGATACGTCTGCTCTTCTTCCTTGCCATCTTCCTTAACTGTTTTAACCTTAAAGCTAGGTGCAGTCCATTGGCCATTCTCGTACTTAGCACCGCCGCCAAAATAGGTCGCAAGTTGCTCGTTCAGAGAATAAAGCTGACCACCGGTAACGGCATCCGTGGAATCTTTCGAAACATCACCATCTAACAGATACGTAATCTTGCTGTTTTCTTGTATCGCTTTAGATGCACCTTTTTCTAACTTGCTCTTTTCATGACGCGCCACAAAGGCATTGGCTTCATCGCTCCATAATAAGGCATCGCCTTTTACCTGTTGCGTAACATTCGTTATGTTTTGAGTAAGTTGATTAAACTTATTC
>NZ_JBHIRG010000150.1:0-788 GCF_042196965.1 Bartonella sp. AA83SXKL
TCACGAGAAATTTTTGCCTGTTCACTATAAGCTTGAATATTTTCACGTCGTTTTGTTTGTTTAACCTCTGTCACATGCTGTAATAAAAGATCAAGAGAGCCAAATTGATTGAGCAATTGCGCTGCAATTTTGGGACCAATACCTGGAATACCTGGTACATTATCTGTTGGATCTCCAGTTAAAGCTTGTAAGTCAACCATTTTTTCAGGTGCAACACCCCATTTTTCTATAACTTCAGAAATACCGATATGTCTGTCTTTCATCCCATCATATAAAGACACATGTGTATTTACCAATTGCATCAAATCTTTATCAGAAGAAATAATCGTTGTTTTTGCTCCAACCTTTGTTGCCAATTGTGCATAGGTAGCAATTAAATCATCCGCTTCAAATCCTTCCTTTTCGATACATGGCAAATTAAAAGCCTTTGTTGCCTGACGTATGAGAGAAAATTGAGGAATAAGATCTTCAGGAGGCATCACGCGATTGGCTTTATATTGTGGATAAATTTGCTTGCGAAAAGTATCCGATGAATAGTCAAAAACAACAGCAAAATGGGTTGGAACAATGCCAGTAGCTGTATTACGGGCGTCACAGAGAAGTTTCCATAGCATGTTACAATAACCAGCTACAGCTCCTACAGGGAGTCCATCCTTTTTGCGCTTTAAAGGCGGTAAAGCATAGTAAGCACGAAAAACATAACCTGATCCATCAACCAAAAAAAGATGATCTGTTGCTTTCATGACAGTTTCATTTCTCCATTTCAGCTAAAAAACAATTTACTCTTA
>NZ_JBHIRG010000151.1:0-783 GCF_042196965.1 Bartonella sp. AA83SXKL
CCTAAGTTCTAAAAAAATTAGCTCATTATGTGAGCTTTCCCGGATTCCGGGAGTTTTTGCCATGTCCAAGTGCTTCTCAGCACTAAAAGCAAAAAGCTGATTAGAACTCAGTACTTTACTACTCCCGGAATACTAATGCGAGGGCGCTCGCACCCGGTGGGGGACTTTAAAGTGCAAAACAAAAATCCGCATTTTAATGATATTTCTGTAGGCAAGAGAATTCGTTATAGAAGAAAGATGCTAGGACTTTCTTAAAAACAGTTAGGCCACTCCTTAGGAGTCACTTTCCAACAAATTCAGAAATATGAAAAAGGAATAAATCGTGTAGGAGCAGGACGTTTACAGGAAATTGCCACTCTATTGGATGTTTCTATTTCCTTTTTTTATGCGGATATTTCAACAAAAGAACATGTTTCATACCCTCGTAATAAAGGAATATCGAACAAAGAAGAAGATTTCCTTTTAAAAAGTTTTAGAGAACTTAAACCGAAAAAACAGAAGGCAATTTTATGGTTGATCTCTGATCAAAATGAAAGTTTTTAAAATATGCTTAGAATGTTTCACTCTCTGCTCATAAACATGCATGCATATTTTTAAAAATCACTTACCATGACGATAGTGCTCTTATTTCGTCAGAGCATAAAAACGCTTAATGATAACTTTGAAAAACTGAACTGCTGTTCAGCTCTCACTCTCTGCCACTCACCCTTCACCCCTCACCCCCCACCCTCCGCTTCTCCTCCCCCACCCCCCATTCTCCACCTCCCACCCCTCGCCCCTCCT
>NZ_JBHIRG010000152.1:0-778 GCF_042196965.1 Bartonella sp. AA83SXKL
ATGCTAAGCATGCTAAGCATGATGCTAAAGCGATGCTTAATGATGCCTATATATATAACAATAACATTAACAATAACATTAACAATAACAATAAAAATAAAACTATTATTTTATCAAAAAGAGAAATTGATTTTGAAAATTTAGAAACAAACGATTTTGTTGAAAAGGCAATCGAGTGTGATGATGTTCAATCAGAACAAATCAAAACGATAGAAACCAAACAACCAGTCATTCGCGAGCAAAATATCAATCTTTCAAACGAAGTTAACAACCGATGGCAAATTAACGAAGCGATGATTGCGAAATTGCCTTCACGAAAAGTTAAAAAGGTTGGAAAACAACTTTCAGAAATCGTTGATAAGATAATGCCTGCTTATTTTCCAGAGAAAGCAAACTTTTTTGAAGGAACAAAGAAAATAAGGGAAAAACAAGAAGTTGAAAGAATACTAGAAGATTTCAAACCCGATTTTCAATACGCAACTGAACAAGGATTAACGCATGATGAAGCCTTATCAGAATTTGAAAAATTTGTACGCTTTTCAAAAACCAATCCATGTCACAATGCAAATGAACGCGATTGGCAAAGCGCTTGGGATAATTGGATTACGCATCCAGAATATGGATTGGTAATTAAGAAACACAAAAAATCAGAAGTGAAAAAACTATATGAAAGCGCATGTTATAAACCACCGTCAAACAATTTCGCAAATAACCTTTCAGAAAGCTTCAATCAACTTGCAACAGCGATCTACGCTTAAAGACACTTATGGATCCGAAA
>NZ_JBHIRG010000153.1:0-778 GCF_042196965.1 Bartonella sp. AA83SXKL
GAAAAAGAGTGTACAGCTCTGGTTGACATCATGAGTCTGGTAGAAAAGGTTTTAGTTTTAAAACTCCAAGATGATGTACCGAATATTGTTAAGATTTTAGCAGTTCTAACAGATTTTGGCGATTCAGAGTTACCACATAGCATGGATTCTTTGTTGCGCGCTTACGAACCAGATTTGGATAACCCTATTAAAAAGGTTGCTTAAAATGAAACATCCCCTTCCCCATCTTTAAGGTGGGGAGGTGATTTAAAGATCAAGTTGTGAATGAGAACCAAGACGCACTAAAACTAGCCTATCTTGACCAATCAAGCGATAAATCAACACTAGATCAGGTCGAATATGACAATCTCGGTAATTACTCCAATTTCCAGTCAATGCATGATCACGGTACCGTATCTCTAAAGGTTGATCGTTTGCTAATGCTGCGATGACTTTGCGTAAATCAGTATCTAAAAGATGCCGATGTTGTCCTTTCATCTCACGCTTGAAATCACGTTTGAAGATAGTCGTACGTTCAATCGTCCGCATAAAGATCATCAAATAATTCGTCTACGGAATGAAACTTTTTTAAGTTGCCTTCATCAACTTCAGCAAAAGCTGCTATGGTTTCTGCATTGGGTTGAAACAAAACAGATGGAATAGCTTTATCTTGCGCGATACGAGTCATCAATACCCTCACAACATCACTCACTGTCAAACCTGAAGCTTGAATAACTTGACTAGCGACATTTTGAATTTCTTCCGGTACACGTGCTTGAACCATGCGACTGGTAGCCAT
>NZ_JBHIRG010000154.1:0-778 GCF_042196965.1 Bartonella sp. AA83SXKL
TACCACTTTTATCTGAATCCATAATTTCAGAACCAATAATGTCCGATGGCATCAAGTCAGGCGTAAATTGAATGCGTTTTTCATCAAGCCCCAATACTATTCCTAACGTTTCAACAAGACGCGTCTTAGCAAGTCCTGGAACACCAACGAGAAGGGCGTGTCCTCCAGCTAAAATGCTTGTTAAAGCGTATTCAATCACATGATTTTGACCAAAAATAACTTTGTCAACTTCTTGTTGTAGGATATCTAATTCTTTGTGTGCTGTATCAATAGCATCAATAATCACGTGGGCTTCGTTATTGATAGTAGCCTGTTTCATAGAATTAGATAATACATCGCTCTGATTCATATTTATTCCTTAAGGCGATTTGTAGAGAAATTAATGATTTTTTCTCTATGATAAGGAATATTTTATGATTTGTAGCAGAAAATGACGAGAAATGAAGTGGAATATGCTGTTTTTTTTAATATTCGTGCACAAATACAGAGAGAAAGCTCTCTTTTAAGGAGTGCTGTGTATCTTATAAAGGATGTCGTGGAAAACTATTGTCCTATAAAGATACCAGTTTGAGAGAATGATGGCGATTTGTTTGAAAGGTTAAAGAGTGAGCATAAGACAAGATTTCAAACAGGTTGATTGGTTGCAGCATAGTCATATCCAAAAACTTCTTCATGTTTTATCTTTAGACGGTGAAGAGGCGCGTATTGTGGGGGGGGCGGTACGTAATCAGCTGTTAGAGCAACCTATTAGTGATGTTGATATTGCCACAACCTGTTT
>NZ_JBHIRG010000155.1:0-776 GCF_042196965.1 Bartonella sp. AA83SXKL
AGATATCAATAATCGACTGCCGCAAATGCTCTATGCCAACCAATGGCTTTCCTGTTGTGCGGTCCATTCCACTGTTCAATTTGGACCTCCTGTCATGGAGCCACCAGGGGAAACACCTCCATGAACATGGCTGTTTCCAATATTGGTGCCATTATGCTTTAAATCACTAGAATGGATGGAAACACCCTCACTTGAATGAAGAGCAATGCCATCATCCGAATGGAGTGAAACACTTCCACCTGCTTTCAGGGCAATGTTTTTTTCTGCACTTAAACTCAGGTCACCTTGTGAAATAATTTTGATGCCCTCTGCGGCTTGCAGTTCTAACTTTTTACCATCCCCTTTTATCGATACGCCATCAGAAATCGTGAGACTAAACTTTCCTCCTGATGTGAGATTAAGGGTATAGCTGTTTTGTTTATCATCATATTCAAGGATGGTTCCATCAGGGTATATAGTTCGATGAATGCTGCCTTTATTGGCGGCTTGATGTGCATCGGTATGAATAGAGCCAACAATCACCCCTTGTGATAAATCGCCTGATGATGAAACAACAACCACTTGTTCTCCAACATCGCGCCCTTCATAAGAGCGTGTTTTACCAGCACGGGCTTGGGTATCTGGAATCCAATCACTGACAAGATTTCCAGTTTTTACTCGATAGCGTGCGTTTTTATGGTCAACATGGCTAATTTTCCCTACCACAACCATATTGGCTACACGTCTCTTTAAATCGGTGATCTCTTTATCGCGTCGCTCTAACATGGTCACCTTCA
>NZ_JBHIRG010000156.1:0-771 GCF_042196965.1 Bartonella sp. AA83SXKL
AGTCTCATGCAGGTTTTTTTGATTAAGATACTCAAACAGTATCACCCACAATCTCGGACAGGATATTCCGGAATTTCTTCCGTTATAACCCAAGCTCAATAAAGCTTAGATAGCAAAATGTCGATAAAAACCGACACCTTAAATATATTTCTGATATTCACATACCCCAAAATAAAATGATAAATCTGCTCATACCTACTCTGAACGAACAGTCGCAGGATCAACTTTAATTCCAACCCCCATAGTAGAAGAAACTGCAACACGCTTAATATATTCACCTTTTGCACCTTGCGGCTTAGCTTTAATAACTGCACTAGCAAAAGCTTTAATATTCTCTACTATCTTCTCAACTCCAAAAGAAGCCTTACCGATACCAGCATGCACAATACCAGCTTTTTCAACGCGAAACTCAACAGCACCACCTTTAGAAGCTTTAACAGCACTAGCAACATCAAGTGTCACAGTACCAACTTTTGGATTCGGCATCAAATTTCGTGGCCCCAGATCTTACCAAGACGCCCAACAAGAGGCATCATATCTGGTGTTGCAATACAACGATCAAAATCAATAGCCCCACCATTAATGCTTTCAAATAAATCTTCAGCACCTACAATATCCGCACCAGCAGTCTTAGCTTCCTCAGCTTTATCCCCACGTGCAAAAACAGCCACTCGAACATTACGTCCAGTTCCATTAGGCAAATGAACGACACCTCGTACCATTTGATCTGCATGACGAGGATCAACCCCTAAGTTCATTGAAATTTCTATT
>NZ_JBHIRG010000157.1:0-770 GCF_042196965.1 Bartonella sp. AA83SXKL
GGTGCATTTACGAAAACATCGACCGAAGCAGTAAATGGTAGCCAGCTTTATTTTATGACTCAGGCATTTGCAAATTATTTTGGCGGTGGTGCTGGATATGATGAAGAGGGGAAATGGTCAGGTCCTACTTTCACGGTTAAAGTCTTTGATAAGGATGGTAATGAGAGTGAGAAAAAATATAATAATGTTGCAGATGCCTTTGCTGGCGTAAATAGTGCTTTCACAGCTTTGAATAATCAGATTATTGATATAAGGGATGGCGCTGCTATTGGTGAAAAACCTAAATTGGGAGATGGTCATTCGGATATTATTTCAGAAGGTTTTCCTTTTATGAGAAAATTAACCCGTTCCATAGATGAGTATGACATGGATGAGGAGGAGAATGACATAGACGAGGAGGATCTTGCGGTTAGCTATGATACCGATGATAGCGGAAAGAAAATCAGTAGCATCACTCTAAAAGGTGTCGATGACAGTGAGCCTGTTTTGATTACTAATGTTAAAGATGGAAAAATTGAACATGGCTCTAAGGACGCAGTGAATGGTGGTCAGTTATACGATCATACCGAGGAGCAGATGAAGATTACTCTTGAAAGTGCGAAAAAGTATACGGACGATCAAGTCAATAATGGTGTTAACGAAGCAAAATCCTATACCGATATGAAGTTTGACGCACTAAGTTATGATATTACGAATGTGCGCAAAGAGGCCAGGCAAGCAGCGGCGATTGGTTTGGCAGTGTCTAACTTACGTTACTTCGATGACCCAGG
>NZ_JBHIRG010000158.1:0-767 GCF_042196965.1 Bartonella sp. AA83SXKL
TATGGTCCAGTTATTAGTCCATGGCGAAAAAAAGACTCTAATGAAAAACTCGTACCAGGTGGTTCTTCAGGTGGTTCTGCGGCCGCTGTTGCAGCAGGGCTTTGTGTGGGTGCAACCGCAACAGATACAGGTGGCTCAATACGTCAGCCAGCAGCATTTACTGGTACTGTAGGGATAAAACCAACTTATGGACGTTGTTCACGGTGGGGAACCATCGCTTTTGCCTCATCACTTGATCAAGCAGGACCTATAGGGCGAAATGTTCGAGATTGTGCTATTTTACTTAAATCAATGGCTTCCTTTGATGAAAAAGATTCTACTTCAGTTAATTTACCAGTGCCTGATTATGAAAGTTATATTGGTCAATCCATCAAAGGAATGAAAATTGGTATTCCAAAAGAATATTACCTTGAGGGAATGTCTCCTGAAATCGTTGAACTTTGGCAAAAAGGAATAAATTGGCTAAAAGAAGCAGGGGCTGAAATAAAAAATATTTCATTACCCCATACAAAATACGCTTTGCCTGCTTACTACATTGTGGCTCCTGCAGAAGCATCTTCTAATTTGGCTCGTTATGATGGTGTTCGTTTTGGTCTTCGTATACCGGGAAAAGACGTTATTGAAATGTATGAAAATACTCGCTCAGTTGGTTTTGGTAATGAAGTGAAACGACGTATTTTGATTGGCACTTATGTTCTTTCATCGGGCTATTATGATGCCTATTATCTTAAAGCTCAGAAAGTACGAACATTAGTAAAGCGTGATTT
>NZ_JBHIRG010000159.1:0-761 GCF_042196965.1 Bartonella sp. AA83SXKL
CTAAAATGATTGAAAAAACCATAATATTTCTGGATGAAATATTCATCAAAATCATCCTTCAGCAATAAGAAAAATCACCAGAACTCAATGCCAGATCGCTGATTAACGACTTTTGCATCACTAAAATCAACAATAAACGAATATCAGGGTTTGCTTTTTTATTTTTGATCTTTTTATCGTAACGGAAATTACCAATGAAGAAATCATTTAAAATTTTTTGTCATTAGAAATTTTTTCTTCAGCAATATGACAATTCTCTACCCTATTTAACTGACAATCAAAGTTCTTTTCTACTATGACATATAAAACAACTAAAAGACTTAAAATTACAAAAGATAGAGGTTGCCATAACCTCTAGGTAGCCTAAACAACTTATAACTCTCATATAACACTAAATCTTCTTATCCGCTATCTCAGCTAAAACTTAAATACCTGTACCAAATATCTGTTGCATTACTCGAGAGTGAAATAGTATACCAGGCTAATTCCATATTCTTTCTCTTTATCCACATGAAGTCATAAAAAATGTTTTTCTCCTTTACTCCTCATTCATATCATGCTTCGATGAGCAAGATTATCTTTTTCAGCGTAATTTTAAATAATTAAAGGGAACCTCCTAAAAATGGACTATAAACAAAATTCAGAAAATAATCCTAAGAAGAAATTACAACGTGGATTACATAACCGTCACGTACAACTTATAGCCCTGGGTGGTGCTATTGGAACAGGTCTCTTCATGGGATCAGGAAAAACAATCAGCG
>NZ_JBHIRG010000160.1:0-758 GCF_042196965.1 Bartonella sp. AA83SXKL
GGATAACAACCGAGAATCCTTCAAGAGCAAAAAGCCCTCCAATAAGAGCCAAAACAATTTCATGCTTGGTTGCTACAGCAACACTACCCAATAGCCCTCCAAGCGCCAACGAACCAGTATCCCCCATAAAAATAGCCGCCGGCGGTGCATTAAACCATAAAAAACCAAGCCCTGCACCAACAACAGCTCCTAATAAAACAGCCAATTCACCCGTCCCCGATACATAATGGATTTGGAGATAATCAGCAAAATTGATATTACCAGAAAGGTAAGCAATTAGAGCAAAAGACAAAGCAGCAACCATCACAGGAACAATAGCCAACCCATCAAGACCATCAGTCAAATTAACCGCATTCCCAGTAGCGACAATAACAAAAGCAGAGAAAGGAATAAAAAACCAGCTCAAATTGATAAAGTAATCTTTCACAAAGGGCAAAGCTAACCCAGGCGAGCCAACTTGTAAAAAAACAAAAGCAGCAATTGCCGCAACCAAAAACTCCAAGCTTAATCGTGCTTTACCAGAAAATCCTTTCTCCGTTTGTTTGGTAACCTTAAGATAATCATCGTAAAAACCAATCATCCCAAAAGAAAGCATAACAAATAAGGATACCCAAAAATAAATATTCGATAAATTACACCACAAAAACGCTGAGACTACAATGCCGCTTAAAATCATCAAACCACCCATAGTAGGTGTTCCAGCCTTTTTAAAATGTGTTTGAGGACCATCAGCGCGAATCGGCTGCCCTTTTCCCTGT
>NZ_JBHIRG010000161.1:0-247 GCF_042196965.1 Bartonella sp. AA83SXKL
AATTACTGAATTTAAAGAAGGCATTTTGCCATGGGCTTATCAAAACAACATTGCACTTGTTTTCGATGAATATGACGCAGGTCGCCCAGATGTCATGTTTGTCATCCAACGCATTCTTGAAGCCTGTGGACGATTAAGCTTGCTTGATCAAAATCGTGTTATTGTCCCTCATCCAGCATTTCGTCTTTTTGCAACGGCCAATACCATTGGTCTTGGTGATACAACAGGGCTTTATCATGGCACGCAG
>NZ_JBHIRG010000161.1:272-758 GCF_042196965.1 Bartonella sp. AA83SXKL
TGACGATTTTAAACTATTTACCCCATGATAAAGAAGTTGATATCGTTTGTTCAAAGGTTAAATCTTTTCAAACGACCCAGGGAAAAAAGACAATTTCACAAATGGTTCATGTTGCTGATATGGTACGAAAATCTTTTATCAATGGGGATCTTTCAACAGTTATGAGCCCACGCACTGTTATTACTTGGGCAGAAAATGCAACAATTTTTCAAAATATTGGATTTGCTTTCCGCTTAACTTTTCTCAATAAATGTGACGAACTCGAACGTGCCACTGTCGCAGAATTTTATCAACGTGCCTTTGGACAAGAGCTTCCAGAATCACTGGTCAGTGTGTCTTGCCTTAAGGGATAAGTCAATCATGGCTACAGACACTGGCGATAACAGCCAAAATATGACAAAAGACTCTCCCAACAGCACTCTTGATGCTGAAGCTTTTAAAAAAGCCATTTCCGGCTGTATTCGAGCAATTGCTGGCACGCACAAG
>NZ_JBHIRG010000162.1:0-751 GCF_042196965.1 Bartonella sp. AA83SXKL
CTCCTCATCCAGAGGTGTAACTTCGCAAAGCAAACCAGACAAAACCTCGCGGTTATGCACTTCCTTATAAAAATCAATAATTGCTTCACCTACCTGTGGTCCAATCCCTTCAATATTGGTAAGCTCCATCCAAGCCTCATTGCCTTCTTTACCCACCTTATCGTCAGGCATAGTAGCTGCCATTGCCGCAGTTTCAAAAGCTGTATAATTTTGATAAGCACGTGCAAGACGGCGGGCATTAACCTCTCCAACATGGCGAATTCCTAGTGCAAATAAAAAACGACTTAAAGGAATTTTTCGGCGCGCATTAATAGCATCATAAAGTTTACGCACTGAAACAGTACCAAACCCCTCCATATTTTCCAAACGGACCAGAGATTTTTCTTGGCGACGTTGTAACGTAAAAATATCAGCTGGCGTATGAATACAAAGCGTTTCATCTTGAATCTGAAAAAAAAATTCCACCTGTTTTTTACCAAGCCCCTCAATATCAAAGGCATTGCGCGAAACAAAATGACGAATACGCTCAATCGCTTGTGCGGGACAAATAAGCCCACCCGTGCATCGACGCACAGCTTCTCCTATTTCACGAACAGCATAACTTCCACAAGCTGGACACAGATAAGGAAAAACAAAAGCAGAAGCATCCTTTGAACGCTTTTCAGCAACAATATCAATAATTTGAGGGATTACATCACCAGCACGCTGTACAATCACTGTATCGCCTACACGAATATCATTTCCCTCACGA
>NZ_JBHIRG010000163.1:0-751 GCF_042196965.1 Bartonella sp. AA83SXKL
ATATGAAGATATACGCTGATAGGCAGCGCTTGCTCCATTCTGCGTTGCCTCCAAGGGTGTCTACGCAGAAGTTTTCTCTATAATTCAAACCATTCATAGATGCAAGAGTTGTGGGAAAAATCGATGATTTCTACCGTTAAGAGAGAGGAAATGTTACAAGCATGGTCTAGATGGACAATAAATCAATACGAGCCGGATTCAAAATCAAATAGTGGAGACGTTATGAAGGTGGAGATCGCCTTGGGTGAGATGGCAGAAGGTAATGCTTTGCGTAAATCAATGCCGGCATTTGTTGATTTGGAAGAATTATTGGCGACACGTCTTCTTGTGCAGGGCAATTCTGGTTCTGGAAAATCACATCTTTTGCGCCGTCTTCTTGAACAAAGTTCTTCATGGGTACAACATTGTGTGATCGATCCAGAGGGTGATTTCGTCACTTTGGCAGATAAATTTGGACATGTCATTGTTGAAGCGCAACGAAGCGAACAAGAGTTAATGCGTATTGCTTACAGGATTCGCCAACATCGGGTTTCAGTGGTGTTGAATCTTGAAGGTTTGGATACTGAACAACAGATGCGCGCTGTGGGTACCTTTCTTGGTGCACTGTTTGATGTGGAACGTGATTATTGGTATCCCATGCTTGTTGTTGTCGATGAAGCACAATTATTTGCTCCAGCTGTGGTGGGAGAAGTTTCTGATGAAGCGCGTAAAATTTCCCTTAGTGCTATGACCAATCTTATGTGTCGAGGGC
>NZ_JBHIRG010000164.1:0-748 GCF_042196965.1 Bartonella sp. AA83SXKL
GAAACACCAGCAATGGCTAGAAACTTTCTGAAAGCCCTTAATGGACTTTTTAATTGGGCAATTGATCAAGGTCTTTTGGAAAATAATCCAACTTTAGGCGTCAAAAAACCTCCTCTTAAAAATAAAAGCGGCTTTCCTGTTTGGACAGAAGAAGATGTTGAGAAATATTATCACAAATGGCATCATGGTACCCATGAACGTGTCTGGATTGATGTTCTTTTATATACGGGCTTGCGTCGTGGTGATGCGGTACGAATTGGCTGGAAAGATGTCAAAGACAATATTATTCATCTCAAGACAGAGAAAAGTAAATTCCAAACAGATGTCTTTCTACCTATTTTACCGGAATTAGCCAAAACGCTTGAAGCTGGTCCTATTGGAGTAGAAACATTCATCTGTAGTAAAACTAATCAAAAACTCTCCAAAGAAAGCTTTGGCGATACATTTAGAGACGCTTGTAATGCTGCTGGAATTAAAAAATCGGCGCATGGATTAAGAAAATTAGCAGCAACACGCGCAGCTAACTCTGGTGCAACAGTATCACAACTCAAAGCAATTTTTGGCTGGACAAATGATGCTATGGCATCTCTTTACACAAAGAGCGCAGATCGCAAAAGGTTAGCTATAGAGGCGATAAAAAAGCTTCAAAAAGATGAGGGATAGAGGCAAAAAAACTCAATAGAATCAAGATTCACCTATTCCCCCATATTAGACATAACTATTTTATTTTACTTGCTTTTTATATACC
>NZ_JBHIRG010000165.1:0-747 GCF_042196965.1 Bartonella sp. AA83SXKL
ACGAGCAACATCAATATCATGTTTTTGCAACAACAAACGTTGTGTTCCGGGCTCTGCAACATGGCGAATTAAAATCTGCTTCAGTTTAGGCGCTTGTCCCCAATAGTGAGAGCTTGCACGCAACAAAAGAGCTTCTCCAGGGCGCCAACTTTTTAACTGATAAGGACCAACACAAGCAGCATGACTTTTCAAATACTGATTTCCAAAATCGCCATCTTTTTCGTGTTTCATAATTGTCTTACGATCAAGCAAAGCTGTTGCCGGACTTGCAACAATATTATTAAGAATGAGCTCTGCTGGATAAGGCTTATCAAATTTCATCACCACTGTTTTCTTATCTGGGGCTTGCAAAGCGTCATCAACATTTTGCTCTGTAATTCCATATTCATTAAAAATTGCCGCATTACCCATCTTCAATTTGACAATCCGCTTCATACTCCAAAGAAGATCATTGGCTTTGGCTGATCTGCCATTATTAAACTTCAAACCATCACGCAAATGAAAAGTAATCACCGTACTGTGATCATCACCTGAAACATCCCAATGTGTTGCTAAAGCGGGAACCATTTTAGCAGGATTATCTGTAGCACCACTCACCAAATTATCACAAACATTGCGAACAATTTCACTTCCATAAACATCATTAAGTTGTGCGGGATCAAATGTACTAATTGCATCAAGATTCCAAGCCATCACAAGGGTATCAGCCGGTGTTTTTGCTGAAGCTTGTTGTGCAACCATCGCCAA
>NZ_JBHIRG010000166.1:0-743 GCF_042196965.1 Bartonella sp. AA83SXKL
CCGTTTAGAAAATCAGTATGTTAAACCTTCTGTTCCTACTGATGGACTTGTTCTCGATGAACGAGTAGATGGATTTGTTCTCCCTGAACGAGTTGTCAGGTCTGTTGTACCGCAAGTACCCACTTATCTGCTCTTGCCCAATAGCTTATTTCATGTTGGTTTGATGGATATCGGTGATCAAAATAAGCAGTTGGAGACGTTGCGGATGAGTGCGGGTGGAATGTTAGAAGTTCATGAAAACCCTGCTTTGTTCTTGCGTGGTTATGGTGGTCATTACCGTTATGCTTCAGATCTGTCCGCACTTGAATATGGCTATGGGGGACATCTTCGTTATAACGCTGTTAAGGCTGGCATTTTGCTGAAAACGATCGAGAGTGCAGATAATGTAGTATCTTTTGGGGTGATGGGTTCTTATGGAAAGCTTTCTCTACAACCTAAAAATGTTGAACACAGTGAGGAAAGTACCTTTGATAAATGGTCTATAACGGCATATAGCACTCTGCAGCATGATGCGGGCTTTTATGTAGATGGTCTTTTATCCTATGGTCTGTTCAAAGGAGATGTGGTTACTCTTGCCCGTGGTAAGACAGCAACATTAAAGAGCAAACCTCTCAGTGTTTCCTTGACAGGTGGTCAGTCATTTGCAACAGGATATGAAGGTTTTGTTGTTGATCCTCAAGTTCAGGTTGTTTATCAAAATCTCCAATTTGATAAGGCCCGTGATATCGATAATTTTGATGTTG
>NZ_JBHIRG010000167.1:0-402 GCF_042196965.1 Bartonella sp. AA83SXKL
CAAATGTTCACGTGCCAGTTGTGGTTGCAATAATAATAAAGATAGACTGTCTTGTAGCTGATCACGGAAGCCAAATGCACCACTAGCTTGATAAAAAGCTGTACGTGCCATCATGCGGCATGCATAGATTTGATAAGGCAGCCAATGATTGACCATAATATCAAAAGAGGGATCAGGTGTTTTTACTTGGAATGGAGAAACGAAATCACTCCATTTTTGTTTTTGTTTTGTGAGCAAAATTTCAAAATCATTTGTACGGACTTGATCGAGTAGTTTTTCAGCTTCTTGCCTATTTTCAGCACAGCCAAGATAGAAGATTATTTCTTTTGTTTGTCCTGGTAACAGATCAATATCGTAGGCGAGTGCTGAACAAGGATCACATCCTGCTTCAATCCTATTGGA
>NZ_JBHIRG010000167.1:444-742 GCF_042196965.1 Bartonella sp. AA83SXKL
GTGGATGTGTAACTGTTCCTGTTAAACCGATAAACTCGTTACGATCAGTAGTGGTACTGGTTGGTATTTCGGATGCTGATAAAAATGCCACTTGTTGAGATTTTTCGAGGTGATAGGGATTTTGAATAAAATGTGCACCACGTTTGGAATCATAAAAGGGAAGAAGAAAAGGTGCATATTTTGTTCGGATATTGCCTAAGACCCATTCAACATAATTATAAAGGCGTAAGCTTCGTGATTTTTTCCCTTCATTTTTGAGGATAAGACGTGAAAGGCGAATAGGTTTTTTTTGATCGAG
>NZ_JBHIRG010000168.1:0-742 GCF_042196965.1 Bartonella sp. AA83SXKL
AGCTGAAACACCACAGCCAATTACGAAACCACATGTGGCTCCCCAACGCTCTAGACCACGATTCGAAGATGCTAAACCCAATGAACCTACGGCTAAAAGTAATCTTTCATCAGCTGAAATAGAAGCAAGACTTCGTGCGTTAGAAGAAGCACATATTCAAGAAAGAATAATACGTGAACAAGCCGAAGAAGAAGCAAGACGTGCAAAAGAGCGTGAAGAAAGTTTGCGGCAAACTATTCAAAAAACTGAAATAGATGAAACACCTCAAGAAGAGGAAGAACCTACGCTACAGACACAAACTCCATCTCTTTCCCCTGCTAAATATCCCTATCACGCCTAAAAATACAACTGTAATTGAAAAACGCAAAGCAGATGAAACCAAAGAGGATGATCGAAATAGCCGACGCACTAACCTTGCTAAGTCAGAAGTGCGTGCACCCAAAGTTTTAAAAGGAGCCGATGAAAAACGTCGTGGAAAGATTACTCTTAATAGTGCATTGGACGAAGAAGGAAGTGCACGTGGGCGCTCCATGGCTGCAATGCGCCGCAGGCAGGAAAAATTTAAACGTGCGCAAAACCAAGAACCAAAAGAAAAAATTTCTCGCGAAGTTATTCTTCCTGAAACCATTACCATTCAAGAACTTGCACAACGTATGACTGAACGCTCCGTTGATGTGATTAAGTTTCTTATGAAACAGGGACAAATGATGAAACCTGGCGATGTGATTGATGCTGATGTTGC
>NZ_JBHIRG010000169.1:0-740 GCF_042196965.1 Bartonella sp. AA83SXKL
CCTTCCTCGACAATAAGCCCCCCTTTGGATTGGCTATTAAGGATATACATCACTTGACTAAAATATTTATTCGCCCACCGTTGTGGATCTTTTGTCGGGCGCACAACCCCATAAAATTGCCGTTCTATCTTGTCAAAATACCCCGTTATACACTCCCAACCCAATTGACCAGCTGGAACTAAAGGTTGATCGGGGGATTCAAGCAACTTTCTCCCTAAAAAAGCACGTCTTACAACCTTTTTATTGAAAGCTGCCCCTTGAATATCGGGCATCATGCACTGGAGCTGCTTAAATTCTTCCTCGCTATAATCACGAAGTTCTCCAGTGCTTAAATCGGGCGCTTTGTAATATCGCTCGCTTTCAAACCAACGGCATTCAACAAGCGTTCAAGGCATTGATTTATAATCATAATCTAGCGTTATTCATATTGAATGAGAACCCTGAATAACGTAAGATTCTCTCATCTTAAATCTGTGTATCTTGAATCAATTCATATCACTTGCTTGCACACCACAAGCGGGGCTGACGTGTGGGTAAAAACTATAGCAGAAAGGAGTAAAAATGGTTCTTATGAATCGTCTTAATGCAAGATCTGTCGCAACATTGGGAACTGGCAAATATAATGATGGTGCCGGCTTGCTTCTTCATAAGCGTAAAGATGGAGGTGCTCAATGGCTGTATCGTTATACCATTCATGGGCGGCGTCGCGAAATGGGCTTGGGTGCTTTAAGAGATGTCTC
>NZ_JBHIRG010000170.1:0-740 GCF_042196965.1 Bartonella sp. AA83SXKL
TATAAATGCCAAAAGTTTTATGGCACATCTCATCGTGAACAATTTCCTTTAAGTAAATCAAGGAGTAAAAAATGAAACAAACCTTAAAATTATTAAGTGCTGTAACTCTATTCAGTATCGCTGGATGTCAGTTTAATAAGCCTCCTTCAGGATACTTGACTGCTTGGGAGAAGCCAGGAGCAGATTTTACTGAAATAGGAAAAGCATTATTAGAATGTGGTATGCCAACGCCTTATGATGTATTTCCAGAAAATAGAAAGCAGAGCATCAATGCAAAAGCAACAACTTATGCTTGCATGATTCAATCAGGATTCCGCTATAAAGATGAAGAAGTAGCAAGAGCGGGAGGGTGGTGTTATACTTTTAGAGCCGAAAACTTGCCCATTTGTCGTCCAGGTGCTGTGATCCCGAGTCCCAGTGTCAAGAAGCGCTTAAAAAGCCCTTTTTGTAAAAAATATAAAAATGCACCTGAATGCAAACCTTAAGTCTTGCTAGTGATGATCAACAATCCGCCATCCTTGCCTTCGCTTGGAATGGCGCGATTGTTTCCTCAATCCGTCATCTCAATATTGTATGTAAAGCGATATGGCGTAGAATGTACTTAGTAATCCTATAACCAGGTTGCGATACAGGACGGTTTTTGTTATCTCCAGGGTGATGAGCTTGAGAAAGCCTTGTCCGTCCTTACGTGACAAGGTTTTCTTTTTATGCCGCGTCGTTATAACGTTGCTGTTTTGCTT
>NZ_JBHIRG010000171.1:0-332 GCF_042196965.1 Bartonella sp. AA83SXKL
AGAGGAAGTCCCTTTGTTTTATCATGAAAGCTTAAGAGAGAGAGCAATTTATCTTGTTGAATAAGTCCATCTTGATCAACAGCAATTGTACTAATGAATTCTTTAGGAAAACGTCCACCTTCTGCAACAGATGGATGTTCAGTTGCCCCAATGTAAAGATGGGAAAATTGAACTTTAGAGCTTCCCATATTATAAAAGGGTGTTAATAAAGTCATGGCTGCTTCACTTGCACCAGACGTGAATACAACATGATCTGGATTTGCGTTAAGACTTTTAGCAATTTGTCGACGTGCCTTTTGTAATAAAGCTTTAGCAGCACGTCCTTCCGTATG
>NZ_JBHIRG010000171.1:380-739 GCF_042196965.1 Bartonella sp. AA83SXKL
TCTCTAAAGATTCCAGTAACGCTACCTCTGCCGCCTTCTTAAGCGGTGTTGTCGCGTTATGATCAAAATATCGACGTTTTACAACCATTTTATATCGTAATCATTAATCTTTAAGAATTGATTTTTAAAAAGTGGCGCAATTTTCTTGAAAAACACACCCAAAACAGAATATCTAACGGTTCATGAAAATAAAATGATTATATAAAGTAGACGAAGAGTAATAACAAGCCAAGGTCAATGAGAGCCTTTATAGCATTTAAGGAGCATTTAATGCCAGAAATTATTTTTAATGGTCCAGCAGGTCGACTTGAAGGGCGTTATCAACCTTCACAACAAAGAAATGCACCAATTGCGATTAT
>NZ_JBHIRG010000172.1:0-735 GCF_042196965.1 Bartonella sp. AA83SXKL
GACATCAGCAATTTTACTTTTAAGAAAATGCGTTCTTTGCGTCGTCATATTCAGATTGTTTTTCAAGATCCTTTTGGTTCACTTTCTCCACGTATGTCTGTGAGTGAAATTATTGCTGAAGGCTTATCAATTCATGAACCAAAGCTTTCTTATTCTGAACGCAATGATCGTGTGATTGAAGCTTTACATGAGGTTAATCTTGACCCTTCTACTCGTTATCGTTATCCTCATGAGTTTTCTGGTGGGCAGAGACAGCGAATTGCTCTTGCACGTGCAATCATCCTCAAACCTCGCTTTATTATGCTTGATGAACCAACGTCTTCTCTTGATGTAAGTGTGCAGGCACAGATCATTAGCCTTTTACTTCATCTGCAAAAAAAATATCATTTAGGTTATCTGTTTATTAGTCATGATTTAAAAGTTATCAAAGCGCTTGCACATGAAGTGATTGTCATGCGTAATGGAGAAATGGTTGAATATGGCTCTGCTGATCGTATTTTTTCTTGCCCCCAAAATACTTACACGCAAAGCTTGATGGCTGCTGCATTCGCATTGGAATCTGATCGTTTATAAGTAATGACCTTAAATTGCACTGATAATCTATTATAGAGGAGGTTTTTCTCTACTAAGGATTCATTGGTGTTTGTGATAAGTTTAATGGCTTCCATTGCTTGGAGTGTTCCAATGACTCCGGGTAAAGCGCCGATAATTCCAGTTTCAGCACATGTTGAGAGA
>NZ_JBHIRG010000173.1:0-331 GCF_042196965.1 Bartonella sp. AA83SXKL
GCTATTTTTGTTGTTAAAACAGGAGAGATTTTAAGTTGCAGAAAATGCGTTTTTTAAAGTAGAGTTCCAGATAAAATGACGGAGGCAACAGAAAAATAGATTACAATCCCCATAACATCTACTAAAGTTGCAACAAGGGGAGCTGAAGCACTTGCGGGATCAAATCTCAAGCGTTTAAGAATAAAAGGAAGCATGGATCCAGATAAGGAACCGAATGTAACGATCCCAACCAAAGCAGCTCCTACCGTTACACAAACAGCCATCCAATGTTTTCCATAGTCATAGATACCGAGCTGTTGCCAGAAAACAATGCGCATAACTCCAATGATTC
>NZ_JBHIRG010000173.1:341-732 GCF_042196965.1 Bartonella sp. AA83SXKL
GAATACCAAGAGATAGCCCTGCGGGAATTTCACGAATAATGACTTTCCACCAGTCCTTAAGCGTGAGTTCACGCAGAGCTAATGCACGAATAATAAGGGATGTTGCCTGTGAGCCAGAGTTTCCTCCTGAACTCATAATGAGAGGAATGAAAAGTGTAAGGATAATAGCTTTTTCAAGCTCCGCTTCGAAATATTGCATAGCGCTGGCTGTCAACATTTCGCCAACAAAAAGTAAAGCAAGCCAGCCCCCACGTTTTTTCATCATCCCTAAAAAGTTTATCTGCATATAGGGTTTATCGAGAGCTTCCATACCTCCAAATTTGTAAGCATCTTCACTCATTTCATCAACCATTGTATCAAGCACGTCATCGACTGTCGCAATACCAATGAC
>NZ_JBHIRG010000174.1:0-301 GCF_042196965.1 Bartonella sp. AA83SXKL
AAGTATATTCCATATCTTTAAATCTCCTTGCTATTATGAAAGTGCTTCTGTGAGAGGTATAAAAACATTTAGAAAAATTCATACCCCTAACTGTTTTTTGATTATTTTCACATAGAGTGGGGTTAATTCACCAGATTTTATAACGGTCGTCTTATCTCCAAAAGTTACCAAATAATGCGATCCTTTGCCTGCATCTGGAGCCTCATTGTAATGAACACCTCTTTTTCTGGCTTCTTTACGTAACTCTCTAAGCAGCGCTTCTCTTTTCATTCACCCTCTCCCACTTTGTAATAAAATTAAT
>NZ_JBHIRG010000174.1:348-731 GCF_042196965.1 Bartonella sp. AA83SXKL
ACAAAAAAGTTTGATACAGACTTTGCTAATTTAGATGATGCTTATTGAAAAACTGAAGGCAAAACGAAAAAGCTATACCATTTGTAAGATATGGCTTTTTGCTTAAATAATTTATCAAGCAGTATTATAATCTAATACTTTAAAAACTGTTATTAATTAACTGAAATAATTGAAAAAACAAACAAATTATTCTAAGATTTTTACGTATTTAAATACAATTTAAGGTAAGTGAAAACATGCTCAATAAAGTGATGTTAATTGGCTATTTAGGAGATGATCCTGAGAGCAAAACGATGACTTCTGGTGCTGAGGTGGTCAATTTTCGTATGGCAACCTTTGAAAGCTATATGAATAAAAATACGTACCAAAAAGTAGAAAAAACA
>NZ_JBHIRG010000175.1:0-729 GCF_042196965.1 Bartonella sp. AA83SXKL
ACCAGGGTTCTCCTCTACAGGGGGGATGGCCATAAGACCAATGATATCAAGTCCATAGTGATTTTTACACCTAGCAACAAAAGGGACCACTTCTTGTGGTGCAATGCCACTTTTTTGCGGTTCTAAGCCAAGATTGACCTGAATGTAGCAGGGGAGCGTTTTTTTTTGTTTTTGCATTTCGATACTTAAGTTTTTGGCTATTTTTTCGCGGTCGACAGTTTGTATGACATCAAAAATTTTGACTGCTTGTGCTGTTTTGTTTGATTGTAAGGGGCCGATGAGATGAAGTTCAATATTTTTAAATTGTTGACGCAAGACGGACCATTTTTCAGTCGCTTCTTGTACGCGGTTTTCTGCAAAAACAGACTGTCCTGCTTGTAAAAGAGGGCGTATATTTTCTACAGATACAGTTTTTGAAACAGCGATAAATTGAATCTCTTCTGCGAGCCGATGATAGTCTTTACATGTTTCAGTAATGTCCTTTTGTAGATTTTTCCATGCTTCAACGCAAAGGTCATGGGGAGTGGTGTCTGTGCTCATCTTTTTGTACTTTCTGTTTTTATTGATTGATTGCGTTATTGTTTGTAAGAGCTTTGACAAATACTTCGTGAAATATTGACTGAAAATGTTGACGAAGGGGTTAATCCATGATCAAGCATAAAACAAGTTTTTTAGTTCAATTTTATAAAGAGTATAATGACAATGACAATTGAACGTTCTCATTTAAGC
>NZ_JBHIRG010000176.1:0-383 GCF_042196965.1 Bartonella sp. AA83SXKL
GTTCTCTCCAAATTAAGCTGTCTACCTGTTTCAGAGATTACCCAAACAGAGATACGCAATACTCTTACTCTATATTTAGTATACAAAAGCGGATTAAAGTTTGCGCGATATTCATTATGATATTAAGTATAGAGTGTAATTCTGATAAAATCAATCTTATCTGTAGTGAATTAATGGGGGATGAATTACAGAATCCCAAAAATATTATTCATTTTTTCTGGTTTTTAGTGAGTTCGGCAAGTTACGCTGTTGTTGCTGGTGGTATTATTTTTATTCAACATGCATGGTCTGCTCATTCAGAGGTTAGATCAATTAACGTTTTTCCAGAAGATTAGTAACGATGGTGGAATGAACTCTCATTATTACTGGGCAAATCAGTTTTT
>NZ_JBHIRG010000176.1:393-728 GCF_042196965.1 Bartonella sp. AA83SXKL
ATATTGGTTTACAAAACAGTGGAGGTGATCATTTCGTTAATTACTCTATCTGGAATGCTGTTGGTTGGAAGAGTGATTAGTATCATTATTTTGATCATGAAGGTTCTGGAGTGCAATGTCGTATTAAAATACCATGGAAGACGGGGCATCAGTATGAATTTGATGTTTCAAAAAAGGAAAATTTAGTTACTGGCACCATAACAGATTTAATGGATGGTACAAAAACAACTGTGGGTGTTATTGAAGTTCCAAAAACATTTGGCAAATTTTATGCTTCTCTTGGCTTTGTTGAAGAGTATTCTCAAGGAGATGGGCAACTTTTATCTTTTTTTGTG
>NZ_JBHIRG010000177.1:0-725 GCF_042196965.1 Bartonella sp. AA83SXKL
GGGGCGGTTGACTTTTCTTCGCTGATGACGGGTGAAGAAGCTGTTTTAAAGGTTGGCAGCCTTGATGCAGGGACACTGATGACAGGTGTCGTTTCTACGGGCGGTTCAGGGGATCTTGTTTTAGATGAAAAGGGCTTTCTTTTGATTACAGCAAAAGAAGGGGTGAAGGTTGGTCAGATTGCCAGTGGTGGCAATATTGAAATTTTTGCAGGCAACGACATCTATTATGATCAGGTCATAGGCTATGGCAGTGCAACATTGACATCGGTATCAGGAGAGATCAGTGTTGAGAATGTGTTGTCTGCTGAGGGGGATGTGAGATTGACGGCAAACACTCTCGATTTAAGCAATAATCGTTCTCATATTTACACGCCGCAAACGCTGTATTTAATTGCAGATCATATTGATGTCTCAGAGAGCGAATTGACTTATGGCGGTTTAGACTTTCAAAGCACCAATGCTCTTGATATTCACAATGCGCGGCTACAAGCTGTGACAGATCAGGGTGGGACTGGAGATATTCTCTTTGTTGCTCCAAGCGTTATGGTTGATGAGACAACTTCTGTTTTAGCAGCCAGAGATTTCGTGATCAAAACGGGGGAGCTTGGAAATAGCGGTCAATTGGCATCGGGGCAGGATTTAGTCTTTAGCGTGACGGGCAATGTGACCAACAACAAAACGGGCTTAATTTATGTGAAGGGCAATGGTGCTTTACAAGTTGATGG
>NZ_JBHIRG010000178.1:0-725 GCF_042196965.1 Bartonella sp. AA83SXKL
TTTCGTTAGATGGCCATCTAAAACTTCAGCTGAACACCTCGTCATTAAAAGAACAACGCCCAAACTTATTGCGTTATGTCCCCAAAATATAAAATCAAATGCTTCATCAGAGTATGCTTTAAATTTTTTTATTATACGTGCTAAATGCTACACTTTTTTAGATTTCATAATTAGCTGCCGTAAGCCTAATTCCCGCAACATTGCAAATTTTACACTTGACCACACTTCGATTGTTAATCCAGAGGAAACATTTACTGTTCATTTTTGGGCCTCATATCCACGCTCAAAAGATACATATAATGAATTTGGCCCTGAAAGTTCCTTCTTTTTTGCTGATAATCCTCATTTGTGGTTTTTTTGATGCCAAAATTAAAAGCATTCTCCTGCAAAAATAAAATCGATCAATCTTGGTTCTTCTTTTTTGTTAATTAAGCAAATGATTTTATTATTTAATTTATCAATTAGCTCCATTTGTGAAGCCAACTTTAATCTTTGTTCATACAGTGTCTTATTTTTTTGCTTAATTAAAGTGGATAGGTTTTCAAGTACCGCTTGTTGCTCCTCAATTGATTTGTCTCGCTCTGCAAGAGTTTCTTCATGCCATCTCATCCAACTATCAAATTTTGACTTATGCCATTCTTCTCGTTTTTTACGAATTGTTGTGTGAGTTTCGTGTCGTTTCACAAGATCTTCTATGCAACAATCACGATCCGGTATCCGTCTAA
>NZ_JBHIRG010000179.1:0-724 GCF_042196965.1 Bartonella sp. AA83SXKL
TAGGTGGTTTTATAGAAAATGAAAGCAACCTATCGCATTATGGTACGTGCTGGGTATATGATAAAGCCCGCGTTTTTCAAAATGCCCGTGTTTCTGGGAATGCAAAAGTAAGAAGCTTTTTTGTAGACGTTTGTGGGAATGCAAAAATTTATGGGAATGCTATTTTTGAAGCTATTTTTATGGGAGGCAATGCGCGTCTTTATGGGAATGCTCGTATTAAAGGTGCTGTTGTAATTGAAGGCAATGCAAAGATTTATGATAATGCCTATGTAACTGATCATGCTCATATTTCTGATGATGCCGTCATTTGTGATAATGCTCATGTTGGAGGCAATGCAAAAATAAGCGGTGCTGCTTATATTTGTGATGACGCGCGTGTTTTCGATGATGCCGTTGTATGTGGTGCTCTTATCTCAGGAGATTCTTATGTTCATAGCGCCGCTTCTTTAACAGCAGATGATCATATTTGGAATGAAGCATATCCCGAATTTGGTAGTGAAGATGATTATTATCGTCATGAGTATTATGATGATTTTGAAGACTATTATGATGCTGATCTTGAATCGGAAAATGATGACGATTTAGAATGTGAATTAGAATATGAAAAAGAAGCTGCTTAATTAAACAATAGGGCGGTGCGGGGGCGCCTCCTTATAACCATTTCATTTAAAAATTTGTTTGAATATTAGATTAGGGAGCTACCTATGACCACTAAAACTGTATC
>NZ_JBHIRG010000180.1:0-724 GCF_042196965.1 Bartonella sp. AA83SXKL
GCTGCTGTAAGAGGTTTTATTACTGAAGATAATGCAATAAAACCAATGACAGATAAAAAGATCAAAGACATAAACAAGGAAATGCCAATAATTCCAAAGAAAATTGCTTGGAGCCGGACTTGCTTGACAGTGCTTTTCAGCTCCCCACCGACAAGATGGTTTAAAAGAGGCGCGATAAACATAAGCATGCCTTAACGACGCAATAAGTGTGCTAGAATAAAACCAATCCCTGCTGCAAACAGAACACTTTTGCCAGGATTGTCTCGAACGCATTGGTTCATAGTGTGTTCAAGGTCACCAATTTTGTCTTTTGCTTGAGACAGAATGTCTTCACTATTTTCCTTGGCAGAATTATACAGTTTTCCTGCCTTATATTTTATGCTATTCAATTTGCTCGAACCAAGAGCTGTCAATGTCGAGGTTATACCAGAAATTTCAGTGCGTAGATTTTCTAATTGTGTTTGAAGATCTTTTTCTGCTGCTGTTTTATTATGCTCTGTTGTTTTGTTATTTGCCATGATGCTTTTTCCCTCTCTTGACTCATTTTTACGCATTATCATTATCATTCTTGTGTGTTCGTAGTGATCATTTGCTTTGGAGTAAAAATTTTCACTGCTTGGATAACGTTAAACAATTTTCTTAGTTCCATCCCTTTGTGCGATTTTAAACTGTTTTTGATAAACTCAATCTTGCTTGTTTGATCCATGTTGCATGGGAAAGGTAT
>NZ_JBHIRG010000181.1:0-724 GCF_042196965.1 Bartonella sp. AA83SXKL
CCTGATGCACCGGACATACGACCATCCGTTACCAATGCCACCTTTTGACCACGATCTTGTAAAACACCTAAAATTGTCGTTAATTTATGAAGCTCTGGCATACCATTAGCTTTTGGCCCTTGGTAACGAATGACAGCAATAAAGTCTTTATCATTCAACACCCCCGCTTTAAAAGCCTCTTGCAGTTCTTCTTGATCATTAAAGACAAGAACTGGAGCTTCAATCCGCCAATACTCTGATTTGACGGATGAAACTTTCATAATAGCTGTGCCTAAGTCTCCCAATAAAATACGAATACCACCATCAGACTGAAATGGCTTTCTCCATCCTGTTAATACTTTATGATTAGCACTTTCATTTAAAGCAGGCTCGCGCACTACATTGTCATCATTGCAAAGCTTTGCTTCAATTGCATAAGCATTGAGATCTTTACCAAAAACTGTACAAACATCTTCATGAACTAAACCTGCCTCAATCAATTCGCGGATAACAAATCCCATACCACCAGCTGCGTGAAAATGATTGATATCAGCCAAACCATTGGGGTAAATTCGTGCTAAAAGAGGCACGACTGACGAAATTTCTGCAATATCATGCCATGTCAATAGAATACCCGCAGCAGCAGCCATAGCAATTAAATGAATTGCATGATTAGTAGATCCTCCTGTTGCATTCAAGCCTACAACAGCGTTCACAAAAGAGCGCTCATCCACTATCAACCCAA
>NZ_JBHIRG010000182.1:0-327 GCF_042196965.1 Bartonella sp. AA83SXKL
AGCAATTTCGGTTTTGCTTGCATTTAAATGTTCTAAGGATTCAGCTAAAATTTCTCCTGGATGAGAAGGACAACGATTAGGATTACGTGTGGTCATGGATAGTCTTCTTTGCAATTAATTTTAAAACCGTTACAATTTAAACAATATGCCATTGATATTATATCATTTAAAGAAATTTAAAAAATGAACATCAAGCCCATTCGCACTGAACAAGATTATCAAGAAGCCTTAGAAATTGTGTCTGCAATGTTTGATAATCAACCTCAAGAGGGGACTCCCGAATTTGATCAAATGGAGGCTCTTGTATTATTAATTGAAGCTTATGAA
>NZ_JBHIRG010000182.1:363-721 GCF_042196965.1 Bartonella sp. AA83SXKL
AAGCACAAACTCATGGAGGGAATAAACTTGCACGTCAACATCAAGGATTTTACAACCACACCAATAACTGTCTGATCAAATATTGCTAAAAACTCAGATCTCTTACCATCCTTAATAAAGTGAATACGAAGTTTAAATTCTATTGCCATTTTGCTCTCCAAATCAATGGAGAAAACATAACAACAAGAGCTCCCTTTCATAAGTCTGACACTGTCAGTCAAAAAAAACCTTTAAAAGGGCTTTGAAAGATCAATAAAAAGGCTTTGAAAATCATATAAAGCCTTTAAAAACTTATACAAAAACCTTTAATTTAACTGCACCATCTCCACCCCGTCCAGCACCACTTGCTGTTCCATCC
>NZ_JBHIRG010000183.1:0-391 GCF_042196965.1 Bartonella sp. AA83SXKL
CGATTAACAACACCCAACTCATCTTCTTCACGCATTTTACGTAGTTTTTCTTCTGCTTGCGATTCTTCAAGTTGCTTATTCCACATTGAAGCATACAAACCTTTCTTACGCAAAAGTTCTGTATGTGTCCCATTTTCAATAATACGACCATTTTTGAGAACTAAAATTTCATCAGCATTGATAACAGTAGAAAGACGGTGAGCAATTATTAATGTTGTACGTCCACGACTTATAATATCCAATGCTTGTTGAATTTCCTGTTCTGTTGCCGTATCAAGAGCTGCTGTTGCTTCATCCAGAATAAGAAGGGGGGGAGCTTTCAACAATGTCCGCGCAATAGCTACACGTTGGTTTTCACCACCTGATAATTTAAGTCCACGTTCACCTACCA
>NZ_JBHIRG010000183.1:462-716 GCF_042196965.1 Bartonella sp. AA83SXKL
TGGACGCCCGTAGTAAATGTTATAAGCAATTGTATCATTAAATAACACTGTGTCCTGCGGTACCATACCAATAGCTTCACGCAAACTTTTTTGTGTTACATTACGGATATCTTGTCCATCAATTGTGATAGAACCTGCATCAACATCGTAAAAACGGAAAAGTAATCGAGAAATAGTTGATTTACCAGCACCTGATGGACCAACAATTGCAACCGTTTTGCCTCCAGGGACTTCAAAATTAATGTCTTTGAGAA
>NZ_JBHIRG010000184.1:0-711 GCF_042196965.1 Bartonella sp. AA83SXKL
TTGGCCTGTTTGTGATCGCGCATTAACCGTTGAAGAATGCTATACCTTGCCGGTACAGATTAATGGTAAAAAACGCGGTGAGGTGACTGTGGCAGCAACAGCTAGTGAAGCGATGATTGAAGAAGCTGTTTTAGCTCTTGATTTTGTAAAGGTACATCTTGTCAAAAAGCCCGTGAAAAAAATGATTATTGTTCCAAAAAGGATTGTCAATGTCGTTCTTTAAAAGTTGTATTCTTGCTGGTTTGGCGGTTTTATTTACGCTTCTTTATGGGTGCAAAGTTGAACCACTTTATCGTCAAGTGTCTCAGATTTCGACGATAGAGTCTGTTCCGGGTGAATTTTCAGGAAAAAATTCTTTAGGACTCTCTGAAAAACTTGCTTCTATTGTCATTGAAGAACCGTCAGATCGTTTTGGTCAAATGGTGCGTAATCATCTGCTCTTTATTCTTTATGGAAATGGCAGTAAACCTTCTACTCCGGTTTATCAGTTGGCATTACAGATTTCCGTACTTACAAGGGAATCTGTCCAGATAGAGATTGACTTCGATAAAAAGAGGAGAGGGCGACCTTCCGTTGGAACCGTGGTAAGCAAAGCATTCTACACCTTAAGAGATATGAAAAATGTTCCTGTTTCCAACGGCATGGCAACTATGAGCACATCCTTTGAGAGGATGCGCCAAGAATATGCAACTCTGCAAGCAGAGAAAGATG
>NZ_JBHIRG010000185.1:0-281 GCF_042196965.1 Bartonella sp. AA83SXKL
ACAAAAAGAAAAAAACGTACAAAACATGGACGCCCACGGATTGAAGGATGTATCAGAGAACCCAATGGTCGTATCTCACGGACAAAAATGCCTCGTGATCCTATCGATAAATTGGCAATTGAAATGCGTGCCAAACGCTTCTGTTTAACCTTACAAGAAGCAAAAAATCCGCTTTCCGGTACTTATATCGGACGGCTTTATCTACAAGGCAACATCAATCAAGACCAATATGATGCTGCGCAAAAATATCTTGAAGTGAGAAATGATTACCTCTGTGCAAA
>NZ_JBHIRG010000185.1:370-710 GCF_042196965.1 Bartonella sp. AA83SXKL
CACAATTTTTGAATATGCAAGAGGTAATAAAAGAAACACAACACCTATATAGACAGCATAATTTTTATGCTGCGCTACAGTATCTTGTTAGTGAAGATCAAGAATTACCATACCTTGTACCTTCATTGCGGATAGTCCTTAACGCTCTCCAGAAACATTGTGGTTATTAAAAACGTTGACTTAAAATAAGAAAAAGTATAGTGTGTAAATATATACACATTATGAGATTAGGGAATGGAACAAAATAGCCGAAAGATAATTGCCAAATTAAAACGAGATGGCTTTGAAATTGTCAAAGCAAAAGGTTCGCACCATAAATGTAAAAAAGATGGTAAGGTTG
>NZ_JBHIRG010000186.1:0-709 GCF_042196965.1 Bartonella sp. AA83SXKL
AAAAAATTTAAGAGGTATTGGTGTTCCAGAACCAATGATATCTGTCTCAAGAAACCTTGCTGTCGCCTTTTCTTTAATATAAACACCTCTTCTTATACGCTTTATTTGGGCTGATGAGATGTCTGCAACTTGCTTTTCAGTGAAGCGTTCAACTTGTTTTGCTGCAGTGTTTAGAGCATTACGCAGAGCCCAATTAAGGCGTGGTGCTTGAAGACTGGTGAAGGTATCCTTCACCTGTTGAAGATACCATTTTTGGTGGATGATTAACTTCAACTTCTAAGCCTTTTTTGGGGTAGGTGACTTGGAAGCTTTAGATGCTTTTGGCTGTTCGAGTGGAATTTCCTCTGTCACTGGTTCAGACGATGTTTGTACGGCTTCTTGTTTTATCTGCTTAATTTGTTCAATTGCCTTATCTGTTTTTGCTGTTGTCTTGACGTCAACAAAAAGTTTTGCAGCATTGGCGCGCTTGAGACGTGCGTAGACTTGATTGGAAACTTCAACAAATGGATTATTGGGTGTTGATGGTTCAAAGCGAACAGTGCTTTTATTGTCTCCAACAACACACATTGGCTTAGTGATGACAGCTTTCATCATTGCTCCTTTTGCGTCATAATTAATGACATCATTAGTCAATTATTGATTTTTGTTATTTGAAAAATAGATTAGTCAGAATTACCCAGAAAACAGGGCTTTCTAGCCACGTTTCAAG
>NZ_JBHIRG010000187.1:0-707 GCF_042196965.1 Bartonella sp. AA83SXKL
GTGTATTTAAAATTTATATGCATCTTTGCTAATGTTATTAGGAGGGATGTTTATTGAAAGACTTTCTGTATTTTTTTCAGTTTACTGTGGTTTAAGAAAGATGCATTGTCTCTTTTAATAAAAGAAGGAGAGCGTACAAAAAAATCTGCATGGTTTTTATCAATGACGGGTTTATGATGATATCAACCTGTGGCAGGCGTGTATGCTCTAAACCAGTTCTTCCTTAAGACGGTGTTTTGTTTGCTGAAAAATAGCTTAAGAGGAACAATATGAAGACCGGAAAAGCTGTTTGTGAAAGATTGCGGGTGAGGGAATGGCTCCGCAAGGTCTTGGAGCATTCCTTTTGGGATTCTCATAGACTGGTTTCCAGTTAGTTGGTTTCCAAAGTGCTCGATTCCATTTTGCTTGTGCTTTGGTGAAGAGATACAGAGAAGCCACGTTAGCTTTAGGTGGTAAAACTTTTGGAAAAGGAAAATATTTAAATGAGAGAGTGGTGTTGAAGCACGCGTGGAGATGTTGCCGTCTGAGTTGGGATTTTACCAGTCTGGGTTCTCTGTTGGTTAGGTCTCATGGGTGCGTTACAGGGGCTAGATTCTAGAGGTTAAGTTCTAAAGGCTGGTTTGCGGAAAAATGTTTTTATGCTTGGGCGGTGGCGGATATAAGAAAGTTTTGTTGGGATGGTGCTTGTTCTAGAGAATGAGGTTTCA
>NZ_JBHIRG010000188.1:0-324 GCF_042196965.1 Bartonella sp. AA83SXKL
TTGGAACACTTTCTCGTTCACAAATGAGGAATGATCCTCTTTTTCGGCAAAACTCTTATATTGTTCAAACTGGGGATACACTGTTAAGCATTGCTCGACAAAGAGGGGTCAGTGTTGAGGCATTAAAATTAGTAAATGGCATAAGGAGTAATTCCATTTATATCGGTCAGGTCCTTATGATTCCAAGTGGGCGTACAGCAGAAACTTCGAATGTTCGCAATAATGATTGGGGTGCATCAAAACAATCTTTATCCCAGTCTCAATCTGCATCTTCCATAAGACACAAGAAGTATTCATCTACAGAGAAAGCTCCTATAACACCCA
>NZ_JBHIRG010000188.1:431-707 GCF_042196965.1 Bartonella sp. AA83SXKL
GACACCACAAGCCACAGGAATTTCTAAGATGCGTTGGCCGGTACGAGGGCGTTTATTAAGTCAGTTTGGTCAAAAGAGAGGGACGACAATGAGTCGGGGAATAGATATTGCTGTACCTGAAGGTTCATCGGTAAAGGCAGCGGAAAACGGTATTGTTATTTACGCAAGTGATGGGTTAAAAGAGCTTGGCAATGTTGTTATGATCCGACATGAAAATAATATTATCACTATTTATGGATGTAATAGCAAGCTTGTTGTTACTAGAGGCCAAAGGAT
>NZ_JBHIRG010000189.1:0-706 GCF_042196965.1 Bartonella sp. AA83SXKL
TTTAGGCTTTCTCTTAAATACTCTGCAAAACAACATTAATAATAAATCTGACTTTATCTCTGCTTATTCTTATAGATGTTTGCACAATTTCTTTGCCTCATATTTGTAAAGATCAAATTGAAGGGAATGTATGGGGCATTCCTTTTGAGAATATGAAAGAGAGGTAGGAAAGCACGACAGAAGCCTGTCTTTATAATTGAAAGTTATGAAAGTTTTCCAGCAATTGCATTCTTTATTCTATTTCGCAATGTTTTCTTTTTTCTGCTAATGTCCTTGATCTCCTGGCTGAGACTTGTATACACTCCATGAAAAAAATGGGTGCGTTATGTATCACCTTGCCTGTTTTTCCATAAGATAGACTTTATTTTAAAGTGGCTGCACACTTTTTTAGGATTTTTAAAACGGTTTTCACGATACGACACGCTATTCAAGAGCGCAAAGGACAAAGAAACAGCGCCAAAAAGAACACTGCAAAAAGATGCATTATATTTTAAAGTTGAGACAAATTCTTAAAACTTTTTAACGGCTTTCACGATACCACATACTGCTTAACAGTAAAAGACAAGCGAGTAGTGCAAAGAAACCAGAAAATATTGCAAAATAAAAGCTCTTGATTAAGCGGGTTTCTGTTGCTTCTTTCAGAACAATGGAACGCGAAAAGGAAGAGGAGGGATCTGCTTGTGATCGAATCAGTTTGAGTGGAGGA
>NZ_JBHIRG010000190.1:0-704 GCF_042196965.1 Bartonella sp. AA83SXKL
TATTTCGTTAGTTGATTTCAAATGGAACAATGATCGCATTATCGCCACCAAAATCATTTCTAATATGGGAATAAAATATGCAGGAGCTCAGTATATATGGTGGAAGAAAAATAACGAAGTCACACTTTATGATCTTTTGGATGATCCAGAGGAAAAAAAACCTATACTCTGTACAGATGAATCAATCTTATTATTCTAAACAACTCAGGAAATATTATGAAAAAACAACCTTTTAATGTACGATTTTTCGTCGCTTTAAGTTTATCACTCTTCGGTTCAATCAATGCCTTTGCGAATTCCTTAATCATTCAGGTTCCAGATGATCCAGAACCAACAACTCAGACCATTTTCTATCAATGCGATATGGGAACAGTTAAAGAGCGTGTTGAAGCAACCTATCACACTGCTGGTACTATTGCGCTTGTTGATTTAAAATGGAAAGATAAGCGCATCATTGGTTCCAATGTCATTGCTGCTTCTGGAGCAAAATATGTAGGAAGCGAATATATTTGGTGGGCAACCAAAAACGAAGTCATACTTTATGATCTCATTAATGATCCTAAAGAAGAAAAACCCATCCACTGTGTAGAAGAAAAAAGCACAGAGTAAAATAAGGCTGTTCAACTTCAAAAACCGCACTGGCTTTCATCGCATGATGTTTTTTCTGATTCGGACAATTTTTCTTGCGTCTGATGCAATAAGAG
>NZ_JBHIRG010000191.1:0-401 GCF_042196965.1 Bartonella sp. AA83SXKL
CAAACTTTGACACGTAAGCTAACAAAAACAATCAAAACTAATGCCGATCTATTGCGCCATAAAAAAGTAACAATGCCGCAAGCAAAGGGCTTTTCGGTCCATTTACTAACAGCTTCAGGTTCGTTTTTAGCATTTCTTTCTCTTATATCGGCCTCTCAAAAAGAATGGACTGCTATGTTTTGTTGGCTCGGACTTGCACTTCTCGTTGACGGTATCGATGGGCCAATTGCGCGCAAACTTGATGTTAAATATGTACTTCCAACATGGTCTGGAGAACTCCTGGATAATATCATTGATTATGTGACTTATGTCTTAATTCCAGCTTTTGCGCTTTATCAAAGTGGTTTTATGGGATCAGGATTATCATTTTTATTAAGTGCGATTATTGTCATTTCATCAGC
>NZ_JBHIRG010000191.1:448-704 GCF_042196965.1 Bartonella sp. AA83SXKL
CCTGTCGTTTGGAATATGATGGTTTTTACGCTTTTTGTCGTAAGACCAGGGGAGTGGATCACTTTTACCATTATTGTCTTATCAGCAATCATATCTTTTTTACCCATTTATTTCATCCATCCAGTAAGGGTCATCCGTTTGCGTAGGCTTAATTTTCCAATTTTTCTTTTATGGTGTTCCTTTGGTGTTGCTGCATTTTTTTACCAACTGAATGCCCCATTTTGGGTTAAGATGGGAATTTCAGTAACAGGTATTT
>NZ_JBHIRG010000192.1:0-703 GCF_042196965.1 Bartonella sp. AA83SXKL
CTATAATACCACCTACAATAAGGAGAGTATCGGAAAAAAACGTTCCTGTCATCACTGTTTTTAAAATTTGCCCTACCATGGCAAAAACAGTCCCTGTTACAAAGACGGGGAGACTGTGTTTCCCTAAAATTGCTAAGGGATGCTTTTCTGCAACATGAAACCACGTATGAAAGCGAGGCAAACAAAGAATAAAGAATGATAACGCAACAACATGGAGCAGACGCGGCAAACTTAAAAATGTTTTATTAAAATTAATCAACGGAGAAGACCAGCCAAGCCACCCCAAAACGCCCCACCATTCTAAGCGAACCCATAACAGTGAAAACAAAAGATACGCGGCAGCAAAAACGAGAAAAAAAGTCTGACAGGCAATATTTTTTCCTTGCTGAAGAGATAAACTGCTGACCAATCCTATAACAACCAGGAATTGCCAGGATAAAGGATTCAAAAACCACTTTCCCTTTAATGGATAAGAAGGAGGAGCAATTTCATAAAATCCACTGAGGAGGTAGAGCATGAACGAACCTAAAAGCAACAATCCTTTTTGTTTACAACTCAAATAAAGCGCAAAAGGCGCAAAAAGCATGAGCACAATATAAAGAGGAAGAATATTATTATACCCCAATTGATGTCCAAAGCTTAAAACACTAAAAAAAGCGATGAAGGGTTGTGTAAAAAATAAACCCACATTATTCATCGATAA
>NZ_JBHIRG010000193.1:0-699 GCF_042196965.1 Bartonella sp. AA83SXKL
CAAATCCATCAATCGTCTTTTAAATCTTGGTCTTATTCAAAGCACCAAAGAAGGATTTCAAGCGGAAAGGACACTCTGGAAAGCACTAGAAGATACAAATGAGCGGGAGAGAGAAAATTTAAGTGACCGACACTTAGAAACAGAAGAAATGCTGCAAAAAATTGTCCAAGCCTTTCAAAGGGAAAAAATCTATAGCGAAACGGAAGTCTTCAAGATATGCAACCTCTTTACGGTAGATTTTGCTAGATTACGGCGTACCCTTGTTGAGAGGAGCTTTTTACAACGCCATGGGGGCAAACATCAACGCGTGCATTAAAAAATACGATTTTTTTTGGGAATAATTTCAAAAGCAGGGAACTTTAAATAAAATCATCATCTTTTTCGATGCAAGCTTTACCCTGATTACATTTCAAATGGCATAAAAAAACAAATGATTTTTGCAGAACTTTTCACAAAACTGTTGCAATGAAGATAGAATAAAGAATGGATTTTATACTTGTGGAAACATGAGCATTTTCTTTTTTTACGTGCGAAGCACAATCAAATGCCCGCCTCTCTTTTATCCTACAAACATGTGTATGCTCTACACAAATACACCCCTCTTATCATCGGCATCACCCCAATAATCACAGGTGTGTTAGGTTTTATATTAAATAGCACTATGCAAAAAAAGGAATGTGATTATGGTTAGCGATCTCA
>NZ_JBHIRG010000194.1:0-697 GCF_042196965.1 Bartonella sp. AA83SXKL
GAATGCGAAATGCCAAAATTGGCGACGCTATATTGACGGCTGCCCACTTCAATCTTATTGCCAAGAAGGTAATTGTTGGTTCTTTTATAAGAAAGACCTAAATTCAAGGTTGTAAGGGAAACACTATCACGGTAAAGAACCCTGCTTGTACTGGCGTGCAACTCACTGGAATCCCCCGTCGTCTCAATATCGGTAAAATTGCCAGGGATTATGCTTTGGTAATTATAAACAGTGCCATTCAATCCAAAGGTCCAATAACCATATGGAATACTCACACTCGCTGAAATGTTATTGCTATGTCCTTCTTGCTTGCTCCCACCCCAATAATCGGGCTCACTGCGTTGATAGTTAAAATCCCACGCATCATTCATCCCTAAAATATTTTCTACCCTCAAGCCCGCACTATAACGCGCATAACCCGTAGAGGCTTGTCCCATATTGTCATGAGAAACAGTAACCTTGAAAGTTTTATCGGGATGATTGTTAATATTGACAATGGTGCTGCCTTCTTCACGCCCTGGAAGAAGTTCGCTTTGAGCGTGCGCTGAACTCAAACGGTTGATCTGATCAAGCCCCTGTTCAATATCGCGCATGTTCAGAACATGACCTTGAAGCCCAGGAAAAGCACTCCATACAACATTATTATAACGAGACGTCGGTGAACCATTATAGTAAATCTCTGAAAGTTTCCCCTCAA
>NZ_JBHIRG010000195.1:0-696 GCF_042196965.1 Bartonella sp. AA83SXKL
CAACCTCACACAGATTCATTAATCGGTGAGAAGGCAGAACAAAAACAGGTGTCGTATTCCCCGAACCAAATGGTCCTGCTTTTTCAATCATATCAAAAAGCGCTTTATTGGCCCCAGAAGCAGAAAGGCAACCATCTATATTAAGAGACTTTTCAGCATGCAACTGTGAAACATTTAAAGAGACTCTCTCTTCCAGCCATTTTCGAAAAATTTCAATTTTTGTCGATTGGATTGTGATCCCTGCTGCCATACTATGCCCCCCCCCTTTTTCTAATAAATTTAACGTAACAGCTTCACGAACAAGTGCTCCTAAATCTATGCCACTAATTGAGCGTCCTGATCCTATGCCGCTTCCATTTTCTTTCAAAGCAATGGCAAAAACAGGACAAAAAAAACGCTCTTTTAAACGGGATGCAAGAAGACCAATGATTCCTGGATGCCATTCTTGATGGGCAATTACAAGCGATAGCGGTTTTTCTCGATCTTGATAAAGAGAATCAATATAAGATTCTGCTTGTGCTAATTGAATGGCCTCCATTTCCTGACGTTCTTGATTCAGTTGATTCAATTGTTCTGCTATTCTGTCAGCTTCCCCTTTATCCTCACAGCTCAACAAACGTGCTCCCAAAGCCTGATCGCCAATACGCCCTCCCGCATTAATTCTAGGACCTAATAAAAAACCTAAATGAAAACTAT
>NZ_JBHIRG010000196.1:0-372 GCF_042196965.1 Bartonella sp. AA83SXKL
ATGACTTGTTTGTTTGCGTCGAATCCAAAGGTGATGGAAAGTCACTTGTTGATTTACTTCTTTCAGTGCCTTCTCTTTCTGAAATAAGGGTAGCAGATGAAAAACCAGTGTTTGCTTTCATGGAAGGATTTGGAACATTGGTATAATATTCTTCAATCCAATTTTCTTGATCAGCTGAAACTTTATAGGGATGGTTTATAGGAGAGTTATGAAGGCTTTGATTGTCATCATAATTTTGTTGTATGTTCGATGTGTTTTGTTGTGGCGCGATTGTTTGTGAAAAACGCTTGTTTTGTTCACCTAGTTCTGGAATAATTCTATTATTATCTTGTCTCTCAGATTCATCAAAAAAGAAATTTTCTGATAGCGGAT
>NZ_JBHIRG010000196.1:388-695 GCF_042196965.1 Bartonella sp. AA83SXKL
TACTTTCTTCAAAAGAGGGATGAGCAGGAGTTTGTGATGTTTTGTTTTGAGATGACAGATTCTTTTGAATTGGTAATGGAGAAAGTGCGTCTAAAATTTGTTCTTCATTATGGGACTGAGGTAAAGAAAGCTTCTCTTCAGACAAAAAGCTATCTTTTTCTGGATGGTTAAACAAGGTAGTTGATATAACATCTGAATTTGTTTTATTTTTGGTTTTGTGTAAGTTAAACTGTTTTTTTTGCTCATCAAGTGGCAAGTCATTCTTTAAATTATTTTCAAATTCCGCTTCTAAAAAGGACAAATCAAA
>NZ_JBHIRG010000197.1:0-694 GCF_042196965.1 Bartonella sp. AA83SXKL
GTCAGCGCAAAGTTATTTTTGAACAACGTATGGAGATCATGAACGCAGAGGATTTAACTGAAATGATTCTCGAAATGCGCAACGAAGTGGTTGAAGATCTTGTCGAAACCTACATTCCCTCTGGAACGTATTGCGAAAAATGGGACATTACAGCTCTACAAGAAGAACTTCATCAGCTCTTTAATCTTGAACTGCCAATCGAGACATGGGCAAAAGAAGATGGAATTGCTGAAGAACAAATCTTAGAGCGTATATCAAATGCTGTTACCAAACTTGAAAACGAACGTATTGAACGCTTCTCTCCAGAAGTTATGGCTTATTTCCATAAGGCCGTATTACTTGAAACCATTGACACATTGTGGCGTGAACATCTGGTACATTTAGACCATCTCCGTTCCGTTGTCGGTTTTCGTGGTTATGCACAACGTGATCCTCTCAACGAATATAAGACAGAATCATTTGAACTCTTTCAAGCCATGCTTAGAAATTTACGCAGAATCGTTACCTCTAAACTCATGCGTTTCGAGATCATTCAGCAACCCATAGAACCGCGCATACCTGAACAAACGGATGTTGGTGATCCTATTTTGAATGATCAAAATAAAAAAAATAGTTCTACCTTGTGGACACCATCACAAGAAAATAAATTCGTTAATCCGAAAGATTGTAATCCTAGTGATTCAACCACATGGGG
>NZ_JBHIRG010000198.1:0-691 GCF_042196965.1 Bartonella sp. AA83SXKL
ATGAGCATAAATGCCGGTATATCATCACCAAATCCAGAGGGAGTATGATTTTTATTTTTTCGAGAATGACATTTTTGAAGGAGATTGACTTTATTATTCGTGGCTTTCATATAACCAACTTTATCATCTTTCAAGGACTTTTGGGTATGAACAGAACGCTCTTTTTGAGCAGTTTTCTTTGATGGTGTTGGAGATTTTCTCTTTAAAATGATATCATCTTTTTGATCAGTGGTTGTTAAAGTAGAGAGATCTCTGTTGAACCATTCAATTTTTTCGTTGCTCATTTCTTCAATGGCACTAATATATTTTTGGTCAGATTTTGTAACGATTGTAAAAGCTTTCCCACTACGATTTGCACGTCCTGTACGACCAATTCTATGAATGTAGTCTTCAGCGTGTGTAGGAACATCATAATTGAAGACATGGCTTACGGCTGGAATATCAAGTCCCCGTGCAGCCACATCAGAGGCGACAAGAAGTGTGATTTTGTTGTCTTTAAAGTCAGCCAATGTACTCATACGAGAATATTGGTCCATATCGCCATGAAGTGCCCCTACACTAAAATTATGTCTAATGAGCGATCTCAAAAGTTCAGAGATATCTCTCTTTCGGTTACAAAAAATAATAGCATTTTTTAGTTCATCGCCTTCATTATGGATAAGTTCTCGCAAAACAGCTCTTTTATCCCATG
>NZ_JBHIRG010000199.1:0-688 GCF_042196965.1 Bartonella sp. AA83SXKL
TATCACCTATGCACGCGGATATCTGTTAGGCATGCTTCTTAATGTTGTGAGTGCAGATGATGATACGGATGGGAACGTGCCTCTCACAAGTGCATTTCCGCAGCAGATCAGTGAGATCAGAACACTCATGGCACAAACCCAAACAGAAGAAACCAAGATACTTGCTTATGCCAAAGTCAACAATCTTGCCGATATGTCTGATGGACAGGCTCAAACGGTATTGCATCTTTTGAAAGATAAACGAAACAAACAAATAGCAAAAGCAGAGCAATCTCTCTCACAACAAGAACAGCAAACGGCGGTGTAACATGGAGCAAAGAACAGCAGAGTGGTTTCAAGCAAGATTAGGCAAAGTCACTGCTTCAAACATTTACAATGTGCTCAGTAAAACAGCCAAAGGAACACCTACTAGCAAATATGAGGAGTACAAAATCAAACTCATGACAGAGCGATTAACAGAGGAAATAAGCCAATCTTATCTAACACCAGCTATGCAATGGGGCATTGAGCATGAAGAGGATGCACTAAAAGAATATGCCATCATTTATGACACAGAGGTCATAAAATGTGGTTTCATTCAACATCCCACCATAGAAATGGCTGGAGCAAGCCCTGATGGATTGATTGGGGAGGAGGGTTTAGTTGAAGTCAAATGCCCACACTCCACCAAGCATCTACGCTTTTATAT
>NZ_JBHIRG010000200.1:0-688 GCF_042196965.1 Bartonella sp. AA83SXKL
TGAGATCCCAGTCAGAGTCATTTTATCTAGAGGGGGTATTTCTACATAAATTGGCATTATTAATTTGAAAGGAAAATCAGTAATTTTATGGGTTTTATGCGTGTTCTTAAAGGCACAGATATTTAAGTGTAAGCAAGATCTTATTGTGTTATGCCAGAACTTTTGTCACGATGTTTTCGCTGGATATGGATAAAAAGAGCCACTTTTGTGATATATCAAAAGAGTGAGCTGAAGTTATTAAGTCTCTATCTTCCTCTATTTTAGGATCTCTTTATGTATGAACTTGCCAATCAATTTCATGAGGAGCGGGAGCACATATTCAGCAATTTTATTGAGGTGGTTATACCTTGGAGTGAACAGACTGTTTAAGGGACTGTTGATGGTTGTTTAGAATGGCTTTATGTTAAACTCTCTGTTTTGCCGATTTTAAATGCCAAACACAGCGTCTTAAATGGGGTCATGATTTTGGTGTTTTGAACATGCAAGAAGAAGTACAAGAAAAAAGAGTTGAAGATTTGAATACAAAAACATCGAGTCTCTCGGAGGTAGAGCGTTCAGCTTTTCGTGAGATTGCAGAACGCTTGCGTGACGAACTGGATTCATCGGTAGAGGGGATGCATTTGGTTGAAGAAACAGCCGATGAGTTGCCATGTGCACAGACATTGTCTGGAAATGTCATAGAGAAATT
>NZ_JBHIRG010000201.1:0-365 GCF_042196965.1 Bartonella sp. AA83SXKL
TAAACCATCCCCAAATTAGATATTAAAAAAAACATAAAAGAGAGGGGTTTTCCAGTGTCAAAGTAAGTTATATAAACAATCTTCTTGTAGATATTAAATGGAAAATTTAGTGCTTATCCTTCGTTCTTTTCTTTTTACCCTCGCTTTTTATACAACGACTTTTATCCAGATGATTCTTTACGCTCCCATCTATTTTTTAATGCCACGCAAAAAAGCATGGATTGTCCCTAAAACATGGGCGCGTGTCACACTTTTTTTGCAAAAATACATTGCAGGCACAAACTATGAAATCGAAGGTTTAGAAAACCTCCCCAAAGGAGCCTACATCATCGCTCCAAAGCATCAATCTGCGTGGGAAACCTTTA
>NZ_JBHIRG010000201.1:398-688 GCF_042196965.1 Bartonella sp. AA83SXKL
TTGAAGACCCGGCTCTTATCCTCAAACGTGAATTAACGTGGATTCCATTTTTTGGCTGGTATATGGCAAAAACGCAAATTATCCCCATTAACCGAACAACACCTATTAAAGCCTTAAAAACCATCATACAAAAAGCCAAAGAAAAAGCAAAACAAGGGCGCCAAATTCTGATCTTTCCCGAAGGAACACGCCGACAGCCAGGTCAAGAACCAGATTATAAATCAGGAATTGTTGCTCTCTATCATGAATTGGGACTTCAAGTTGTTCCCATTGCACACAATGCCGGCTTA
>NZ_JBHIRG010000202.1:0-302 GCF_042196965.1 Bartonella sp. AA83SXKL
AAGAATACGTGCCATTGGGCGTTTGGAAAGAGAGGCATCACCAATAAAGGTCGTTTTCATATGGTAAGGTCCAACCATTCCCATAACCAGGCGTGCACCTGTTCCCGCATTTCCGAAATCTAAAGGTTTTTGTGCGGCTAACAAGCAGCCATTTCCGGTTCCTCGAATAATCCAGAGATCATCTTTTTTAATAATACAGGCGCCCAGAGCTTGCATGGCAGCAGCTGTATTGAAAACATCGTCGCTTTCAAGTATTCCATGGATATGTGTTTCACCACTTGCTAATCCTCCCAATATAAGGG
>NZ_JBHIRG010000202.1:370-687 GCF_042196965.1 Bartonella sp. AA83SXKL
TTTTTTGCATAGAAGTTCTATTTAATTCTCCTGTTTTTTATTAAATAAAGTACTCTTTAGCACATGCTTTGAAAGGCGTCATGAGGAAATCCATATGAAACGATGTATTTATCTTTGACAAAGACATTATTTTTCGATTAAGCACCATAAAATTTATTTTTAATAGAACTATAATTAACTTAAAGAGGCACGGTTCATGGCAAAACAAGAACTTGGAACTAAGCGTGTTGATCCAGAAACGGGAAAGAAGTTTTATGATCTTAATCGCGACCCTATTGTGTCGCCTTATACAGGAATTTCTTATCCGCGTTCTTATT
>NZ_JBHIRG010000203.1:0-687 GCF_042196965.1 Bartonella sp. AA83SXKL
TTTATCTTAATAGTACTTGCATTTATAACACTATGTTTGTTCTTGTAGAGCCTAGTAACCTTCGCGATAGCACTTTCTTTTACAACTGATCTAGAATAGAAAGAAAGATTTTAAATCTAAGAATTTTTGTTATCCTGCACATCTCTGTTTTTAATCTGATAATTTGAAGATATAATATATGTTAATCACTGTAGAACAAATAAATTATGGCAGTTTTTAAGTATCCTCCCATTGCTGTAAATGGTCACTTTGACATTACTTTTTGACGTACTTAAAATATAAATTGTAAAGAAGAGGACCTGAATGTTTAAATGGATACATAGCAAAAAAATTAATACACAGCAAGTGCAGAGCAAGTTTGGGCTATGTGGGAAGATGTTACGACTTAGCCATTATGGGGATCATAAACTTGATTGGGTAACAAAGCAGGAACTGTAGAATGTATGAAGCCTAAAAAAGGGCCGAAAGTGATTTTTATTTTTGATAAAGTGATAAAAATATTTGTTTTTCTAATTATACTACTCTTCCTTTTACGCGCATGATCTTTAATCATGAGTATATTACTTCAACGGAGTCAAATTCTCCAAACAACAAAATTTGTCATACGATAACGATGTCTGGCTTACTTTATCTCCTTTTGGGAGTGATTATTGGATCGAAAATTATATTACATCTTCGCGATACAAT
>NZ_JBHIRG010000204.1:0-686 GCF_042196965.1 Bartonella sp. AA83SXKL
AATTGTGCTTGAAGAACAAACAGCAATTCCCCTCCTCATCGGCCGTCCTCATGTAGTGGAGACGAGACTAAAACGCTTTGGTTTAAAAATTCGCCCTGGCATAGATTTTTAACTTACAAATCCAGAAGATGATCCACGTTTTCGTGATTATGTTAGCTTATTTCTCCGTTATACAGGAAGACGTGGTGTTTCACCCGAAGTTGCAAAAACAATCGTGAGAACCTCAACAACAGCGATTGCTGCCCTCGCAGTTATGCGTGAAGAAGCTGATGCAATGATTTGCGGTTTAGAAGGACGTTTTGAACGTCACCTTGAATTAATTGAACAAGTTATTGGACTTGATTCAAATACTCGTCATTTTTCTGCTGTGAGTTTGCTTATTTCTCCACGCCGCACCCTTTTTTTAACAGATACTTATGTTAATGAAGATCCTTCTGCAGAAGAAATAGCAGAAATGACAGTACTGGCTGCAAAAGAAATTGAAGCATTTGGTATAACACCCAAAGCAGCATTATTATCACACTCAAACTTTGGCTCCAAAAATACAGAAAGTGCGCGTAAAATGCGCCGTGCAACTGAAATTCTTGCTCAATTATACCCAAATTTAGAAGCCGATGGAGAAATGCACGGAGATGCTGCTCTTTCTAAAGTTTTTCGTGATCGTGTTTTTCCTGATTCACGTCTTA
>NZ_JBHIRG010000205.1:0-685 GCF_042196965.1 Bartonella sp. AA83SXKL
CGATGACTATTATCAATGCCAAAACGTTTGCACAAAACATCAAGAGAATTAGGCGCCATAGGAAATTTGCGCCGTGCCATAGCCAATGTATCAAGAATATTGTCAACACTGATAAGTGGTTTATTTGCTCGTGCTAATTCTGCATTAAGAAAACCAATATCAAAACTTGCATTATGGGCAATCATTGTTGCACCATTGATAAACTCTAAAAATTCATCGGCAATATCACTAAAGCTTTTTTCATTCTTTAAACGTTCATTGGTCAATCCATGAACTGCTACAACTTCATCAGGAATAATAACGCCTTGTGGGTTCAAATAAACGTGGAATCGGCGTCCTGTAAGATAACGATCAACCATTTCTACACAGCCGATTTCTATTATACGGTCTTTTTCTTTATCTAAACCTGTTGTTTCTGTATCAAAAATAATTTCACGCATTATTTTAATTCTTTAGCAAACTTTTTATCACAAAAAGAACTTGTTCACGGGTGTTTTCTAAATCTTTTCCTGTATCAATAATAAAGTCAGCACGTGCTCGTTTTTTTTCATCAGACATTTGCCTCCCATTGATAAAAGCAAATTTTTTTTCACTCATATTTTGGCGAATCATCGCACGCTCTTTTTGTATTGCCAATGGAGCAGAAACAACAACCACACTATCTACACGTTTTTCACCTTTCGTT
>NZ_JBHIRG010000206.1:0-684 GCF_042196965.1 Bartonella sp. AA83SXKL
TTCAATGATCATACCAAATTTCCATATCCATATAAACAAACTATCGCACAAATGCATTCCCCCCTCACTAGCCTGTAAAAAAACAGGCTTTACCCAACTTACATAATCAACAGACCTTCTTGAAAATCTAAGCTTAAAAACAGCATATAATGACGAAAGCACATTTATATATGCATAATAATCTAAAAAATGAAAAATCTATATTTGAGAAAAACATGAAACCTATAAAGCCATAAAAAATCAGAATTTTTTATTTCCTCTATGATTCATTATTCAAACTATTTCTTTAGGAGAAACGTTTAGAACTCTTCACTCTATTTTTTCAAGAAAAAGAAAAAATCACTTTATTTTTTCTTGTTATTATTGCGAAGAATAAACACTATTTCTGATTTTTTTTCAAAAATATCTCGAACAAAACAAGCATGTAAGTATCAGAGATGAGATCAAGGATCTTCTCAATCGAAATGACATTTGACAAAAAATAAATTTCATAAAAGATTCCTCTCGGTGATATTACCTGAAACCTCCACTGATTATGACAAACTATAAGGAAGATGACATATGATATTTTACTTAAATGAAGCAGAAAATCTTATCGAGTTTATTGTTAGAAACATCGAAACAACGTTAGGTAGTTTCTAAAGACGTATAGCGTAGCGATATTCAAATTTGGGTTTATACATC
>NZ_JBHIRG010000207.1:0-684 GCF_042196965.1 Bartonella sp. AA83SXKL
AGGGCAGCAAATAGGCAATAATCCTTATTTTAATGAAGCACTTCAAAACACCTTAAATAAAGCTTCAGACACGATTAACAGTTCATTGGCAGGGGCGGGGCGTTATGGTTCTGGTGCACATACGGGTGTTTTGGCAGATGAATTAGGCAGCATAGCAACCCAAGCTCTCTCACAGCAATATAACCAAGACGTCAACAATAAGATGCAAGCCAATGGAATGATTGATCAAGCCAATCAAAATCAGTTGGCTAGCGCTAATAACTTTTTTCAAGGTCAAGGTCAGGCAAATCTCAATGCGTTGTCTGGAGGCGGTTTGCTTGATGCCAATCATCAACAGCAATTAGATGCAGAACGACAGAAATGGGAACAGCAGAATAATCTTGATTGGGAGCAGTTAAGTAAGTTGCTTGCAGCTGGTACGGCTTCTGCTGGAAATTACGGAATGCAAACGGAACAAAGGACACAGTTTACGCCGCAAACAAAACTTAATCCATGGCAAACTATTGGAAATGTTGGAACGATACTTGGTACTTTTGCTGGGCTTAGCGATAGGAGGGCAAAAGAAAACATCAGGGAGGCTGGACAGAAAAAGGGCTATACACTCTATGAATACAACTATAAGGGTTCTCCAGAGCGCTATCGCGGGGTGATGGCACAAGACGTTTTGAGGTCAAATCCTGAAGC
>NZ_JBHIRG010000208.1:0-366 GCF_042196965.1 Bartonella sp. AA83SXKL
TCAATCAATCCCGTGTTTTTCAACATGCTGAACTCGCTTGGATTTTAAATTGTGTTGCGCGTATCGGTTGGCTTCAACGTATGACACAATTTAAAGATAAAGCAGGAAAAGATCGTGAAAAAGCATCCCTTGGACTTTTTGCTTATCCAAGTCTGATGGCTGCCGATATTTTACTCTATCGTGCCACACATGTTCCAGTGGGCGAAGATCAAAAACAGCATGTTGAACTCACCCGTGATATTGCTCAAAAATTCAATAATGATTATGCACAGCGTATTGTAGATTTAAACTTTTCTGTTACAATGCAAATGGGTGAGGAAAAAAAACAAGTTTTTTTCCCTCTTCCAAAGGCGCTGATAGGGGAAA
>NZ_JBHIRG010000208.1:443-682 GCF_042196965.1 Bartonella sp. AA83SXKL
GATGATGCTGATATTATCGCAAAAAAAATACGCAAAGCAAAAACGGACTCCGCCCCTCTTCCCGACACGCTTGCAGCCTTAGAAGAACGGCCAGAAATCGATAACCTGCTTGGTATTTATGCTGCCTTTGCACAAATAAGCAAAGAAAAAGCTCTTTCAGAGTTTTCCGGACAACAATTTTCGCTTTTTAAAACAACCTTAGCTGACCTTGCTGTCGAGAAGCTTGCACCAATCACCCA
>NZ_JBHIRG010000209.1:0-359 GCF_042196965.1 Bartonella sp. AA83SXKL
AAAATTGATCATTAGTTTATAACCACTCTATAAGCACTACTATTCAAAAGAATGCCAACAAAATTGAGGAATTTTGTGTGATCTTTTTTGCTTATTAAGCGTTTCTTTTCTGCTTCGTGAAACTTCTTAATTAATTCAACGGCTTTTTCTCTTGCTAACCCAAACTCCCCTTTTTCACGCGCTGTTATGAGAGCCGCAATATCCCTTTCAGTCTCTTTATGAACACTTAAGAGTTTGCGTCCCCATTCCCTTGCAAAAGTTTTCATGGCTGTCTTGATGAGACCAATCTTTCCTCCACTCACCGCTTGTTCTATTGTCTTTTCTTCCACTTCACCCATATGGTTTGGCAAGCGTGCAAA
>NZ_JBHIRG010000209.1:408-682 GCF_042196965.1 Bartonella sp. AA83SXKL
GCAACACTTTCATAAGCTGCTTGGCTTTATCCTTACCAAAAATATGCTGTAATTTTTCTTGACCATTTTGCGTGTCAAACAAACTCAAAAGATTGTGGTCAAAATTCTGTGCATTGCCTGCGGCATGTTCTACTTGTGAGCGTACACCTTTTTGAAAGGCATTTTTTTCCATCAACCCCAAATCCGAAAGTTGACTTTTAATTGTATCGAGATTAACGCTTTTCTTCAGTGCTTTCTCTCCTTGCTCGAGGGCATCACCAATAGTACGCTCGTC
>NZ_JBHIRG010000210.1:0-280 GCF_042196965.1 Bartonella sp. AA83SXKL
TTATGAAATAATGACTGGTATTTTAGCTGGGTTATTTGCTGTTGTTATAGGAATGGCAATCATCAGTGTTATAAATATCGCGCCCTACTTTTCTTTTCTTCTTGGTTGTTTTCTTTCACTGCCAATTTTTATTGTTGCGTTCAGTCAGGGAACATTAGCTAGCCTTGTTGCCTTAATAAGCGCCACTGTTGTTCTCATCATAGTTACAAATATTTACATTGCTTTTGGCTTTATGTTATTATTCTTTCTTCCTGCTGTCTATGCTTCTTGGCTCCTTGGG
>NZ_JBHIRG010000210.1:323-681 GCF_042196965.1 Bartonella sp. AA83SXKL
TATGGTATCCATTATCATCGGTTATCTTTCATTTAACCAACTTTATAGCTCTTATATCCAGCTTTATAGGACTCTATGTTGAAACTCATCCATCAACATCTCTTATTGCGAAGAAAATCACTGCAAACATAGCACAAGCTATGCAACAATCACAGTCATTAAAGGAAGCTGATATAATTGCCTTTAGAGAACTTTTAATGACGCATGCAGCAACTTTAACAGCTATTGTTTTGACTGTTTATAGTCTGATTTTTCTCATTGGTAATCTTTACTTTTCAATGATAACAGCCCAATATATGAAGTGGCTGAAAAGACCTCGAGATGACTGGAGCAAAACTCTTCGCCTTCCAATTTCTGG
>NZ_JBHIRG010000211.1:0-346 GCF_042196965.1 Bartonella sp. AA83SXKL
GTATCACAAATTCTTTTGAAGTTTATTGTAAGGCGCGTATTTACAATATTCAAGTTTATGATTCTGCTCAATTTTTCGCAAACTCTCAGATTTATAACAACGCTTTAGTTTGCGGTTATGTAAAGATTCGTAAAAAGACAAAAATTTACTGTAATGCCGAGGTTGGTAATTGTGAAGATTTGCGTAATGACGAAGAGGCTTACATATTTTTCTGTATTCTCCATGGTGCAAAAGAGGCAAATACGAACAATGGGAGTAAGGCATGTGTTGAGTATCTTCCACCGTGAGTGTTGTTTAAAATCAATTATGTTCTTGCGTTTGGTGTGAATAAATCCAAAGGGCGTGA
>NZ_JBHIRG010000211.1:382-679 GCF_042196965.1 Bartonella sp. AA83SXKL
ATTTATTAGCGTGTTTTGGTAGAGGAAATAAGGATGTCAAGAGTGATTTATCACACTTGGCAGATGTGCCTTTTTGCATTCTTTTTTTGATAGAGAGCGAAACAAAACACATCTTTTGCTGTAATTTAAGGAGATCAAAATGAATATAAACGAAATTTTATGGGTAGTAGTGGTTGTTGTTTTGCTTTTCAGTGGTATCATATTGCGGTTTGCTTTGTATTATAGGGATCAGGCTAAAGCTTTCCGAGAAGAAGCAAGAAAGATAAGGCATGAGGTCTTAATGGATTCTATGACGAT
>NZ_JBHIRG010000212.1:0-339 GCF_042196965.1 Bartonella sp. AA83SXKL
TTTACCTGCTTCTCCAGGAGCAGCAACTGGTGAAATTGTTTTTACTTCGGAAGAGGCAGAAACTGCATCGGTAGAAGGACGAAAAGTTATTTTGGTACGCATAGAAACAAGTCCAGAAGATATTCATGGTATGCACGCTGCAGAAGGGATTTTAACGACACGCGGTGGTATGACAAGTCATGCTGCTGTTGTAGCGCGTGGTATGGGAAAGCCATGTATTTCTGGTGCAGGGAGTGTGCGGATTGATTATAGTACAAACACAATGTTTGCTTCAGGGCAAAGTTTTAAAAAAGGCGATGTCATTACAATTGATGGTGGGAGTGGAGAAATTTTTAAAGG
>NZ_JBHIRG010000212.1:394-679 GCF_042196965.1 Bartonella sp. AA83SXKL
AAAATTGATGGAATGGGCTGATGGGATGCGGCGTATAAAAGTTCGCGCCAACGCTGAGACACCCTCTGATGCACGTATGGGGCACTCTTTTGGGGCTGAAGGTATTGGTCTGTGCCGTACGGAGCACATGTTTTTTTCTGGTGAACGTATTGTCGCTATGCGTGAAATGATTTTAAGTGATGATGAAAACGGACGTCGTAAAGCACTAGATAAGCTTTTGCCAATGCAGCGTTCAGATTTTGTCCAATTATTTGAAATTATGTGTGGATTGCCTGTTACTATCCG
>NZ_JBHIRG010000213.1:0-679 GCF_042196965.1 Bartonella sp. AA83SXKL
TGCAGATCTACGAGAATCAGGTTCCATTGAACAAGATGCCGATATTGTGCTGTTTGTTTATCGCGAAGAATATTATCTCAAAAAGGAAGTAGCGCCAAGTATAGAAAATGGCAAGAGACAATGGAGAAAGCCAAGGGCAAAGCTGTGGTTATTATAGCCAAACAACGCCATGGTCCAACAGGAATAGTTTCTCTTGCCTTTCAATCCGATTTTACACGCTTTAGCGATCTAGCAGACAATGGGAACGTCTCAGAGAATAGGAGTGATTATCATGCTTTGTAGGATAAAAGATGTAGAGGAGCAAAATCCAATAGATTCGCATTCAAAATTACGAATCTTAAAACAGCCTTTGAAAGGTCTTTGAAGACCTTTTGAGAACCCCTTAAAAACCCTTTGAAAAAAAATAAATTGCTGCAAAACCTACTGTCAAACTACAGGCATGTTGGAAAATCCTATTCCCGCACCTTTATTTATACATCCCGCACCTTAAAAAAACATACATAAAATCAATAAGTTATAGCGTGATAAAAGTGCTGTGGCGGAGGGGGTGGGGGCGTTATACTTATATAAAACCAATAAATTATATAAAGGTGAGGGAATTTTGATTCCGGTGATTTTATTAACTTATTTTCTGTTTATGCCAAACTTTTTTAAAAGCTTATTCTCAATCATTTTACCA
>NZ_JBHIRG010000214.1:0-678 GCF_042196965.1 Bartonella sp. AA83SXKL
GGAGTGTGCTTTAAGCCAGCAAGTTTTGTTGCAGCATCTTGAAGAGAACGCAATGAAAGAAGAAATGATTGCTTCAATAATTTTTCTTTTTCAGTGGATGAAGCAAGAGCATTATGTGTCATGGTACTATCCTTAACGCAGAATTCAAAAACCTTTAATAAGCTACAGTATAGCAGTTAAAATTTGCTTTCTTTAATAGAGAACAAGCATTAAATGCAGCTTTTTTTGATTGAAATCCTACAAACCGTGCACGATAATAACGACGTTTGTTTTTTTCAAAAAGTTGCATATGTGAAGATGCGTTCTTTAAAGCGGAGTAGGCTTTATTTTTTGCTTTTAAAAGTAAAGTTTCTGCTTGTTTTTTACTAGGAAGAGAACCAATTTGGATAGCCCATCCAGCGTTTGTGGACAAAGAGGCCGTAACAATTTCATTAATTTTAACAGATATAGCTTTTTGAGGGTTAGGGATTGGTATAATTGCCTGGTTTACAGCGGCTATTGCTGTATTGGAATTTCTAGATTGTTCTGCAAATGCTGTCAATAGAGTAGAAATTTCATCATCGGAATCGGTTGGATCAGCTTTAACAGGTGGTATAGGAGTTTGAGCGCCATTGGGTAAGTTATAGTGTGCAGAAGCCATTAAACGTCCATCATTTTTCATGCGGCTTGCTTTGGGTA
>NZ_JBHIRG010000215.1:0-342 GCF_042196965.1 Bartonella sp. AA83SXKL
CAAAGCAGTCACCACTGGATCGACAATATCTAAACAAACAGATGTATTAGAACGCACTTGAGGATCTTTTGCCAAATATTCTAACCACGGTGTTTTGCGAACAAAAGCATCAAGTACCGCAAAATTTTTCTCAACTCGCGCCATTAATGCGTGCAAACCACCTTGTGCCTTTGCCCACTTCAGTGCATCAAGAAAATCTTCAATACATAGCAAAGAGGGTGTATTGATAGTTACCCCTTTAAAAATATTTTCGTTTAATTTTCCATCCTTTGTCAGACAGAAAATTTGCGGCATGGGCCAAGTCGCAACATAACTTTCAAGCCGCTCAACAGCACGAGGGCT
>NZ_JBHIRG010000215.1:448-677 GCF_042196965.1 Bartonella sp. AA83SXKL
AGCTGCTGATGTTGCATCACAAATTGTCAATCCTGCACGCCTCTCTGGAATGAAATCTGCGTTAGGAATACGTACACCGGAAGTTGTCCCATTCCATGTAAAAACAACATCACGATCAAAATCCATTTGTGTTAAATCCGGCAGTTCTCCATAAGGAGCTTCAAAACGACGCACATCAGAAAGTTTTAATTTCTCAACTACATCTGTAATCCACCCTGAACCAAAGCTT
>NZ_JBHIRG010000216.1:0-677 GCF_042196965.1 Bartonella sp. AA83SXKL
ACATGACGGGGAGGGGGTGTTATAGATTTTCCGTAATACTGCCCAATACTGCTTGGGGACTTTTTATAAAGTGATAAGTACCGAAAGGTCAGATGAAAGCTGATGCATCTTTAGAGTGCCAGCACCATTTTTTGTGTTTTCTCAGCTTCGCTTGATCGAACGTTCGACGGTTTTTGTTGTGCTTGCCTAGAGGCTTCCAAAGCCTGATGACGTGGGCTTTCTGTTGAGCGCTCAGGTAATTTAGGAGGTTTCGATAAGCTTTGCTGTCGTTTCACGTTTTTATCTTTCTTTGGAGATTGTTCCTGATGGTTTTTTACAATGTCCTCTCTTACTTGTTTTACAATCTCTGTGTAATGATCAATGGCAGTGCATAGGGAGGGAATAGCTTCTTCAGCATGTTTACGTGCGTTATTTTTTATGCCAAGCACTTGCCTGCCAGCAAGCGGAGCAAATATTGTAGAAAAGTTTGCAACTTGCCATGAGAGTTCTTCTCCTAGCATGGGAATTTTTTTGATATCTTCAGTGGTATGTTGCAAAACAAGTGGGTTATTATAAACAATATTACACCAATTGTAGATTTCTATTTGAGCACGTTGAACAGAGAGATCGTTTTGAACTCTGCTTGCAATTTCTTTATGTGAGAGAGGTGTTTTTTCTTTTTCAGGTGTAAGGGATTT
>NZ_JBHIRG010000217.1:0-348 GCF_042196965.1 Bartonella sp. AA83SXKL
TTGCTGAATGAACATGGCTATACGCAAGCAGATTTAGCACAAGTGATTGGAAAAAGTCGAAGTCATGTTGCAAATACGCTTCGTTTGTTGAAATTGCCATCAAAGGTACAAAAATTTTTAACTGATGGACAACTTTCTGCTGGTCATGCACGCTGTCTTATAACTGTTGATAATCCATTGGACTTGGCAGAAAAAATTATTCGTGAAGGTCTCTCTGTACGCCAAACAGAAATATTAGTCTATGAGCAGGCAAATCCTAAGGTCAAAAAACGCACTTCTCTGGAAAAAGATGCAGAAACAAAATCTTTAGAAAAATTGCTTGCAGACGTAATTGGAATGAAAGTTATC
>NZ_JBHIRG010000217.1:396-674 GCF_042196965.1 Bartonella sp. AA83SXKL
TTTAGAACAATTAGATGATATTTGCAGACGTTTGCAAAGTTAACCGAATCAATTGTTTAAAATGGCAAGAATCCTATCAATGTGTTTTTGATTGAATTTTAAATTGTTAAAAAGACAGTTTATTGCTTTAGAAAATTTTTTGTCTTCAAAAACATTGCAGTGAGTGTTTCTCGAAGTACTATGAAAAAAATAAAATAATCTTTAGGTGTGAGATTATTTTTTTTAAAAATATTCGTTAATTTTAGCTGCTTAGAAAAAGAAGCGGTGAAATTTTTAAT
>NZ_JBHIRG010000218.1:0-291 GCF_042196965.1 Bartonella sp. AA83SXKL
GTGCTTCTTTCTATGCACTTCACACTCTCATGCGTGATGAATTTATAAATCTTGGTGGTACAGTCGAATCAGGAGAACTGATCTTGCGTGAAAAAACCACCGGACGCGCTCTTTCTACTTCTCTTTTTAGCCGCTGGATTGCTTGAACATGTGTATGCCTAAAACCGGTAAGGTTAAAGAAATTACCTCTCTTAGCAATCCTATCATTAAAGACCTTAAGGCACTTAGCCAGAAAAAAAACCGTAATCGAGAAGGCCTTTTCATGGCAGAAGGGCTTAAATTAGTGATTGA
>NZ_JBHIRG010000218.1:313-673 GCF_042196965.1 Bartonella sp. AA83SXKL
CACTCATTTTTTCTAAAAGCAAAATCAGTAACACTGCTATTGAAAACACCGCTGCACATACTGTAGCCAATGGTGGTCTTGTCATTAAAGCCTCACAAAAGGTCATGGAATCTATCGCACGACGAGATAATCCACAAACAGTTATTGGTATTTTTAAACAACAGTGGCAATCACTTGAAATGATAACAGGACAGGCAGAAGATGTTTATGTCGCACTTGATCGAGTGCGTGATCCAGGAAATCTTGGTACCATCATCCGTACTGCTGATGCTGTAGGAGCTAAAGGTGTTATTTTGATCGGCGAAACAACAGATCCTTTTTCACCTGAAACAGTCCGTGCAACAATGGGATCAATTTTCT
>NZ_JBHIRG010000219.1:0-349 GCF_042196965.1 Bartonella sp. AA83SXKL
TGGACTGCCGAAAGCTTAATATCTTCCCCTGCGCTAAAGTCAGAACCCACCACATTCACATCTTCTTTTTTGGCGGTGATGGTGATATTTTTCCCATTGAGCGAAGAGCCTTGATGTTCAAAACTTTCTTCATTCTCTGTCTTTGATTCACTCCCGTAGATCGAAACAAAACCCTTGCCTGATCCCACACCAAAACCCGTTTCATGGGTTTCTGAATGGCTGCTATGGTGATCTGTCATGCCATCAATCGTCACGCTTTGTCCTGCCACATTGATATCTTCATTGGCAATCATATGAGAAGCCGTGAGGGTGGCATCCCCTTGTGCGTCTAACACAATATTGCCCGTCG
>NZ_JBHIRG010000219.1:401-672 GCF_042196965.1 Bartonella sp. AA83SXKL
CGGAAGATTTCTCATGCAAAACACTGCTTGTCGACGATTGTTGTTGCTGGTTGTATTTTTCTTGCGCCCCTTTGATGAGAATATTTCCACCAGAGTGAATGGTCATATCGGCTTTGGCCTGCTCTTCTGGCGTTTTCTCCCCTGGCTTACCGGCTGTGAGTATCGAGGCTACAATCTCCGTGTTGTTTGCTGAGTCAAGAGCAACACCTTTGCCCCCAGATATGAGTGAGCCCACAACTTGAGCCGCATCAATCTTGTTATGCTGGGATTT
>NZ_JBHIRG010000220.1:0-672 GCF_042196965.1 Bartonella sp. AA83SXKL
CGGCACCCTTTTCCCAAGCATCCCCACCCCCAATACTCGTTTACCCCTCCCAACTTTCTTTTCTCCAGACAATTGAACAACATCCGTCCTCCCTCTTGTTTTGAAGCATCCATACGCTTTCTTTTTCTCGCATTTGCCGGTTGGAATGTTGTTGCCAGCCTCTTTTCTATGCTTACGAGCTCATATGTTGTTTCAAAAGGGCTCCTTTCAGACTATAAAAACGATAACTGCAAAACAAGAGCAAAACCGCATGTTCCCATACTCTCCAACATACCGCCCTTCTTCCCATACCCAGCACCAGTCCAAACCTCTCACAGCACTCCCCAACATACCCGGAAGCCTTGCCATGCACACCGCCAACACGCCACACCCCATACCCTTCATCCTCACCTTCTTATCCACTGAAACGCTTTCTTAGTAGAATCTCCGGCATTTTTCTCATTTTTTCGCATACAGTTTTTTGGCCAGTTTATGTTGTTTTTTAGCCAGTCTTTTACTTTCTTCACACACCAACGCTCTTCTTTTTCATCAGTGTTTTTTCAGATTTTTTCATTATGGATTGACTTTCGTTCTTTTTCTCTTATATCTTTAGAATTATTCTAAAGTGCAAAGGAACAAAAAATGTTGAGATCGTTTTTTTCATTTGTACAACGTAAAGCTTTATCCTTTCGT
>NZ_JBHIRG010000221.1:0-669 GCF_042196965.1 Bartonella sp. AA83SXKL
GAAGCATAACCTTTGTCAGCAATACTTCCCGTATTCTTACCTTCGTCAAAAAGATGAAAGATCTAAATAAAAGCATTCCAGTTCTCTGTTATCAAGAAAAAAATTTAAAGCTTGGCTCAACACATCCATAACAGCATGACTCTTTAGAGCCAATTCTTGGTTTGCTTTTTGCCAATGCGGACTTTCTTAGATGACTTATTCTGCTAAAGCTCACAATGCAATTTATAGTTTGTAGCATAAGAGTAAATCTGGACAAAGAGGATATAAACCCTTACAGTTGCATGATATCAAATTATTGATTTATAAGAATAATTTATCTTTTTGTATGTTGAATGAGAGACCCGAATATTCTAAGATTTTTTCATCTCAAACCTTCACATAGTGAATCATTCAAAATCACTTACTTGCACGCACAAGCGGTACTGATAAAAATGCTTCTCATGAATCGTCTTAATGCAAATGCTGGCGCAATTTTTAAGCTGGCAAATAGAGCCAGCTTGCACCTTTAAGCATAAAAATGGTGAAACCAATAGCTACACCACAGAGTTGAGTCTAAGGGAGAACTCTTGGCATTACGTTTTCGCTTTTAAAATAAAATGAACACCTTCAATAAAACGATAAGAAAAAGTCTTAATGCTTCCATGCATCTGAGAAACTTATTAATCTATA
>NZ_JBHIRG010000222.1:0-337 GCF_042196965.1 Bartonella sp. AA83SXKL
TGCTAAGAGAGCCAAGCGACGGGGCGAAGCGGAAGCAAGTATCAATTGGATTTCCTCTAAGGAGGTTTCTTCCAAACGAGATTTTTTAAAGAAAGTTTTTCTTATGACTTCCATTTCCACCCCCTCAGAATGATTTTAAACGACTAGCCAATGCGTTTAGCATCCCTGATTTTCTTTTTTGAGAGACCTCTGATATTCTTTACTCCCTCATATAACGCATTTCCAGGACGATTTTTGCTCTTGGAAGCAAGATAAAGGCTTTTAGGAACACTATTGCTGCTTTTAGAAAAAGTAACAACCACAGATGAACTACTTATAGCGATATATAATGCGGCCT
>NZ_JBHIRG010000222.1:432-668 GCF_042196965.1 Bartonella sp. AA83SXKL
ATAATTTCATGATCATTTTCCAGTTTTACGCGAAACATCGCATTCGGTAAAAGTTCAGTTACGATACCAGAAAACTCCAAGACTTCTTCTTTTGACATAAACAATAATTTCCTTTATAGACAGTTGATGCGTTTTTGAGCAGCACGTTATTTTTCAGCGTTCATACCTTATTTTCTTGGTTTTGTGAACAAAAATTCAACAAAAAGGAAAAGGTTTTTCTTTTTATATTTGTTTCT
>NZ_JBHIRG010000223.1:0-667 GCF_042196965.1 Bartonella sp. AA83SXKL
GATCTATTTTCGCAAATATCCGTGCATCCATCATCATTTTTGAAGAATAATGAGAAAGTTTTACAACAAATTCTTGTTCTAACTGCTGAATCAATGGATTACTATGCGCACCTGAACGCAAGAAAAATATTGAACATACACGATCAAGCCTTTTTCCAGAAAGTTCAAAAGGTTGCAAAAAACTCTCAAGCGTTGGTGGCTCTTGCACCATTGCAATCGTCTCGATTTCTTCCTCTGCTTCTTTAAGCGCTTGTTCAAAAGTGGGCTTAAAATCTTCATCACTTATTGAAAAAAAATCAGGAAGTCCTGAAAATCCCATCCAGTCCAACAGTGCTGCTTTTGTCATAATATTCTCTCTCCATTTATAACTTAAGGGGAGTAACAGTTATCTTTACGGATACAAATTGATAAATAATACTATAAAATTATTTAATGTGCTTCGAAAGTGTCTTTCAGTCCTCTATTAAGGAAAGAAATAAAGGATTTTTTTATCATGAGGAAATAAACAAAAATAAAAATCTCTTCATACTTGATTAATGAAATTGTTTATAACTGCAATCTATCCTTGACTTTATTGCAAATATTAACAATTGGAGAAGTGCAATCGGGGAGGACTTTTTTAAATCTTCCATAACTTTTGTTTTATCCTAATTCATAATTTGAATTT
>NZ_JBHIRG010000224.1:0-664 GCF_042196965.1 Bartonella sp. AA83SXKL
TAAAAATATGCATAAAGAAAAAATGTTAAACTAAAAAAGCATTGTTATGTTTTGATAGGTTTAGCAACACGGTTTTCATTACCAAAAAAATTGAGATAACGTTGTATTTCTTGCGGATTACCGATGGTTTTTTCAGGATTATCTGAAAGTTTTACGGCTGGCCGACCATTGGCATGGGTAACTTTACAAACAAGGGAAAGAGCATCAAAAGTTGCAGTTTCTTGTGGAGAACAGCCGACGAAATCATTAGTAAGGTCTGTTCCCCATCCAAAACTCATGCGCACTTTACCGTGAAAATGATGATAGGTTTTTTCAATTGTATCTATGTCTAGTGCATCGGAGAAAATCAATAACTTTGCACGAGGGTCTTTTCCTTTTTCTCTCCACCATTGAATAATGCGTTCGCCGCCCTCGAGAGGAGGAGCACTGTCAGGTCTGAAACCTGTCCAATCAGCCACCCAATCTGGTGCATTGCGTAAAAATGCTTCTGTACCGAAGGTATCTGGCAAAACAATGAGAAGATTTCCACCATAATAACGATTCCAATCTTGTAAAACTTGATAAGGTGCTTTGCGCAATTCATTATCATTATTGGTGAGAGCGGCTATGACCATAGGCAATTCATGTGCATTGGTACCAAGAGCTTCTAAATCTGTATCCATGG
>NZ_JBHIRG010000225.1:0-664 GCF_042196965.1 Bartonella sp. AA83SXKL
GTTTGGCTGCGATGCGCCAAGAATTAGATGCCATACCAGCCGATCAAGAAGGGGCTGCTTTAACACGCTTACAGATTGAAAATTGTTGCGCACCAGGTATTGCGGTGTTGCGTTTTGCTTGTGTGGATGATTTTAAAAATCAATCGGAACATCAACGAAGTGTTGCTGCTTTTGCTTGGTGTGAGAAACATATAAAACCTCTTCATATTGGGCTTGACCGGCGGCGCCAACATGTTTTTGGTGTTGATTTTGCGCGCAGTGGCGATGCGACGTCGATTGTGGTGATGGAGGTGGGACAAGATCTGGTGCGCCGTGTCCGTTTTATGGTGGAATTGCGCAATACGCCGTTTGACCAACAAAGAGAGATTTTATTTTATGTGATGAATGGCTTGCCGCGTTTGTTGGGGGGCGCTTTGGATGCACGGGGCAATGGGGCTTATTTAGCCGAAAAGGCGGCGCAGCGTTATGGGGGTCTGGTGCGGGAAGTGCAATTGTCGCAAAATTGGTATGGCAAAGAGATGCCGGCTTATTTGGAAGCTTTTGGGGATGGGTCCATTGTTTTGCCGCGTGATAGTGACATTGTTGCCGATCATCAAGCGCTTGCTTATGTCAATGGCATTGTGAAAATTCCAGACAATCATCGTTTTAAAGGCAGTGATGGTTT
>NZ_JBHIRG010000226.1:0-663 GCF_042196965.1 Bartonella sp. AA83SXKL
AGCGTGACGGGCAATGTGACCAACAACAAAACGGGCTTAATTTATGTGAAGGGCAATGGTGCTTTACAAGTTGATGGTGCTTTGCTCAATGATTTTGGCACCATAATGACAGAAGGTGATTTATCTTTCACCAATGCAGATGGCAGCGGAAAAAGCCTTTCGCTTGTGAACAAAGCAGGCTTTATTCAAGCAGGTGGAAACTTAAATATCCAAACCAACACTCTAAAAAACGAAGCCGATAGCACGCCTGTCATCACGGAAAAAACGGAATATAGCGATATTTCTTTCCAAAAACCAAAGGGTTCTGATCAACTCAGTGATGGGATGTTATATCAGGAGGACCCCAATCTTTGGGGAAAGGGGCACGAATATCAAGAAGATAAACTAATAGGAAAAGGGCATGTAGAACTTTTTTTGGATATTCCACTTTGGGCGAGCAAAGAAGGAACCTATGGCACTGCAATTTCAAGCGATGGAATAGTTTATAAGGCATTCACTTGGAAACATAAGTCTATAAAGAAGGAATTGTCTGTACACCGGTATCAATGGAATGGTGATAGGTGGGGGGTCTTATCCCCAAACAAACACTGGTCACACATGACAGAAAAGACTGTCACACAAGCATTTTCGCATAAACCAACTGTTTCGGGGGTAATACAATCT
>NZ_JBHIRG010000227.1:0-331 GCF_042196965.1 Bartonella sp. AA83SXKL
TATGCAGAGGTGGAGTATAACTACAAACTTTTTCAAAGGCATAACGCCCATCATCGACTAGATACCATCCAACAGAGGAATTGTTATGATGAGAAGTATCTTGAGAGGAGGAATGCACCATTTTTACAGCTTTGCGTGCAATTTCTGACTCATTAAGAGGCGAAAAGCGTGCAATTTTTTCGATGACTTGTCGATAGATATTACGTGAGTGAGAATCAATTTCGGAAAAATCACTCTTTTCACGCAAAATGGAGTCTACAATACTGACAGTTTCAAACCATACTGTCCAATCAACATCATCAATGGCTTTAAGGGCACGGATAATATTGCC
>NZ_JBHIRG010000227.1:400-663 GCF_042196965.1 Bartonella sp. AA83SXKL
GCTACTGCCTTGGCTATGTAATTGCTTTTCAAGCCAAGTTAATGCTGTTGTTGCATCGAAAGATGCACTCCGTAGCCGATAGAATAAATGAGCTGCAAAAGTTGAATCAGCAGTGAGTGTTTCATAGAAAGTCAAAAGAGCATGTAATTTTGGTTCATTTTCCGTAAGAGAAATTTTATCAGCGACTTGATGAGCAATATGGCGCATATGCCGTGTTTGTTCAATACGCAATGAAAGACGACGTACATTTTCAATTAAAAGCA
>NZ_JBHIRG010000228.1:0-663 GCF_042196965.1 Bartonella sp. AA83SXKL
GGGTAGTGAGATCTCCATAATTCCAAGTAGATCCCAGACGATCTATACTCCAGGAACCTCCAAAAGGAAATGCAAGAGCTGGGCTTTGCGTTGCAAGAATTGCACTTATTATTATTGTAAAAATCATTTTTTTCATGTTGTCCTCCTATTAGTTTTTACATGTTGTAAAAAAACCGGTAACCATAGTGCCGGATCATCCCCCACTTCAGCGATAATATTTTCAACCAACTCTGCATTGTCAGGTGTACCTGATAACACTAAAAGTTCATCGCTAAAGTTTTGTTCGACAGTTTTTCCATCAATTGTCACATGGAATTTGCCGAGATTAAGTTCTGCAAGGGCAGATTGATCACCCTGCTTGATAAGGAATTGACGACTAAATTCGCCAATCCCTTTGATTAGTTCAAATTCTGCATCTGTTAGTTTGAAGCCTTCTGTATAGTCTTCATAATTTGCTTTCGGATTTGCTAGAAAAATGTAAGTTGCACATTGCTGAATCAGCGTTTTGGCAATATTACTCTCTAGCGCATCAGTAGGCTCTTGTGTTGCAAAAACAAAAATACCATTTTGTTTACGAATAGTTTTTTGTTTATTTTTTGCTAAATCTTCAAAATACGGATCTTGCAATGGCTTCCAAAACTCGTCAAAGATATACATAAACCT
>NZ_JBHIRG010000229.1:0-662 GCF_042196965.1 Bartonella sp. AA83SXKL
ATATGCCTTGATATTTCAAATGGATTGTTCAATGAGCTTAACAGGATATGTCAAGTCATGATAAATGTGATGTGTGGGCTTCTATGGATTTCGTTTTTGAGCAGTATCGCAAAAAGATGCGATAGAGATTACCTTTGACGGATATTACTCACCTTTCAAACTATTTTTCAGTTTTGTGCAAGCTTGTACTTTTTGAGACAATATCATAGGAATGGGCTTTATTGCATTGGTGGTATTATGGAACTTTTATGGGAATGAGATGCAGTGAGACTGATTTTTCTACTTATACAGTTCAAGCTTTCTATCGATAGGCTGCAAAGTAGATGTATGAACCAACTGTTCATGAATTTTATCGTGTGGCACCAGATGGTCTTCCAACAGGGATAGATTTTTGTCAGTTTATTCTACAATACAGTTGATCTTAATTGTGAAAAAGATGTGATCCACAATATTAAACGTGCTTGTTTGCAAGGTGGAGAGTTCACCGTTCTTTATAGAAATTTTGCAAAAGGTAAAATAGTAGGGTGTTTATCAATCTTTTTTGTATAATAGCCAAGAATTGATCTGAAGAAGTATTCTGCGCAAGCTTTTCCTTCATGGCATTATATTGATCAAGATACATTGAGGTAAAAAGCAATAATAATAATGGCAAATAGTCAGTA
>NZ_JBHIRG010000230.1:0-338 GCF_042196965.1 Bartonella sp. AA83SXKL
TGCCTGCTCGTTTAGCAGCTTCAATGACTGACTCTTTCAAAAGGCTCGTTGTTTTATTGGGTACGCCTTTTACCCGCCCTTTTCCTGCATTGGGTGGCAATTTTTTTGGGTGCAAAGTCATCTCTGTATTTTCTGCTGTCATAAAATACTTTCTCCCAATAACAAAAAGCCCCGCAAAACACAGGGCTCTCAGTAATCATGTCAATTTAATAAAAGAAGTTGAGGGGGAATTATCTACTGTAATTTTAGACGCAATTCGACCACTACAGCAGCTCTATAAAACACCATTATTCACGCCATGTCAACAAAAAAATCACGATATTGTATATTTTTTATTT
>NZ_JBHIRG010000230.1:357-661 GCF_042196965.1 Bartonella sp. AA83SXKL
TTTTTATTTTCTTGCCTAAATATAGTGTCTTTAGCACCAAGCAACACCTCACAATTGTATCCTCTAAAAGAATCAATTATATGACTGATAATTAATAAATGGGGGGAAACAATGCGTGATATTGTCATAGTAATAGTGGGTATACTCATACTATGGAGTATAGTCTCTGACATGTGGGAAGAAGCAGAAAATGGTCGGAATACAGAATTTCAAGGTACTCTTTTATTAGTCATAGTACTCGGTGTGCTTTGGTATCTTGAATTTTCAAGAAACTTTTTATTAATAGTGGCAATTTTGCTGTTTG
>NZ_JBHIRG010000231.1:0-367 GCF_042196965.1 Bartonella sp. AA83SXKL
CTTCCTCCAACATCATCAGAAAATAAAGTTATACCGTTTTCTGGTGATTATCATTCCTCAATCTGAGGAAGTTGCAAGAAATAATATTCTTGCAAATCTCATTTTTAGAGCACTCTCTAAAATAGAAATAAGATGTTGATTTATAATGATAATTCATTATCCTTCAACCTGAAGGAGAGCATCGAATATCGTAAGATTCTCTCGTTTCAAATCTGTTTATGGTGAATCAATCAAAATCATTTTCTTGCACATCATGGGGGTGGCGTGTGGGTAAAAACTGTTAAGACAAGGAGGAAAAATGCCTCTTATGAATTGTCTTAAGTACCAAGGGTTATCGCAACATTTTGAGCTGGTATAAGAGTATGAT
>NZ_JBHIRG010000231.1:390-661 GCF_042196965.1 Bartonella sp. AA83SXKL
ATGATGGTACTAGCTTGCTCCTTCTCAAGCGTAAAAATGATGATGCACAATGGTTATCGTTATACCATTTACGGATGCCGTCGTGAGAATGATGAATTTTTTTGATAAAAATGAAGAAAGAGGCTACAGAGATATCTCTTTACGTGGGGGAGTAATCTCTTCCTTTGATGATTTATAAATTACACTTTATTGGTTTAACAATAGTGTTTAACACTGCGTTTGTTAAAAACTATGTTCACGCTTTGTAGAGACAGGGTTTTGTGAGAAAAAA
>NZ_JBHIRG010000232.1:0-657 GCF_042196965.1 Bartonella sp. AA83SXKL
ATTGTTGGCAAATATCAGAACATCGGTCGTAGATAAAGGACAAGAAAAACAGAATGGCTTTTTCTTACACACCTATGGAAGCACAGGAACTTTCTCCTCTGAAAGTGCACCACGCCAATATGGTTATAGCGGTGCTGATCTTCGCTATGCCGCTCTACAAGGAGGAGTGAACTTCGCAACACTGGAAGGACATAATACCACAACACGTTTCGGTCTTATAGGGACCTATGGACAGCTTTCCTTTACGCCAAAAGATATGCAAGATGCTGGAAAAAACACCGTTGATAAATGGTCCCTCACAGCCTATGGAACCATACAACATGACAACGGTTTCTATATTGATACGCTGTTATCCTACGGTATCATAAAAGGAGATATCACCAATGCTATCATTGGCAAAACCGCAAAAGTGAAAAATGCAAAGATATGGAGCATCTCTACCACCATTAGCAAACAATTTGCAACCGGTATGGAAAAGGTAACATTCGAACCACAAGCACAACTTGCCTATCAACATTTGATATGTTTGACACTTTTGCAGATGCTGATGGCTTTAAAGTTGATATGAACAATCCTCATCAATGGATGATCCGTGTTGGTGGGCGTTTAACCAAAACCGTTACCACCACTGAAAATGGACGTTCTTTTTCCTTCTAT
>NZ_JBHIRG010000233.1:0-262 GCF_042196965.1 Bartonella sp. AA83SXKL
CACCTTCCAGATGAAGGGCAAAGTTTTGCTGTTTTTAGTTGTGAGTAATTTTATACTAAAAAAAGAGTAGCCCTTTTTTATAATATTTTTTTGCATAAATCTCAAAGGGTAAATATTATAATTTCCTTTATAAATTAAAGCTGTTTGGTGTTTATTTTTCCATTGCTCAAATAAAATCCTATCTTACCCTTTAGCATTTGTTCAGCTTTTTGACCAAATATTTCATAGCGCCAACCATTCATAGCGGGAATATTTTTTTTTA
>NZ_JBHIRG010000233.1:341-656 GCF_042196965.1 Bartonella sp. AA83SXKL
ACTTTAAGAAGATCGATAACGGCAGATGATGTTTCATTAAGTGGATTATGTTTCGGAAGAGCGGGTAAAGTCGCAAGATCAACCTCTAAGCCCTCGTGGACAGCTTTGATTAATGTGTGTGCAATTGAGAATTTATCCCAATTTTTGTTCAGACTGCGCAAACGTTTCAAGTCAGCTTCATCTTTTGGTTGTTGGATGGCAATTTCAATAAGACATTCATCTTTTATGATATGGCGACGTGGAATATTATATTGTCGTGCTTTACGTTCACGCCACGCTGCTATTTTTTGTAATACGGCAAGTTCACGCGGTTTT
>NZ_JBHIRG010000234.1:0-327 GCF_042196965.1 Bartonella sp. AA83SXKL
GGAGCTAATAGAACAAAAGCTGAGATTAAACGCGATTATGAATACCTTACACGACTATGGGATACTGTTCGCACTTTAACACTCAAGTCAACTGCTCCATGTCTTGTCCATGAAGAAAGCAATCTTATAAAGCGTTCTATACGCGACCTTTACAATAAAAATATCAATGAAATTCTCGTTTCTGGTGATCAAGGATATCGTGAAGCAAAAGACTTCATGCGTATGCTGATGCCAAGTCATGCAAAAGTTGTGCAACCTTATCGCGATCCTATCCCTATTTTTGCGCGCAATAATATCGAAATTCAACTTGACAAAATGTTGCATCCT
>NZ_JBHIRG010000234.1:414-654 GCF_042196965.1 Bartonella sp. AA83SXKL
GCCGCTCTACCAAAGAACTTTCTGTTGAAAAAACAGCTTTACAAACCAATCTTGAAGCTGCAGAAGAAATAGCACGTCAATTACGCTTGCGTGACCTCGCTGGCCTGATTGTAATTGATTTTATCGATATGCTTGAAGAGCGCAATGTCAGGATGGTCGAAAAAAAGTTGAAAGATTGCTTGAAAAACGACCGTGCCCGTATTCAAGTTGGCCATATTTCACATTTCGGACTTCTGGAAA
>NZ_JBHIRG010000235.1:0-652 GCF_042196965.1 Bartonella sp. AA83SXKL
GTGTTGGAGAAGGGCCGTTCCCGACAGAGCAGATAAATGATATTGGCGAATTTCTTGGAATACGTGGGCATGAATTTGGCGTTGTTACTGGTCGAAAACGTCGATGTGGCTGGTTTGACGCTGTCTTAGTCCGTCAAATGGTAACGATTTGTGGTGTTCAGGGTATAGCATTGACAAAGCTTGATGTTTTGGATGGTTTGGATGAAATTAAAGTCTGTGTTGGTTATGAACTTGATGGGAAAAGAATTGATTATTTACCCTCTTCCATGGGAGCACAATCCCGTGTAAAGCCTATTTATGAGACATTAGAAGGTTGGAAGGAAGCAACAGCACATGCGTTGAGATGGGAGGATTTACCAGTACAGGCTGTCAAATATATAAGGTATATTGAAGAATTGATCGGTACGCAGGTGGCTTTATTATCCACGAGCCCTGAGCGTGAAGATACTATCCTTATTACGGATCCTTTTGCAAATTAATCATTATTTTTAGATTTCCGTATAGTTTTTCGGTTTTTTCTATGTTTCTCTAAGAAGAGAGACTTAAGAATGAAGGAGAAAAAGCTGCAAAAGAGCATTGTTTATTTTTCATATTCATTTTAAACTATTCCAATAGTTGTATCAATATTAAGTGATCATCAATTTAGACAGCT
>NZ_JBHIRG010000236.1:0-652 GCF_042196965.1 Bartonella sp. AA83SXKL
AGAAACTTTCTGGATCATTGATGCTTTCCTGATACCATTGTTGATAGGTTTCTTCATCGATCAAAGCATTTTTTTTGATATTATCCGGTATTGGGTAGATTTTTTCAGACATGTATTCCCTCTTTTCATTTATTGTTTGGAAAAATAAGCCATTGTATTTTTGCATTTTTGGCAGAGTTTTTCCAAAAGCTTTTTTATTGAGATTAGCTTAAATTACAAAGATTGGAATAGTTAATTTTTCAAATCTGATACGATTGTATTTAAGAGCGCATTATTGTATAGAATTTTTTATAAGTACATAAAGAAATTAAAGTTTAAAAAAACATATAAGAGCGAGATGGGATGAGAGCGATTTGTAGATTATCGGTAACATTTGTAAAACCATTTCCGAAAAACGCATATTGCGATGGTACAGGTTTATTACTTCCATAAATATCAAGAAGAGTGGTACGCAGTGTTTGCGTTATACCATTTACGGATGAAGCTCTGAGACAGGATTGGGATCTAAGAGAAATGTTTCTTAAAAAACTATACAAGGTAGGAATGAATTGAGAGAGAAAAAAATCAAGCGAACTATCCGATTATAAACGTCTTTAAAGTATCCTTAAAGCAGTAGTAAGGTGTGCGGGATGATTTATCGATTTGAATGTTT
>NZ_JBHIRG010000237.1:0-651 GCF_042196965.1 Bartonella sp. AA83SXKL
ATTGTGCATTAATTTGTGCCATATGTTTGTCATCCGTAAAAAGCAAGCTGATTTCGCTTACAACATTTTCCAATGAAAGATGATGCATTATCGTTTTTAATGCTTTTTCGGTGATGTTATAAAGCATTTTCTCGTCATTCCACCCATCGCTTTCAACAAGTATATCAATTGTAATCATAATAAATCAAATTCGTTTCTTTAATGAGAAGTATGAGAGGGTGTTTCTTTGTTTTTTGCTCGAGAATCACGGTCATAAGCACAAACGATAGCGGCAACAAGGGGATGGCGTACAACATCTTTTTCATCGAAACGAATAATTGTAATATTTTCTACATTTGAAAGAATACGTATTGCTTCGATTAAACCAGACTTTTGTCCTTTTGGTAAATCAATTTGGCTTATATCACCGGTAACGATCATGCGTGCGCCTTCTCCAAGACGCGTGAGGAACATTTTCATTTGCATGGGTGTAGTATTTTGCGCTTCATCAAGAATGATAGCGGCATGAGCAAGTGTTCGTCCGCGCATGAAAGCAAGAGGAGCAATTTCTATGACACCAGAAGCTAGAATGCGTTCTACTTTTTCGATGGGTATCATATCATAGAGGGCGTCATAAAGCGGACGTAAATATGGGTCGACCTTTTCTTTAAG
>NZ_JBHIRG010000238.1:0-649 GCF_042196965.1 Bartonella sp. AA83SXKL
TACAAAAAAGATCGGAAGAAGAACTTACAGAGCAGCAACAAAAAAATAGTGCTCTTGTTAAAAAAGCGCAGTCTTTGGAAGAATTGATTTTAGAGCTTGACCGCCAGTCACAACTTAATTCTGATGTATCAGTACAGATGCAAAAAACATTACAATTGCTAGAGCAGTCTAATTTTGAAAACCGAAAAGGTTCTTTACTTTTTCCTGTTTTAGGAAAACTGATTCAGCACGTAAAGAATAGTTCGCAGATTACGCGCTTTGGGGAAATGATTGAAACAGAAGCAGAAGCTATTATTGTAGCACCTGCTGATGCTCTTGTTGCTTTTGCTGGACCATTTCGTTCTTACGGACAGTTAATTATTCTTAATGTTGGCAATGGTTACCATATCGTTCTTACTGGGATGTCAAAAATTAATGTAACGCAGGGGCAATTTGTTCTTTCAGGTGAGCCTCTTGGTACGATGGGGATGCAATTTATTGCAAACAGTGTCGCATTGGATATAGGAAAAACTTCTCCAATGCTTTACATTGAGTTTAGAAAACATGGGAAACCTGTGAATCCAACTCCTTGGTGGCGGACTGAAAAAACAAAAAGGAACCGAAATGATTCGTAAAGTTATTCTTTTGGTCGCTGGGGTATTGCTCGGCG
>NZ_JBHIRG010000239.1:0-649 GCF_042196965.1 Bartonella sp. AA83SXKL
ATAAACACAACCTGTTTCCAAAACTGCTCCGTCTCGCAAATCAAATTCGTGCAACTTTAACCGTTCGAGTTTATCTAAAACTCTTACATCAGCCCCCGGCATAAAGGAAGCACGTATACGATAGGCTTTTTCCCCTAAACGAAGATCAAGACTTGCGGGTTGTATTTGGGCTGCATCAAATGGCCAAAGAGCCTTGAGAAAGTTATTATCAATCAAAGCTTGTATATCACTATCTGCCAAAATACCGCTTAAACGCGCCATATGCTTTGCCTTCCATTTTTACTTCATTTCTTTTTTTGTCCCAGATGATTGATGAGTGCAAGATTTTTAATTTGTAAGGTTATTCACTTCTCATTTTACCAATCAATTTTCTGCTACAGTTCATCATAGAATGTTAAAAACAATGAGATAGTACTTGATACAAAACCCTTTGAAAGTAAATAAGTGTTATTTTGAGCATAAGACCTTTCACACACTCTCATTCTTGAATGTTGCACAAATAATGCTATCATATGTCAAAACTTCTATAGAATCCTTAGGAATCTTGTTAGATTTATTATGATCATACGCCATCTCAGCGAAAATATTATTAATCAAATTGCCGCCGGTGAAGTTATTGAACGGCCAGCAAATGTTGTCAAAGAACTTG
>NZ_JBHIRG010000240.1:0-321 GCF_042196965.1 Bartonella sp. AA83SXKL
ATAATTTGGACTTTAATCGTTTGACCAATGGTAAGGATTTCAGATGGATGGTTCACACGCCGCCAAGCCATATCTGTGACATGTAAGAGACCATCGATTCCACCAAGATCCACAAAGGCACCATAATCGGTGATATTTTTAACCACACCTTCAACGATTTGGTTTTCTTCAAGATTTTGTACGATTTCTGAACGCTGTTCGGCTCTGCTTTCCTCTAAGACGGTACGACGTGAGACAACAATATTGCCACGACGACGATCCATTTTCAAAATTTCAAAGGATTGTGAATTATGCATGAGAGGCGAAACATCGCGAATGGGA
>NZ_JBHIRG010000240.1:343-648 GCF_042196965.1 Bartonella sp. AA83SXKL
TGCGAGGAAGGAAAGCAACCGCACCATCAAGGTCGACTGTAAAGCCTCCTTTTACTTGGCTAAAGATAACGCCATCGACGCGTGCACCGGCATTGAATTTTTCTTCTAAACGGATCCAGCTTTCTTCGCGCCGTGCTTTTTCACGGGACAGAACAGCTTCCCCCATTGCATTTTCAATGCGTTCAATATAGACTTCCACTTCATCACCAATTTGCAAGGAACCATCTTTTCCTTTAGCTCCAAATTCTTTGAGTGGGATACGTCCTTCGACTTTAAGTCCAGCATCAATAATAGCCATGTCTTTT
>NZ_JBHIRG010000241.1:0-267 GCF_042196965.1 Bartonella sp. AA83SXKL
AATTTTTCACGTTCAGAACAGTCTGCTACAACAGCTTGTATAGCTTTGAGATTTTCGCAGAGGTTAAATAAATCAGAGAGAGACACGCCAAAATATTCCAAATTTCTGACGTTAATTTGTCTCAAACTAATGTCGAAATTACGCCCACACTGCTTAAATTGTTCAACTGTTGCGACTGTTTCCTCAAACATGGAAGATTGACGTGAAACTTTAGGGTCATCATTTGTGCTTCTTACAGAGATATAATCCGATGATTCTTGTATGACG
>NZ_JBHIRG010000241.1:314-646 GCF_042196965.1 Bartonella sp. AA83SXKL
GAATAGTCATGCGCAATACACCCTATGATGGAAAAATTTATCAATATAAAAACCAATGTTATGTGGGATTTTCAAGTTCTGCCACATTGCATTGCTATAGATTGGCGAAGTAATATTACTCAATTTAGAACTTTGTTCTTTGCAACCACAAATTCCGTTGTTTAGGAGAATGTTTTTAACATATTTCAATATGTGTTTCGCTGTGCAAACATGTAAAACAAAACCATATATATTACATCTACAAATGCTACAATTATTGTGGTTGCAAAAGGAGAAGAGATCTCTAAGCCAGAGACATTTCTTTGGGTGTATTGTGGCTGACTGCACTATAT
>NZ_JBHIRG010000242.1:0-321 GCF_042196965.1 Bartonella sp. AA83SXKL
TTGAGGAACTTGGTGGACGAGATGCCAGAAATCAAATCGGCATTGATCAAGCAATGATTGCCTTGGATGGAACACCAAACAAAGCACGTCTTGGAGCTAATGCACTTCTTGGTGTTTCATTGGCTGTTGCAAAAGCAGCAGCAGAGTCATTGTCTTTACCTCTATATCGTTATATTGGTGGTACACAAGCACATATTCTTCCGACACCAATGATGAATATTATTAATGGTGGTGTTCATGCTGATAACCCGATTGATTTTCAAGAATTTATGATTATTCCTGTAGGAGCATCTACGCTAAAAGAAGCAATTCGCTATGGTG
>NZ_JBHIRG010000242.1:378-644 GCF_042196965.1 Bartonella sp. AA83SXKL
GGTGGCTTTGCACCTCAATTTAAAAGCGCCGAGCAAGCGATTGATTTTATTATGGAATCTATAATAGCATGTGGGTATAAACCAGGTGAACAAATTGCCCTTGGTTTAGATTGTGCTGCAACCGAATTTTATAAAAATGGTTCCTATTTTTATGAAGGTGAGGGGAAATATCGTGATGTGGGGGAACAGGTAGATTATTTAGCACAACTTATTAAAACTTACCCTATTATCACAATTGAAGATGGTATGGCTGAGGATGATTGGGA
>NZ_JBHIRG010000243.1:0-316 GCF_042196965.1 Bartonella sp. AA83SXKL
TTCTGCTTGCAACAGAAAATGCTCCTCCCCAAAAGCGTGGATGGTATGCAATGTTTCCTCAATTAGGCGTTCCAATTGGTTTGTTCTTATCTATTGTCGTTTATTTAGGTCTATTGCATTTCCTTGATCATGACGAACTTTTAGCATGGGGATGGCGCATTCCTTTTATTGCTTCAGTTTTTCTAATGCTTGTGGGATTATGGGTTCGTCTCTCAATCAACGAAACAGTTGAATTCAAAAAAACTCTTGAACGCAAAGAGCGTGGTCAAGTCCCTATAATAGATGTCTTTTTAAAATGCCCACGAATCTTATTTCT
>NZ_JBHIRG010000243.1:337-643 GCF_042196965.1 Bartonella sp. AA83SXKL
TTTTATTTTATTTGGTCACCGCATATTTGTTAAGTTATTCAACAAACCATTTGCAATTGTCATTTTATCAGGCTCTCCAAGTAGAAGTCATTGGTGCTATCTTTTGCGGAATTTTCACTGTCCTAACTGGAAAACTCGCTGATCGTATTAAACGCAGAACTTTGATGATTTGCATCACAATAATTACTGGTATCTATTCTTTCGCAATTCCTTATTTCTTAAGCTCTGGAGTCATAGGAGTGCTTGCAATGTCTACCATTGGTTTGTCGATCATGGGAATGGTGTATAGTCCTCTTGGTGCTGTTT
>NZ_JBHIRG010000244.1:0-643 GCF_042196965.1 Bartonella sp. AA83SXKL
AAAACACTCCTCTTTTTCCAAAAAATATCTCAATAAAGCTGTTGCACAAAACAAAATTTTATCGAATGTGGGTATTTTTTACTTAAGCAGCACCAATGCGTAAAAGATCGTGAAAGTGAACAATTCCTATCGGCTTCTTATTTTCAACCACGAAAAAAGCCCCAATATGGTGCTCATTAATAAAAGCTGTTGCAGCACCAACCAGTGTATTTGGCTCGACAATTTTGGGATCCTTTGTCATTAACTCATCAACATTAAATTTCGATAAGTTAACGTGAATGTTGCGTGCAAGATCACCATCCGTCACAATTCCAATTAATTCACCTTCTTGATTCACAACACCCACACAACCAAAATGTTTTTCAACCAAAACACTCATAGCTTTAGCCATGGCTGTACCTTGCGCAACCAAAGGAATACTTTCACCCTGATGCATAATATCACGAACATATTTAAGACTTGCACCAAGAGAACCACCAGGATGATAAATTTTAAAATCTGTCGCAGTAAAACCACGCATTTCTAAAAGAGCAACAGCTAACGCATCTCCCATTGCCAATTGCATAATTGTTGAAGTTGTAGGAGCAAGCCCGTGAGGACACGCCTCTTCTATCTTTGGCAATAAGAGTACAATATCCGCTTG
>NZ_JBHIRG010000245.1:0-642 GCF_042196965.1 Bartonella sp. AA83SXKL
TTAAGTGAGGGCGATTCATCGGTTATCAGCATCATTCGTAAAGACGTCTCCGCAGGGTAAATATTGTGACGGGGCAGGGTTGTGGTTGAATGTTCGAAAAGACAATACACGCTCTTGGTTTTTTCGCTATACGCACCACAATAAGCGCCGTGAAATGGGACTTGGTCCTGTTACAAAACTCTCTTTAAAAGAAGCGCGTGAGCTTACAAGATATTATAGTGATATTCTTAAAGAAGGCAATGATCCTATTGTCTTTCGAGAACAGACTATTTTAAAACAGCAAAGCAATATTTTTCAAGAAATTGCAAAAGCGGCTTTTGAAAGCAAAAAAGCAGAGTTGAAAAATGAAGGTAAAAACGGTCGCTGGTTTTCTCCACTAGAGTTGCACGTGATTCCACACATAGGTAATTTACCTATAGAAAAATTAACGGCTAATATCATTCGCAATGTTCTTGCGCCCCTTTGGCATGAAAAAGCAGATACAGCGCGAAAAGCACTTAACCGTATCAATATTTGCTTGAAATATGCTGCGGCTCTTGGTTTAGATGTTGATCTACAGGCTTGTATGAAGGCACGCGCTCTTTTAGGAAAACCACGTGCGACATCAACAAATATTCCTGCTATGCCATGGCAAGAGGTTCC
>NZ_JBHIRG010000246.1:0-642 GCF_042196965.1 Bartonella sp. AA83SXKL
TCATAAGTGCCAGCATCAAAAGAGCTCTCATCATCAAAGACCGGTGCTCCAACTCTGTAATCTTCATTCATAGCTTCGTTCATTTCTGCATTCATTCTCTAACCTCTCTCAAATGCTTCTTCCTCTGTATGTTGCCGCTCTTTCACGCATGATTTGATTTTGCGCTCGTTCATTAAGAATACGCTCCCGTTCAAGCTCATGCTTCTGTTGCATCAATTCCGCTTCCAATTCTGCTCTCTTTTGACGCATGACCAATTCAATCTGCTTGCCTTGTAAATCCATCTGTTGCATCTGACTTTTAGCCGCAATATCTTGCTGCTTTTCCTGCAACTTCATTTCTTGTTCCGGATTCATTTGCTGTTGTTGGGCTTGTTGTGCCATTTGCTGCTGTTGCATCTTCTCACTCACACGATTAAGCAATGACGCAGGCAATGGAGAATAACGAAGTAGATCAAGCATAATATCCGGCGTAATCGCATTTTGAAGCAATGGGAGCAGCTGTGTGATGATACCAAAGGTGCGCTCTTTCTCATTCGGGCTGGTTGGAGCATCATCGACAACAATGTCATACTCGACACTCGTTACTTCTTCACGCGTCAATGGAATATATTGCGCATTCTCCTCACCAGATATCCGTACCAA
>NZ_JBHIRG010000247.1:0-316 GCF_042196965.1 Bartonella sp. AA83SXKL
ATAAAAAGAATGCAATTTTTGGTGCAGGTTCAAAGCAATTTATTATCAATGATCGAAAACACTGGGAAAACTTGGTACTTCTCGCAGCACAGTGGATCGAGAAAAAGACGAAAGAAGAAACTTACAATTCGCTATCGTCAATCATGTCAAGAGAAAACTTTAACCGTGCATTTAACTTTCTTTTTTCTAACCACTTTCTTGTTTTGGCTGAAACATCAGACAATATCTTCCATAATCGGTATTCTAGAAGTCATCTCCATTATCAAAGTTACGGTATGCATCCAGCCTCCGTTCAGCATACCCTTTCACAAAAAGT
>NZ_JBHIRG010000247.1:336-639 GCF_042196965.1 Bartonella sp. AA83SXKL
AGGATGCGGCGGGATTGGTAATCATGTATCAGCAATACTAGCATCCTCCGGCGTCGGAAAATTAATTCTCGTTGACAATGATGTGATCGAGATGACCAACCTTACCAGACAAATTCTTTTTACTGAAGAAGATATAGGGCTTCCGAAAACAACTGTTCTTCAACGTGAGCTGATACGGAGAAACAGCCAAAGTGAAGTTCATGAGTTACAAATGTTCATTACTGAAAAAGAAGATATCAACAAATTACCCAAAGCAGATTTATGGATCATTTCTGCTGATTCACCTGATATGCTAAGACCATG
>NZ_JBHIRG010000248.1:0-314 GCF_042196965.1 Bartonella sp. AA83SXKL
GTACTGGAAAACGCACACGTGAGAATTAAATAAAGTAAAAATTTTAATCTTATAAGCACCATCAGTAAATAATCCGCACTTCTCTTTTTTATCAACCTCATTTTTTTAGGGTGGTGTTATTTGCTTTATATTATAGATTGTGTGCTTTTATTTTTCCGTACGTAATTGTATAGCAAGGTCAGGTTGATCTGTTGTGATATAATGTACAGGCATATCAAGCCAATGCGATAGCCGAGGTCTCCCATTAATTGTCCATACCCCCACAGTAAAGCCAGCTTCAAGCGCAGATTCAATAAAGTCCTGTGAAACAAGAG
>NZ_JBHIRG010000248.1:370-638 GCF_042196965.1 Bartonella sp. AA83SXKL
TATCACCTTCAAAACGATCAATACATGGACCAGATGGTATTCCTGCTTCAATAAAAGGATGAAGGCTTATAGGATCAAAACTGATTGCAGAGACCCGTTCTGTTAAATTTCGATTTTTTATCAACGCAAGTGCTTTTTGAGATAAAAGCCTTTCACGCTCAACTTCACCACATGTTTTGATTTCAAGATGAAGCGCAACATTAGTTGATCCTAAAAGATCAAGCACCTCTTCTAATAAAGGAGGAGCTTCAGTACTTCCTTTCACATG
>NZ_JBHIRG010000249.1:0-634 GCF_042196965.1 Bartonella sp. AA83SXKL
TTGCCGTAAACATGTGCATAACCGTAAACTTGTGCATTTTCGTAAACCTTAGCATTACCAAAAACCTTGGCATTACCATAGACTTTTGCATAATCCCCAATCCAGCAATTGCCATCATGACTTAGATTGTCTTCTTTTTGTATAAAACCGCCTAGGTCATCTGCTTTAACATCATCAAAATCCCTTAAAGCACGAATACGGTGAAGGGTTTTGCCATCAAACTCAATTGTTTCATCAGTCAGTTTGTATTTCTTTTCCATGGTTTTTGCCCCTACCTTAAGATAGCATCACTTCCATAAAATGCTGTTTTGCCAGCTACTATGGCATTACCACCAACTTTTGCGTTATTATAGACTTCGGCATCTTCATAAACCTTAGCGTTTTCATAGACATATGCATTTTCATAAACCCACGCCTCATCACCAACCCAACAATTGTCATCATGGCTAAGATTTCTTTCACTCTCTACAAAGCCACCAAGATCACCTTTTTTAACATCTCCAAAGTCTTTTAATGCACGGATACGGTAAAGCGTTATTCTATCAACTTTAATTGTCTCATCAGTCAGTTTGTATTTCTTTTTTATCATAATAACCTCCTCTTAATGCATGCTTTGTCTTTTAAGCTCTTGAGA
>NZ_JBHIRG010000250.1:0-634 GCF_042196965.1 Bartonella sp. AA83SXKL
AAAGTGCTGATCATTTTGGATTAGATATGCGTTTAAATCGACAAAAAGGCACCGTACAGCGCGATTTAGAACTTTTTTGATCAAACCACATTAGGAACATAAAACGCACCATACGGTCAAATTTGAGACAAATAACGCTATTGGTAAAATATAGGATGAAAACATGCCCATTTTAAAACATTTGCTCTTAAAAAACCGTAAACAGCCCATGCAAAAAAAATTTGTTGCAACCGCTGTTGGATATGTGCCGTGGGGAGATGGAGCCGCTGAGTATTTTTATAATCTCTACGAATATGAAGACGGTACAAGAGAGTGTGAAAAATTTGATGGCGGTCAGTATTACAAAATACCTGAGAATGCGGACTTTAGCACCAAAGCGCAAGTAAAAGCGTGGAGATATGGAGGTAATTTGCCAAGAAGCGTTCTTAATTACGAACCTCTCATAGATGAGATCAATAGAGAAATTAAAAAATTATCAAAAAACATTTGATGTGTTTTAAGCGAAAAAACGGTCAAGCCAAGTCTTAATTGCTAAGGATGGCTTACTTGCTCTAAAGACGAAATATCCGGCATGGGGTTATTATGCCGAGCTTGCCATAAATCATGCTTTTGTTGCAATTTAAGCCAAAATTCT
>NZ_JBHIRG010000251.1:0-633 GCF_042196965.1 Bartonella sp. AA83SXKL
TTGGTACGGATATCTGGTGAGGAGAATGCGCAATATATTCCATTGACGCGTGAAGAAGTAACGAGTGTCGAGTATGATATTGTAGTTGATGATGCGCCAACCAGCCCGAATGAGAAAGAGCGCACCTTCGGTATCATCACACAGCTGCTCCCATTGCTTCAAAATGCCATTACGCCGGATATTATGCTTGATCTACTTCGTTACTCACCCTTGCCTGCGTCATTACTCAATCGTGTCAGTGAGAAGTTCCAACAGCAACAAATGGCACAACAACAGCAGATGGATCCCGAGCAGGAAATGAAGTTGCAGGAAAAGCAACAAGACTTAGAGACGAAAGCACAGATGCATCAGATGGATTTGCAACAAAAGCAGATTGATCTTTTTGTGCATCAAGAGAGAGCAAAAACAGACGCAGAACTGATGAAGCAACGCTATGAGATTGAACGGCAGAAGCTTCTCAATGATCAGGCACACAATCAGATTATGCGAGAGCGAATAGCATTACACAGAGGTATGCATAGTTGAGAAAGGTGAAAGAATGAATGCAGAAATGAATGAAGCTATGAATGAAGATTACAGAGTTGGAGCACCGGTCTTTGATGATGAGAGCTCTTTTGATGCTGGCACTTATGA
>NZ_JBHIRG010000252.1:0-334 GCF_042196965.1 Bartonella sp. AA83SXKL
AAACGACGGGGCTGAAAATTCATGACGCCACTGAATATATGACCATCCGCACCACCTATCGCCCAGCCCGTCTTGCTTCCTAGATCAAGACAGAGAATAGTTTGTGCATGAGTGATCATAATCCCCCCTTAAGGCTCTACGTATTTATATGTGTGCTATGACAGAGCGTGTAGTCATAAGTTTAAAAAAGTGGACTAACTTAATTCAGAAATACACTGCATACTTCAAACTTCACAAAACTAAAGAGAAACAAATCTCACTTACTTTTTTTCTGATTTGTAGATCGCATGCATTTCTGCAAACTATCTACGAAATGTTTTTTGAAACCGTATGC
>NZ_JBHIRG010000252.1:400-633 GCF_042196965.1 Bartonella sp. AA83SXKL
ATCATTTTCATCAAGAGAAAAATTCCAATCAGAATTATTAAAGACAACTGTGCTGCCGTCTGGAAAATGCATTTCTTTTGTTGAATCTTCTAAAATATGAAAAGTATAATATGAACTTTGCAACACCTTTGTAGAGCTTTGTATTTTTTTATAAGAGACATAAAAACAAAGAAACATGATTATATTGGCAATAAAAAGCACAATAATCATTGCGAAATTGTCCATCTTTATTT
>NZ_JBHIRG010000253.1:0-280 GCF_042196965.1 Bartonella sp. AA83SXKL
GCAATGAATGCAGTTATCAGTTACTACATAGGCCAAAATCAACCTCCATTTTTATTTTAGTGACTTTTGGAGGAAAGTGTATGTGCGTCTTTATCTTTTTCTCTTATGAGTTGATCGCGCAACGCAGCTAATTTTGCAAAAGGTGAATCAGGATTAGGGCGCTTTTCTCTCTGAGATGATTGATGATTGCTGCGTTTGCTGTGCTGTTTGTTCGACTTGTGAGAGTGTCTGGTGTGTGATGTGGCTTCTCGAGAGTTGTTTTCCTGTGCATTTACTTCTT
>NZ_JBHIRG010000253.1:362-633 GCF_042196965.1 Bartonella sp. AA83SXKL
ATAACGCCATAGTAAAACAACTTTTTCTTCTTCTAAAACGCGTTTTTGCTTAGTAGCAAAATTGCCAACAGGTTCAGCTGCGGGTAAACAGTCTCCTGTATCGGATTGTGTAATACAGGTGGGCAAAGCTTCTTTTTCTTCCTGTTTTGGCGATATATCCATGATTTGCCATTGCTCGCCAACGCACTCTGCCGCAGGAACATCCTGTACTGTTGTGCATGTATGAGCAGAGGTTTTGTTTTGAAGATAATTTTGTTCAAAAAAAGCACTG
>NZ_JBHIRG010000254.1:0-309 GCF_042196965.1 Bartonella sp. AA83SXKL
TCCACGCATTCACGGTTTAGTCAAATCGCGCGCTGAATTACATGATGTGGTTGAAAAGAGTTTAAGGCAGGCCGGTTTATTTGAAGAAGTAAAGGATCGTCTTCATGAGGCGGGAACCAGTCTGTCGGGAGGGCAGCAACAGCGCTTGTGTATTGCGCGTGCTATTGCGGTTAGTCCTGAAGTTATTTTGATGGATGAGCCTTGTTCGGCTCTTGATCCAATTGCAACGGCACGTATTGAAGAACTTATCGATGCATTACGAAAGGATTATACAATCGTCATTGTGACACATTCGATGCAACAGGCAGC
>NZ_JBHIRG010000254.1:402-632 GCF_042196965.1 Bartonella sp. AA83SXKL
CAAGATTATATTACAGGACGTTTTGGATAGGTGAATTGAGGAGTATAGGATATGTCTATGAAACATACTGTTCGTGCTTATGATGCGGAACTAAAATATTTGGAAGAAAAGATTACAGAAATGGGTTGTTACGCGGAAAAAATGATTGAACGTTCTGTTGCGTCAATAGTGTGTAATGATCTTCAGCTTGCTGCTACAGTTATTGCCGATGACTTGTTTTTAGATGAAGC
>NZ_JBHIRG010000255.1:0-631 GCF_042196965.1 Bartonella sp. AA83SXKL
CTCCTTATAACCATTTCATTTAAAAATTTGTTTGAATATTAGATTAGGGAGCTACCTATGACCACTAAAACTGTATCCAAAAAATATGAACTTACTAATGAAACTACAGAAGTTAAAGACCATCTCTATGGTAGAGTTAGAACACTTTATCGCATTAAAGCTTTAAGAAGTTTTGGAAGTGTTAAAAAAGGAGATTTAGGGGGCTTTATTGAAAGTGAATACAACTTATCACATGATGGCAATTGCTGGGTTGGTGATGATGCCAAGGTTTATAATGCTGCTATGGTTTGGGGGCATGCGAAGGTTTTTGAAAATGCAATAATTTGTGATGAGGCGTGTGTTAATGGGTTTGCGAAGGTTTACGGTAATGTACGTGCTTATGGAAAGGCAATTATTGGTGGCAGGGCGCGTGTTTTTGGAGATACGCAACTTATTTTGGGGGCATGGGTTACAGGAAGAAAAGAGATTTCTACAGGTTTAATATCCTTTTGTAGATAGATAAAGACTGTAGAGGAATTGATTAAAGCGGCTGTGGCGTCTAAAAGATAGAATAAAAAAAAGCCGCGTCCTTTAAGACACGGCTTTTATTATCAAAACAGCTAGCGATCTAAATAAACGATTAAAATAACCA
>NZ_JBHIRG010000256.1:0-631 GCF_042196965.1 Bartonella sp. AA83SXKL
ATCGCGTAGAGAACAATTGTTGATAATAGACCACCACACAATGCACCTATGATAACCTTGTAAGGTTCTAGAAAAGGTGCCAATGAAGAAGGAAAGGCAATACCGACAACAATTGCTAAAACAGCTCCAAGACCGGCACCTGCAGATACGCCTACAATCCCCGGATCTGCAAGAGGGTTACGGAAAAGACCTTGCATGAGAACACCAGAGACAGCAAGAGCTGCTCCAACTAACACTCCCAAGATAATACGCGGCAGTCTTATGTCTATAAGTATGAGGTAATCACGCGTTCTACTACTCATCGAAAAATCTTGTGTGAGCATTACATGAAGGAAATCAATGAAAGAAGCCTTTGATGCACCATGCAAGAGTCCTCCAAAAATGCTGAAGATAAGAAACACAATTAAACTTAAGAGCAAAATTTTTGCTAAGTTCGCACGACTTACTCTTTTATTCTCCTTTGTTTCAGATGTATGCACAATGGATGGAGTGTCTAGCATGTTATAAGCTCTTACCATTTTGACCTACACCATAGAGCATATCAATAAGCTCCTTTGATGCGTTTGCAGTACGTGGACCAAATCCTAAAAGATACATAGCATCCATCTGTTTAATAGCCTGATTTTTTGCT
>NZ_JBHIRG010000257.1:0-294 GCF_042196965.1 Bartonella sp. AA83SXKL
CTTGAAGTGTTTTTATCCACATGGCAACCCCACTTGTGATATGCAAACGAATGGTTTTGATTGATTTACCATAAGAGGACTTGAAATGAGAAAATCTGACGATATTCGAAGCTCTTATTCAAGTTTAATAACGCTAAATTATTTTTATAAATCAATGCGTTTCCTTTAAAAGTCCCCACCCTTCCTGTTTACGAATATAATCTTATCACTCACGGAAACAATCTAAGCTCTCTTTCCCAGCATATTTTAAGTGCTTATATTTTATCAAAGTCTCTTCGTACTTTCCAAAATAAC
>NZ_JBHIRG010000257.1:311-630 GCF_042196965.1 Bartonella sp. AA83SXKL
CACAACTGTCAGTTTCATTGATATTTATTTTCATACCTGTCATCTGAGCGAGTAACATTGTGTAATAAAACTGGATAACATGTGCATCGATAAATTCTTCTTGAATTTCCCCATTATATAGCGCAATAAAATGAGAAGGAATACGGAGAGTTTTACCGCAAATCTCAAACCGAAAAGAATGTTGATTCTCACCCTGCACAATCATAACAACGATTTCACCCCCACGCGAAACTGTTGCATTTGCAATTAATAACAAATTAAGCAAAAGTTTGACTTCATTTTTGGGTAAAAGCAAAGCAGGAATTTGCCATTTTAAAGT
>NZ_JBHIRG010000258.1:0-626 GCF_042196965.1 Bartonella sp. AA83SXKL
AATCTCCAAGATCTGCCGAGTTTTTTGGGTATTGCGCTCTTTGATGGGTCCCCTTCATCATGGATCCAAAAAGCGGTTAATACTTTTTTGTGACATCCATAAGTACAATAAATTTTTAAAAGAGGAGAAGGAATTTTAATAAGGAGAACAGCCCGCTTGAACTTATTCGCTGTCATTGATGTGATGAATAAGTTGTTGCTACTTTCCAGAAAGCTATGTCGCGAATTCTGTTCTCTCTTCAGAGGAGATTTCTTTTTTGCACCACGATAGGGTGTTTAGGAGACATGTGTCACAGCGTTTGCATAGGTTTAGCATGAATGGTCGGTCCGTTAAAACCTGCTGTTTGTGTTTTTGTTATGCCCATAAATGTTTCATCCTTTACTTATCACGAGCCAATAAGGATGAAGGCTATAGGGTCTATGATAGGACTTTATTCCTGAGTATGGTGGCTTCTTTGTTGTAATTTTATCATTGGCCAGGGTATCTCGTTGTCAATTAAGACCTTATATAATGAAGGCAGTGCACAAAAATATCATATTTTGTCATTAACTTTATTGCACGCACCCGTTTTGTCCGTTCTCTTTTTGTTTTCTTTTTTCGGTTTTATTAGGGGGAAGTAAAAGTTA
>NZ_JBHIRG010000259.1:0-292 GCF_042196965.1 Bartonella sp. AA83SXKL
TATCCATAAAAGTTATGAATAAAGACCATTGGCATCAAGTTTTAGAAGAGCTTTTTAAGGACGTAATTGTGCACCTGTGAGGATCGCTTTAACTTTTATTTACGTTTACCTCTGTGATGCGAATTCTGAATTATGCTGGAAGCTATAGATTGTGCAGCAGACTGTAGATAAGGCCAGAATGAAAGGGAGGTTTTGGCAAAAGTAAGCCAAAATTTGATGCTGAAGAGTCATAGTAAGGTATGCGTGGGACTCAACTTTGTGTTTTCTCTTCATTCCAGAGGCTGGAATACTT
>NZ_JBHIRG010000259.1:323-625 GCF_042196965.1 Bartonella sp. AA83SXKL
TGATGGGGGAATGAAAATACACCAATTATTGCTGATAAGAGTTATATTGAGATGCACAAAAAACGGATAAAGAAATAAGACTGCATTTCTCTTATTTCTTTCTGCTCAACGAAGAAAACATCACACGACAATAATGAACATCTTTATAAAGAATAAAAACGTGAAAGCTTTTTTAATAAATTCAAAAGTTTTAGATATTTCTTAAGCATTGGATAAAAAATCTTTTTTATAGGATTTCTGATCTATGACTCATGTTCCTTTGGTTTAAAAAGTGAGGTATGCACAACTTAGTGACTGGGAGG
>NZ_JBHIRG010000260.1:0-625 GCF_042196965.1 Bartonella sp. AA83SXKL
GGCGCGATCTAAAGATGCGTGTTATATGGGCAACGTTTTATCTTATTTTAGCCAAGCTGATTCTCATATCTGTCCCTTATTTCTTTAAATATGCTACAGATGCACTCAATGTGAACTTAGAGTTTCCTGTATGGTTTCCATCCAGTTGGGTTGTGCCTCTCATGCTCGTTTTGGCATATAATGTTGCACGTATTATTCAGGCTGGACTAAACCAATTACGGGATGCTCTTTTTGCGACGGTTGGTCAACATGCTATTCGTCGGTTAGCCTATAAGACCTTTGTACATGTTCATGAACTGTCTTTGCGATTTCATTTGGAAAGGCGAACAGGTGGCCTTTCTCGTGTGATTGAGCGCGGGACGAAGGGAATTGAAGCTATTGTTAGATTTTCAATTCTTAATACAGTACCAACGATTTTAGAATTTGTTCTGACGGCATTTGTATTGTATGTAAGTTATGGATGGCATTATTTTCTTATAGTTGTTGTAACAGTTGTTTTATATACTTGGTTCACAATTAAAGCGAGTGATTGGCGCATTCGTATTCGGCAAGAAATGAATACAGCAGATGTTGAGGCTAATACACGTACTGTTGATTCTCTTTTAAATTTTGAAACAGTTAAATA
>NZ_JBHIRG010000261.1:0-624 GCF_042196965.1 Bartonella sp. AA83SXKL
CGATGCAAATTGTAAACGCTCTGAAATAGTTTTGCCCATTTGATCAAAAGGCCCAGAAACTTTGTTTTCGTCCTCTAGTACCTTTTGATATGATTCTCTTGAAAGCTTATCACTCTTATAGAACGATTCTGGTTCTTTGAGAAAAAAACTAGAAAAGTCTATTTGCTTTGGGTTTGTTTTCTGATTCTTTGTTATAGCTTGATAGGCTTTTTCTGTTTGTGAAAGTTGTTCTTTTTTTAACGCAAGTTGTTTTTTAAAGAGCTCAATAATTTCCTCTTTTTTTAATAGCTTAATAAGCTCCAGATACTCTGCTGGTAGAGCAGGTGGTGGCGGTGGAGCAGGTGGTGGCGGTGGAGCAGACGATGGGGATTGTGCACATTTGTTTAGGACTCCAGTGCGGTCTGTTCCAAATATGTTCTTTTGATATTGAGCAAGTCCCAACGCTAGAAAATTGCATGTATCTGATTGAGAAGAATCCGATGCATGTGCCAGATTTATCATCCCCAAAAGGGTAATCATTCCTGTTATAATAAATCGCTTTTTCATCTGTCTCCTCGCTTGATTTCGGCAGGGATTGTTTTATTAATAGGCACACGGTTCCTATCATTGGGCTGTTTTAGCTTT
>NZ_JBHIRG010000262.1:0-621 GCF_042196965.1 Bartonella sp. AA83SXKL
ACCGAAAGACAGAACCGAAAGACAGAACCGAAACAGATAGTGTTTGATTTACAAACCGCTTCCGCCGTAATGAAGCTTCACCCCCCATCATCATTCTTCAATCTGCTTCACAAAAGCACAGAATGCTGATTGTATCATTATGATACGCGTTCAGATTTACCTTGTCAAGTTTTTTTTATGTTTTATTATCATTTTTTTCTGTCTGATAGGCATTTCTTAACGCATTGTTATATCTTTATTTCATTGCCATATTCCTCATTTCTAGAACAGTATCTTAATTTTCAGGCAAAAAAGTCAAATGCTCTCCTTCTTTTGCAATTGTCACCGCCATCTCATCATGAATTTTTCCAAACAAGATGTTTTCTGCCAGTGGATCTTGAATTTCTCTTTGGATAATGCGTTTGAGAGGCCGCGCGCCATAGAGAGGATCATAGCCCTTATCGCCAAGGAATTGCCGAACCTCTGGTTCGATATGCAAAGTTATTTTGCGTTCATTGAGCAAATTTTGCAAATGTTGTATCTGGATCTCAACGATAGCTTCCATGTCGCTACGTTGTAATCTCTGAAAGAGAATAACCTCATCAATACGATTAAGAAATTCGGGACGAAAAGCCGCTTTTA
>NZ_JBHIRG010000263.1:0-315 GCF_042196965.1 Bartonella sp. AA83SXKL
AAATTTGCTCTTCGCCATTTGAGCTCTCCATTTTCTGTCCAAATCAAGGACTAAAGTTAAAAATTAATTACGCTACCTAAAATTACGCGTATTTCTTTTGTATCTCCAAAGCAACAGCCGAGGGGACAGGTTCATAATGATCAAACTGCATTGTATACTGTGCACGTCCTTGACTCATTGAACGAAGACTATTCACGTAACCAAACATATTCGCCAAAGGAACCATTGCATTCACAACCGTTGCAATACCACGCGCTTCAGTTCCTGAAATTTGACCGCGACGAGAATTTAAATCACCAATGACATCACCAACAT
>NZ_JBHIRG010000263.1:325-620 GCF_042196965.1 Bartonella sp. AA83SXKL
CTTCATAATAGGCTCAAGAAGTTGTGCACCAGCCTTTTTTGCACCATCTCGAAAAGCCGCACGAGCAGCAATTTCAAAAGCTAAAACAGAAGAATCAACATCATGATAACCACCATCGACCAAAGTAGCTTTTACACCAAGCATAGGGAAACCTGCAAGAGGACCAGACCCCATAACACTCTCAATCCCCTTTTGAACACCCGGAATATATTCTTTAGGGACAGCTCCACCAACGATTTTCGACTCAAAAATGAAATCATCACCATCATGAGGTTCAAAAATAATCTTCACACGA
>NZ_JBHIRG010000264.1:0-619 GCF_042196965.1 Bartonella sp. AA83SXKL
ATATGAAAAAAGTCCGTGAAATTGTTGGATTTTTGCACAATATATGAAACAATTAAGCTGAAGCTGTAAGGGTAAAGAATTTGTCTGCAAAAAATAGAGAAAACCTCAGGGTTTCTAAGCAAAACAAAGCGAAAACAAATCACAAGCGGAAAATTTTAGTCATTATCGATGAGACACCAGAATGTCGGCGCGCTGTCGCCTTTGCTGCACAGCATGCCCAAAATACTAAAAAAACATTGGTACTACTCTGTATTGTTGATAGTGTAGAATTTCAACATTTTTTGGGCGTCAACAATGTTATGCGAACAGAAGCAATACAAACTGCCCATAAAGTTTTAGGAGAAATTGCCAGTGATGTACGCACTACGCATTCCCTTGAAACGCAAATAACTGTGCGTGAAGGCAAAAAAATTGATGAGATTGCCAAACTGATTGACGAAGATAAGCAAATTGCACTTTTTGTTTTAGCTGCCAGTGAACATACAGAAGGACCCGGACCGCTTGTGCAATTAATTGGCAATCGGGGAACAGCTTTTTCAATCCCTGTTATCGTTATTCCAAGTAATCTCGCTGATGAAGATATTGAATCCATTGCCTAAAATAGTGTATTCTTCATTCA
>NZ_JBHIRG010000265.1:0-618 GCF_042196965.1 Bartonella sp. AA83SXKL
GTCAACTTATGGAAAAGAAAAAACAGAGCAGATTTTAGAAATTCAAAGTGCCCCACCTCCTCTTGATTTGACAGTTAAATCCGATAGTCGTGGATGGGCAGAACGGTTGGGGGGTGTTGTTTTGCCCAATGGTTCGGTTCGGTTGAGTCGTTTAGAGGGTTCTGTTTCTGAATTACCAGGCTATATGGAAGGGGCTTGGTGGATTCAAGATTTTGCTGCCTCATTGCTTGTTTACTCGGAAATATTCATGGTAAACAGGTTGCTGATCTTTGTGCAAGCCCCGGAGGAAAAACAGCACAACTAGCTTTGCAAGGGGCTGATGTGACAGCAATTGAACTCTCTGCTAATCGGCTAAAACGCTTGAAGGAAAATATGGAGCGACTTCATTTTTCAGTTCGCTGCTGTGAGGGGGATGTGAAAAATTTTCATCCTAAACAGCTTTTTGATGCTGTGCTTCTTGATGCTCCTTGTTCTTCTACAGGAACAATCCGTCGTCATCCAGATATTTTATGGACGAAATCGATGAACGATGTCATCAAATTAGCGGCGTTGCAATATGATCTACTTGTCGCAGCTATTGCTTTGTTGAAGAAAGGAGGGCGCATTGTTTTTTCCAAT
>NZ_JBHIRG010000266.1:0-618 GCF_042196965.1 Bartonella sp. AA83SXKL
GTTCAATTTGTTGTGCGATTCGATCCATCATCAGCACAGCTTCTTCAGGATAACGACCAGAGGCAGATTCCGCAGACAACATGACAGCGTCAGTTCCCGTATAAACTGCTGTCGCAACATCAGAAACTTCTGCCCTTGTAGGAACAGATGACGTAATCATTGACTCGAGCATTTGCGTGGCCACCACGACGGGCTTTCCAGCTAAACGACAAGCTTTTATAAGTTCCATCTGAATGGCAGGAACCCTCTCCAAGGGCATTTCTACCCCCAGATCTCCGCGTGCAATCATAATACCATCGGCAACATCAATAATCTCTTCTATATGCTCCAAAGCTTGAGGTTTTTCGATCTTAGCCATCAAAGACACTTTGCTTTTGGTCAACGCACGCACTGCTATAATATCTTCCGGACGCTGGATAAAAGACAGAGCAACCCAATCAACAGGCTGCTCCAAAACTGCCTGAAGATCGGCTTTATCCTTGAGAGTCATTGGCCCAAAAGGCAAAACTGTATCGGGAAGACTTACCCCTTTTCGATCAGAAATACGGTTCCCAGCAACCACAAGGCACTGCACAGAATGACCATCACACACCTGTGCAAGCAGTTCCAACTTTCCAT
>NZ_JBHIRG010000267.1:0-295 GCF_042196965.1 Bartonella sp. AA83SXKL
TGGTTACAGGTCTTATTAAATCGGATGGTGGGTCCATTAAAATTGATGGATTTGATATCACGCATCTACCAATGTATCGACGTGCTCGTTTAGGTATTGGATATCTTCCTCAGGAAGCATCGATTTTTCGTGGTCTTTCAGTAGAAAAAAATATTAAAGCTGTTTTGGAAGTAGTAGAAAAAGACCGGCTTAAACGACGTGAAGATTTGGATGCCCTTTTGCATGAATTTAAAATTGACCATTTACGCAAGATGCCTGCTCTTTCTTTATCAGGTGGCGAGCGTCGACGACTTGA
>NZ_JBHIRG010000267.1:346-618 GCF_042196965.1 Bartonella sp. AA83SXKL
TAGATCTTATTGCTATTTTTGATATTCAGCAGCTTATTCGTTATTTAACTAGGCGTGGGATTGGTGTTTTGATAACGGATCATAATGTGCGTGAGACATTAGGGCTTGTCGATCGTGCTTATATCATTCACGCGGGACAAGTTTTGGTTCATGGTTGTCCTAATGATATTATCAACGACGCTGATGTGCGCAGAATTTATTTAGGAAATCAATTTTCTCTCTGATTTTACAGCTTTTACTTTTCATCAAAAACGTCTTTATCACCTGTAGCA
>NZ_JBHIRG010000268.1:0-616 GCF_042196965.1 Bartonella sp. AA83SXKL
GTTTTAAAGGGGTTCTCACAGGGTCTTCAAAGACCTTTAAAAGGTCATCGAAAACCTTTTTAATGAATCCTTTTTATCTTCTCTTAAAAGTCACAATTAGTAATGAAAAACTCCCTAGCAGGAATCGCTTTATGTGAGACGTTATACGAAATAAATTATCTTCACCCTTGTATAACTTTAAATTGGCTTAAGTTTTTATCTCTCTATCTCTAATACGTCTTACAAACGATAAATGGTTTTTTATTGATCTTCATCCATAAAACTTCAAATTCAGGTAAACACATCGTTTGTCTTTTAAGCTTTACAACTACCTCTTTGACCGCATTTATGGATAACCAGCATAGCATCTGCTGCAGCAAGAGCTTGTACAACGGCTCTCTTTTGTGCATCAGAAAAACACGCATTCAAATTACGCATCTCAACCGCCCATTACACTTTTAATATATCGGTAGTTTTTCCTCTTTAGTGATTAATGACTTTAACTCTTCTACAATGTCTTCTGCTTCATCATATGATATTGTTTTGTGCTCGCTAATTGTATCAACCATAAATTTGTCTTGCACAATTTCCACACTGATAGGCATTTTAGCTTAAACTTTTATGATTCATTCTTTCT
>NZ_JBHIRG010000269.1:0-615 GCF_042196965.1 Bartonella sp. AA83SXKL
GATATTTTGACAAATTCCATTCGTATCGTTGTGGTCTGTTTTTAAAATGAAGAAACCCTCTGGGAAAAAGTTTTTAGAAAGGATGCTTTCAACTCTATCACAGTTATTTTTATATAAAGATGATATAAAAAGAAAGCATTATGAAGGGCATAGTCTGTCATGACAACATTTACAATATTGTTAAATGGAGATCTTTTTATCACCGATCGTTTGCGTAATCAAATTCGCGACAGTCGTGTGATTGCCGCTGATGGTGGAATGCGTCATGCAGAAGCTCTCAATGTGGTACCTGAGTTGTGGTTGGGCGATTTCGATTCTTCTCAGCAAATATGCAGATATTCCCCGTGAGATTTTTCCCCCTGATAAAGATATGACCGATAGTGCACTGGCATGTGAAAGAGCTCTCCAAAAGGGGGCTGAAAAGCTTATTTTGTGTGGTGCTTTTGGAGGTGAAAGAAGCGATCATAGCCTTTCTCATATGACACAAGCACTGGTCATGGAAGAAAAAGGCATTTCAGTGTTATTGACCAGTGGCCGTGAAGAAGGCTGGCCACTTTTGCCAAAGCCTTTTTCATGCGATTTACCTGATAATTCTTTATTTAGTATCATTGGCTT
>NZ_JBHIRG010000270.1:0-289 GCF_042196965.1 Bartonella sp. AA83SXKL
ATATTCTCGTAATCTTATGACGATACGGCTTGCCAATGATATGGGAATGCCTCTTGTTGCTGAATATGCAGAGCGTTTTGGTATTGTAGATGAATTACAACCTTATCTTCCCATGGCTTTAGGGGCTGCTGAAACAACAGTTCTACGGATGGTTACAGCTTATTCAGTGATAGCCAATGGGGGACGCTCTATTAATCCTTCTTTAATAGACAGAATTCAAGATCGTTATGGGAAAACAATTTACCGTCATGATGATCGTTTTTGTGAAAATTGTAATGCTCAGTCATGG
>NZ_JBHIRG010000270.1:323-614 GCF_042196965.1 Bartonella sp. AA83SXKL
ATTGATGAGCGAGATCAAGTTCTTGATCCTATGACAGCTTATCAGATTACATCAATGATGGAAGGGGTTATTCAGCGCGGTACAGCTGGGCATTTGCGTTATCTCAATCGACATATTGCTGCTAAAACAGGAACAACGAATGATTCCAAAGATGTATGGTTTATGGGATTTACCCCTGATCTTGTTGTTGGTATTTTTGTCGGTTACGATCAACCAGCACCTTTAGGATACAATGGAACGGGAAGTTCATTGGCCGCGCCTATTTTTGGTGAGTTTATGGCATCGGCTTTG
>NZ_JBHIRG010000271.1:0-614 GCF_042196965.1 Bartonella sp. AA83SXKL
CCTTGAGCTTCAATCATTCTCGTTTCAATTTTCCTCTAGGGCTGAGAGCATCGGGTTTACGGAGTCTAGAATACCAATGGGGTGTTCTGCTTTAAGGAGATTTTTGTCTGTGTATTATGAGGTAAAACTACAGCCGATGACATCTATGCAGACAGGGGTGAGTGTTTAAGAGGGGGAGCGCACAACCAAAATTGTATGGAAAAGGTCATAGAGGAGGAAGAAGGTTTTCTTAAGGGGATTTCTTATCAGAGGACATTTCCTTTAGAAAAATTCTCTTCAGGAATTCTGTTAGGACTTTTGCACTTAGATTTTTTGATGAAAACCCTTTGTGCTTATGTGTCTTTAAGTTAATGTTTGAAAGACAAGGTGGTGTGGTGGAAAGGTTGCTTTTATAAAGGATAGGAATATTACGAGGTGAGAAATATAATATCAGCTAAGGATTGACAAAGGTATTATCGTCGATTTGAGGATAAGTTTCTGTGATGCCCGTTGAGATTTCAATATTCTGGCGTTATGTTGGCCAATAGTTCACTTCCAAAACCTTTAAAATTCGGCTTTTTATCTCTTTGGATCCAATCAAACCTTCTCCAGATAATTGCAACAGCAAAAACACA
>NZ_JBHIRG010000272.1:0-295 GCF_042196965.1 Bartonella sp. AA83SXKL
ATGTTACTATTGATGCGAGTACTTTGTGCTTAAAAGCTGGAAATGCTGCAATTTTACGTGGTGGTTCGGATAGTTTTCACTCTGCGCATGCACTTCATTGTGCGTTGGTAAAAGGATTGAAGAAAGCAGGTTTTCCTAAAGATGCTATTCAAATGGTTGCAACGAAAGATCGTGGTGCCGTTGGAGAAATGCTTAAGGGATTAGATGGAGCCATTGATGTAATTGTGCCTCGTGGTGGTAAAAATCTTGTTGCGCGTATTCAGGTTGATGCCCGTGTTCCGATTTTTGCGCATTT
>NZ_JBHIRG010000272.1:330-611 GCF_042196965.1 Bartonella sp. AA83SXKL
CAGTCAGCAGATTTAGATCTGGCACGTAATATTGTTTTGAATGCAAAGTTGCGACGCACAGGTATATGTAGTGCTGTTGAGACAGTTCTTATTGATCGCCAGGCATTAGAAAAGTTTCTTCCTATTTTGACTGCTTTACAGAAAAAAGGGTGTGAAATCCGCGCAACAGAAGATATTGTTTTTCTTATGCCAGACGCCAAATTAGCCTTTGAAGAAGATTGGTCGCACGAATATCTTGATGCGATTGTGTCTGTTAAGACGGTTGAAAGTGTTGAGGGAGC
>NZ_JBHIRG010000273.1:0-611 GCF_042196965.1 Bartonella sp. AA83SXKL
GAACGAACTGAAAGCTCTAATTCATCCACTTTCTTGAGAAGCGCGGGATTAAAAGCAAGCTCTGAATTAGACTCTTCAACAGTTGGCTTCTCTGGCTCCTTAAAATTGATAAACAACGCTAATTGATCCTGAAGGATACGTGCTGCAAAAGCAAGAGCATCCTCTCCATTAACAGCACCATTCGTTTCAACTGTAAGCGTTAATTTATCATAATCCAGAACTTGACCTTCACGGGTATTCTCTACCTTATAAGACACTTTACGAATTGGTGAATAAAGACTATCAACTGGAATAAGACCTATTCGCGCATCATCAATACAATTGCGATCAGAGGGCACATAACCTTTCCCTGTATTGACAATAAATTCCATACGAATTTCAGCCTCTTCATCAAGGGTACAGATAACATGATCTGGATTCAAAATTTCCATATCTCCGACGGTACTGATATCCCCAGCTCTCAGAACACCAGGGCCCTCTTTACAAACAACAATACGTTTAGGCCCCTCTTCTCGCATACGAAGTGCAATTTCTTTGATATTCAAAATAATATCTGTAACATCCTCACGAACACCCGGAATTGATGAAAATTCATGTAAGACACCATCAAT
>NZ_JBHIRG010000274.1:0-611 GCF_042196965.1 Bartonella sp. AA83SXKL
CTGCAAATGTGAAGGGAGTGTGGCGGAGATGGCCAGCCCATTCAAAGGTTTTTTGAAACAATTGTTGGTGGATATAGCATAGATAAGCGCAATCAAAATATTCTGGTAGGGATTCTGCACGCAGATTCATCATTGCTTGTTCCCTATCATGTAAGCATTTTTCCAGAAGGAGTTTTAAATCTGTTTCTCCATATTTATTTTTGAGTATTTGGGTACCAGGATAGATATAATTATGGGGAGAAGCGGTGGAGATATTTTTTGCTTTTGCTTTTGGCATTGTTAACTCCTTATCATGTCGCACTGTCCATGAGAGTGTTAAATTCTTCTCATGAAATATTCCCCCTCGCATGTTCTTTTGAGATTTCAAGCTTTGAACGAGGGAAGAGGGATCCCTCAAATTCATGAGTGTTTTTGCTTGTACCAATCCTTATCTTGGTGCTTTTTTCTTTTTTTAAGAGAGAAGGATCGGTCTTTGTTGTTTTCATGAATGGTGTCTTTTTATTTTTTGTGAAAAATTTTTCTAGGCGATTTTCCTGTAAAAGAGCTTTCTTCAAAAGTTTCTTGAGAGGTATCTTAAGATAGATATGATTGGTACGCATTGTTTGGTGATG
>NZ_JBHIRG010000275.1:0-285 GCF_042196965.1 Bartonella sp. AA83SXKL
CATGTCGTATAAAGAATGTTCCTTGTTTTATGAAAGAATGGGTATAAACGAAACATTGGATAGCTGAAATTTCTCTATCTCACGTACGCTTTGCAACCGAATTTGGCTTGCTTCAAATTTATTATGGCAGGGCAGAGCCACTTCAAAAAAACTCTAAGAGAGATGAAGTCTTTATTTATTGTCTCCGATGTGAAATGCATTCTGATCAGGTTATTCAAAGAATAGAGTTTCAATGTATAATTAAAGATAACTATGTTTATCAAGTTGAGCAAGCACATCATTTTG
>NZ_JBHIRG010000275.1:333-610 GCF_042196965.1 Bartonella sp. AA83SXKL
TTTAATAAACAGGCACAATCGGTTGTTTTAAAAAAAGTTCAAGGACTTGTGTTTTTAACCAATTCTCATTGGAGAATGTTAGCGCGATGGGTTTTTTTTTGAAATTACAACTTATGATGTAGTCTGAATTCGTGAAGCAATGGCAATCTAAAAGCGAATTATTCATCTATTTTTGTGAGAAAAGATTTTTTATAGAAATTTGAAGGATCTCAGTTGGTTACGGCAAGAGTTTAAAATGATCAATTGGTCTCTACTTACGTTTCATAATGTTTTATGA
>NZ_JBHIRG010000276.1:0-610 GCF_042196965.1 Bartonella sp. AA83SXKL
GGAGATTTTGCTATGTCCAGGTGCTACAAGCACTAAAAGCAAAAAGCTGACTCGGATTCAGTATTTTTAGACTCCCGGAATACCAATGCGAGGGCGCTCGCAACCGGCGGGGGGAAGATGCAAGCGAGAAATCTTCGTCAAGACAAAAATCTTCATAATGACATTTTTGTTGGTAAAAAAATTCGTTTTCGGCGAAAAATGCTGAAAATGTCTCAAAAAACATTAGCTGACCACTTGAAGGTCAGCCCTCAACAAATTCAAAAATATGAAACAGGATTAAATCGTGTGAGTGCAGGGCGTTTAAAGGAAATTGCTGATATTTTGAGTGTTCCTATTGCCTTTTTTATGCTGATCTCTTCACACAACAAGAGCACCTTATCCAGCATGATGAAATCATCTCGAGCAGAGAGGAATACCTGCTTTTAAAAAAATTTCGAGTTCTCACTTCGGTAAAACAAAGAGCAATTTTACAATTGATCTCTGATCAGAATGAAAGTTTTTAAAATCACGCACTAGGGTGTTAACTTTCTGTTTATCCACATTCATGTGTCTTTTTTATAAAGAGCCTCCCTCCACCTTAAAGGACGAAAATTCCTCCCATCACAATCTC
>NZ_JBHIRG010000277.1:0-289 GCF_042196965.1 Bartonella sp. AA83SXKL
GAAGAAATAACGGCTTTTAGAGCTACCTTTGGTGAAATTATTGTCAAACCACTTTACGGCAATGGGGGAGCGGGTGTTTTCCATTTAAAACAGGATGATCGCAATTTAGCATCGCTGTTGGAAATTTTTGCACAAATTTATCGTGAACCTTTTATTGTTCAGCGTTATTTGGATGCTGTACGAAAAGGGGATAAGCGAATTATTTTGCTTGATGGTAAACCTGTTGGAGCGATTAATCGAATTGCCGCAGAAACAGATGTGCGCTCTAATATGCATGTTGGAGGGCGCG
>NZ_JBHIRG010000277.1:332-608 GCF_042196965.1 Bartonella sp. AA83SXKL
GCCAACGCATTGGTCCAGCTTTAAAAGAACGTGGTCTTCTTCTTGTAGGGATTGACGTGATAGGAGATTATATCACAGAGATCAATGTGACATCTCCTACTGGAATTCGTGAAATTAAGCGTTTTAGTGGCACCGATATTGCTCATCTTTTTTGGGATGTTATTGAGTTTAAGCGTTCGAATTAATTTTTTTAACAAGAGCTAAAAGGTAATTTTATCAGAAAAATTATGAATATTGTTTTTTTATATTTGTTATGCTGCAAATGTGAATTAGAAT
>NZ_JBHIRG010000278.1:0-606 GCF_042196965.1 Bartonella sp. AA83SXKL
GAGAAGTAATTGGTGTTATACTTTTAAAGAAGACAATCTTCCAAATTGTCGTCCTGGCGCTGTCATCCCACAGCGCAGTGTCAAGAAGCGCTTGAACAGCCCTTTTTGTAAAAAATATAAAAATAGCCGTAAATGCCAACCTTAAATATTGCTGTTTGTGGAAACTACAATCCCCACATTCATGTGTTCCCATGCCTGTGTGGGATTGTTCTCTTCATCCACCATCTCAATATTGTTCACCGTTGTTTGAAACAGCGGTGGCAGAAAATATCAACAGGCTTTCAAGCCATTGCATTAAAAAGAAATCCATTCAAAGAGGGGAAAAAATGAAACAAACTCTAAAGCTATTAGGTGCGGTAATTTTGTTTATCATAACAGGATGTCAGTTTAACAAACTTCCTCCAGGAGATGTGGCTGCGTGGGAGAAAAATGGTGTTACTGATTTTACTGAGGTAGGAAAAGCCTTGTTAGAATGTGGCATGCCAACCCCTTATGATCGCGATCCAGAAAACCAAAAGCTAAGTCCTAATGATATGGTCTCCATTGATGCTTGCATGGTTCAAGCAGGATTCCGCTATAAAGATGAAGAGGTAGAAAGAGCGGGAG
>NZ_JBHIRG010000279.1:0-606 GCF_042196965.1 Bartonella sp. AA83SXKL
ACCAGTCAAAAGCCAATTTAGGTTGACCCCAAATTTTTCTCCATATGATGTTAAAACGGCTGCGTCTGGGGTTCTATCACCGCGTTCGTAATTGCCAAGCCCTTGAATACTAATACCAATTTTAAGAGAAAATATATCACGAGATAAGCCTACAAGCTTTCTTACCTCTATGAGGCGTCTTGCTAATGGGGTTTTGGGTTCATTTCTTTGTCGTGTCATATTAAAGAGGCATTAAGCTGTATCTTATTTAGTTTCTGGATGTGCATTTTCAGCCTCTATTTGACGCTTTAAATGCAATTTTAGAAGAGGCAAAGTAAGTTCTACTTCTTCACTATCATTGATGTTTTGAACAAGCTCTTGCAACTTTTTATAAGCTCTGCCGCTAATTCCGCTATATCTTCAGGGGGGAGTTTTATATTTGCATCGCGATAGGTTGTATAAGCTATGCGACCGAGCTTTTTCATGAGTCCAGTAGGGATGGTAGGTGCTTTAAAACCTGCTGCTTTCGCTTTTGCCATATCACTAAACATTTCACCTTCACCAGTGACAAGCCAATGAGGATTAATGTTATAGGCTGTATAATAGGCGTTAATTACTGAGGATGGA
>NZ_JBHIRG010000280.1:0-605 GCF_042196965.1 Bartonella sp. AA83SXKL
CCTGCTTAAAAAGAAATTTTATTAAAGGCTACTTATCCACAGCCTATGACATGAGGTAAAATCAGCAAAATAGTGAATTTTGCTGTTCGTTTCACGTGTTAATCAAGACAAATGAACTATATGCTTTGATAGGTTTTATAGATAGGTTTTGAAGGTTTCTCAAACCTTCAAAACCATTCGAAACTCAGAGATTAGGCGTCCTTTGAAGGTTCACTCTATGAATGCAAGGGGATATGGTTAAGCAAATTTATCCTTTATATTTATGGGGATATTGATGTATTAACCATTGACGGGCTAAACAGTTTTGTTTAGAGGCTTCTTTATATAAATGTGGGGGAGAAATCTTCAGCAATTAAAATAAAGCAGTTTTTGGGTGTCACTTTTCTTTGGTAACAGAGGCATGTGCTTTTGTTAAAAGCGTCATAGAGCAGTGGCTGTTTTGAGTGGGTTTATTAGCGGTTCCATGAAGTTCTTTTAAATCATGCTTCATGAATAGTGCAAAGCGGGGGCAATCTGTATTGTTTTGTGTATTTTTACGCCAAAGTTCTCTTTTGAGAATTTTTCGTGCCATTGTTGTTTTCTTTGGCTTGTTTACAGGTGTAAAT
>NZ_JBHIRG010000281.1:0-269 GCF_042196965.1 Bartonella sp. AA83SXKL
ATTTCTCTGGCAATCGTCTTCAATTTGTTGCAGCGGGTACGCTTACTTCTGATGCACGTTGTGATCTTGCTTCTAGGCTCTGCCAGCTTTACAAAGGGCTTACAGATATTTTGCATCAGTTTATGCCTCAGGAAGCCGCCGTAGAACATGTGTTCGTCAACAAGGATGCTACGGCAACTTTAAAACTTGGTCAAGCACGGGCCATTGCACTTCTTGCTCCAGCGCAGGCAAAATTGCCTGTTTTTGAATATGCTCCAAACAAAGTGAAA
>NZ_JBHIRG010000281.1:327-602 GCF_042196965.1 Bartonella sp. AA83SXKL
AGCAGTGATGCCGCTGATGCACTTGCACTTGCTCTTTGCCACAGTACTCACCGTATCGGCGCTTCTTATCATGCAAGGATTATGGCATGATTGGCAAATTAAAAGGTATCCTTGAACACATCTTTGATGATCATATCATTGTGAATGTTCAGGGTGTGGGCTATGTAGTTTTTATTTCAAATCGCCTGCGTCCTTCTTTACCAGCTTTGGGGGAGAGTTTAAGTTTGTTTATTGAAACGCATGTTCGTGAAGAAGCCATCCGCCTTTTTGGTTTT
>NZ_JBHIRG010000282.1:0-272 GCF_042196965.1 Bartonella sp. AA83SXKL
GTAATCTCGATTACCGTATTGAAATATTGGTTCCAGTTTTTAATAAAATGGTCCGTCAGCAGATTCTTTTACAAGTTATGCTAGCGAATATCATTGATAATCAACAGAGCTTTGATATATTAAACGATGGAACATCACAACTTATAACACCGCAAAGAGGTGAAAGCCCATTTAATGCGCAGGAGTATTTTATGGCCAATGCGGGTCTTTCAAGGATGGAAAGGTCTTTTGACTCTTCTGTTTCGCATTTGGTTGCGTTGTATCAGCAGAAG
>NZ_JBHIRG010000282.1:349-602 GCF_042196965.1 Bartonella sp. AA83SXKL
ATCGCTGTTATCGATATTGGTTCAAATTCTGTTCGGCTTGTTATTTATGAGGGTCTTGTTCGTTCACCAACAGTTTTATTTAATGAAAAAATTCTCTGTGGTCTTGGTCAAGGCGTTGCAAAGACTGGACTTTTAGAAGAAAATTCGATGAATATGGCCCTACGAACACTCAAGCGGTTTCGTGCGCTTTGTCTGCAGATTGGAGCAGATGAGATCTATATTTTAGCAACAGCAGCAGCGCGAGAAGCAAAAA
>NZ_JBHIRG010000283.1:0-601 GCF_042196965.1 Bartonella sp. AA83SXKL
ATCCTTCCCTAATGAAGCACAGCTTACGAAACTTAAAAGGTGATCTAGTGTTTCCCTTTCCACAAAAGATATTAACACACCCCCCTTCATAAAAAGCAGCTTTAAACACTTTGTGGTGTAACATGAATTAGAAGGTTTCATGAATTAGAAGGTTTGATGAAAAAAAGTTTTTTGACACGCAAGACCAGCACATTCAAAAAAATAAAGAAAGACAACAAACTTTTCCTTTTTTCATGCTCCACAGTTCGCAAATCTCTCTATTTCTCATAAAATTAAAAGAAAAATTTTAAGCTTGCCGAGTATGTTATATCAACATATATTACAAACTGTAATAATATGTTACTCAAAAATGGATACCACAAAGCACAAAAAGAGGTTCTTATGGCTGATATAATAAAAACCGCTATGCTTTATTCAACCTTGATTATCACCATCAATGCGTTTGTCGTTGTCTTAGCTCTCGTAATAGAGACGCATTAGGTATACTTCTCTTAGTTTTTTTGTGACTTTGCGCAAACAAGTGCCGTAGATTCTCGTAAACTCAAGAAAGGATTGTAAAGCAGCCGTTAAATCATGCATCAATTCCAAAGGGTTCCCAACT
>NZ_JBHIRG010000284.1:0-262 GCF_042196965.1 Bartonella sp. AA83SXKL
GATAAACCATCAATAAAGCGTCCATAAGTTAAACCTTCTGCACGGACAGCTGCATTGATTCTCTGAATCCATAAAGCACGGAAAGTACGTTTCCTATTTTTACGATCACGATAAGCATACTGCTTTGAACGATCAACCGCCGCCTTAGCTGCACGGATGGTATTTTTACGACGACCGTAAAAACCTTCAGCCTGTTTAAGAACTTTTTTGTGCTTAGCGTGCGCTGTAACACCTCTTTTTACACGTGCCATGTAATACTCTC
>NZ_JBHIRG010000284.1:306-601 GCF_042196965.1 Bartonella sp. AA83SXKL
CAAACCATTTGGCAAATAATGCTGAATAACTTTTTTAGCATCTTGCTCACTCAAAACCATTGTTCCACGAGCATCGCGAATAAATTTATTCGAACGTTTAATCATGCCATGCCGTTTACCTGCAGCTGCCACTTTAACTTTCCCTCACGCAGTGATTTTAAACCGCTTCTTAGCGGACGATTTGGTCTTCATCTTGGGCATTTTGCTACTCCATACATTATTCATAAGCGAATCTTTTTATTCAAACGGACCAAAGCTTGAATAAGCATTTAAACAGCCACGGCATGCCCTGCCG
>NZ_JBHIRG010000285.1:0-599 GCF_042196965.1 Bartonella sp. AA83SXKL
CCAAACTCAGGATATGCATCATCACAGATATCTTCATTAGCTGTTAAAGAGGCATTGCTATGAATATATGAAGAACCAGAGATAAGAGCATCACAAATAACGGCATCATCAAAAACACGTGATTCATCACAAATGTAAGCAGAGCCACTTATTTTTGCATTGCCTCCGACATGAGCATCATCACAAATGACAGCATTATCGGAAATATGAGCATGATCAGTGACACGGGCGTTATCATAAATTTGTGCATTGCCTTCAATTACAACGGCGTTGTTAGCATGCGCATTGCCTGAAAGTTTTGCATTGTCCTTTAATGTCATACCTTCAAAAATAGCATTTCCATAAATTTGAGCATTACCATAGACATCAACAAAAAAGCTTTTTACTTTAGCATTTCCAAAGACGCGTGCATTTTGAAAGACCCGTGCTTTATTATACACCCAGCAATTTCCCTCATGAGATAAGTTGCTTTCATTTTCAATATACCCCCCTAAATCGCCTTTTTTGACATCATCAAAATCTCTTAAGGCTCTAATTCGAGTTAAGAAATGACCATCGATATATTCACAATCATCAATAAATTCGTATTTTTTTGCAGG
>NZ_JBHIRG010000286.1:0-261 GCF_042196965.1 Bartonella sp. AA83SXKL
TGTCCCAAAAGATGTTGATGGTTTTCATTATATCAATATAGGAAAACTCGCAGCAAATGCACTTGAAGATGCTATCATTCCCTGCACACCAGCTGGTGCCATGATGATGATTGAACAACAATGTGGACAAGACTTATCTGGTCTTGATGCTGTTGTTGTTGGACGCTCAAATATTGTTGGCAAACCTATGGCCGCCCTCTTAACAGCAGCAAATGCCACTGTAACAATCGCTCATAGTCGTACTCGTGATCTTGATGACGT
>NZ_JBHIRG010000286.1:324-599 GCF_042196965.1 Bartonella sp. AA83SXKL
GATTAAAAAAGACTGGGTTAAAAATGGGGCCATTATTATTGACGTGGGCATTAACCGCATTGCAGCACCAGAGAAAGGTGTGGGAAAGACGCGTCTTGTTGGTGATGTCGATTTTGAAGAAATAAAAGAAAAAGCTGCCGCAATCACCCCTGTTCCAGGAGGAGTCGGACCAATGACAATCGCTATGCTGATGGTTAATACGCTCAAAGCTGCGGCTCGATTACATAATCTGCCCATACCAAAATTCTAAGGATTTTATGCACTTTCATTGCATA
>NZ_JBHIRG010000287.1:0-287 GCF_042196965.1 Bartonella sp. AA83SXKL
TTTCCACCGATAATGATCCATCCACCAGGTTTAACGCGTTCTAGTAAATCAAGAAAACAATTTTGGTTAAAACCACGATATTTGCTTAATTGCAAAAGTGCACCATCATGGGTGCAAGTTTGATTGATTTCAGGAGAACAGCGAAATTGAGCGTTAGCAAATTTTAAAAAATCTGGTCGCCAAGGCGTTATAATTTCTAAGTTTTTTGTCCATTCTGGAACAGGGATTTCCGTTAAACCAAAACTTAACCAAGATTGGCTTGGATCAGGATAGGGAAGTGCATACTT
>NZ_JBHIRG010000287.1:353-598 GCF_042196965.1 Bartonella sp. AA83SXKL
AGAAAAATGCCATTCCAATTTGGGATGGCATTTAATTTCATGAAAAAAGGAGAAGTTTACTCTTCTTTTTTCTTACGACGGCGCTTGTTTTCAGATTTATGTGTTTCCTCTGTGTATTTTTCTTGTTCTGCTTTTATCGAATCCTCACCAATAATTTCTTTACCGGTCTTTTGGTCGACGATTTTCATTGATAAGCGAACTTTACCACGCTCATCAAAACCCATTAATTTAACCCAAACTTTATC
>NZ_JBHIRG010000288.1:0-278 GCF_042196965.1 Bartonella sp. AA83SXKL
AGATTCTAGATGGCAAAGCCGATTTTATTTTTAGTTTAAAATATGAAGTTTTGCCAAAATTTGAAATTAAGGACTTTGAACATATTGAAATTATCCGTGAAATTGCGGTTATTCCTGAACAAGAGATTGATGATCAAGTAAAGCGTGTACTTTCCTCTGCGTGTAACTATTCTTTAAAAGATGGTCCTTCTGAGGAAGGTGATCGTGTTACGATAGACTATATTGGTAAACTTGAGGGTGTTCCATTTGAGGGTGGAGCAGAGAGTGATGCACAATTG
>NZ_JBHIRG010000288.1:307-598 GCF_042196965.1 Bartonella sp. AA83SXKL
GGTTTTGAAGAGCAATTAGTTGGTGTAAAAGCAGGGGATATGAAAACAATTTCTGTTAAGTTTCCTGACAATTACAGTGCGGTTCATTTGGCTGGTAAGAATGCAGAATTTGATATCACCGTTAAAGCCGTCTGCAAATCGGACGAGCTAAAAATTGATGATGAAGCAGCACAAAAAGTTGGTTTGGAGTCTTTAGAGCGTTTGCGTGAAGTTGTTCGTGGACAGATTGAAAGCCAATATGGTTCAATGACACGTCAAAAAATTAAGCGTCAAATTCTTGATGCTTTAGAT
>NZ_JBHIRG010000289.1:0-597 GCF_042196965.1 Bartonella sp. AA83SXKL
ATTTCACTACTTTGCTGATCTTATTCCATGTCATGGGCTGTTGATAAGCAGCCTTAAAGACCCCTTTTGAAAAAAATATCGGCTTTTTTTAGCAGTTTTTTTCCCTTTTTTATCGTTATTTGCTTTAAATGCATTTAATTAAATTCATTTTGATTCTTTTGATGATTATTAATCATCTCATAAGGCAAGGGATTTTTATTACAATATGCTGCAATCTATTAAGTCTGATAATGAACAATTCACTTTACGCTCCCTTTTACAATCCTATCGTGAACAGACAACTTCAAATACTCTACGAGGGAAACTGTTTGAAGATTTTGTGACAAAATATCTTATGTATGACCCTCTCCACTATGGGCGATATGAAAAAGTTGAGAGCTATTATGAATGGGCTAAAGAGCGTGAAGGTTGGAATAAAAATGATATCGGCATTGATCTGGTTGCCAAGCTTCGCAATCAAGAGGGCTATGTGGCTATTCAATGTAAGTTTTATCAAGCAGACCATCAGATCAGTAAAAAGGATATTGATAGCTTTATCGCGGCATCTGGAAAAGACATCTTTAAATATCGACTTCTCGTTGACAGCACAGAAGTGGA
>NZ_JBHIRG010000290.1:0-597 GCF_042196965.1 Bartonella sp. AA83SXKL
GGTAAAAGGGCGTCAGGGCGTTCATGGGCAATAATTTGAGCAACAATTTCAGGAGTAATGGGTTCAATATAAGTTGCGTCAGCTAACTCTGGGTCCGTCATAATGGTGGCGGGATTAGAATTAACCAGAATAATTCGGTAACCTTCTTCTTTTAATGCTTTACAGGCTTGTGTGCCAGAATAGTCGAATTCACATGCCTGACCAATAACAATAGGTCCTGCTCCAATGATAAGAATAGATTTTATATCTGTGCGTTTTGGCATTTTTTTTCCTCTGACAATTATTGCTGTCCGATGACAGTTGGCAGAGTAATTTAAATTTGGAGACTAAATTATTATATAGGTTAATAGACGTATAGAGTAAGCTATAAAATGCCTTTTCCATGCTTTTTTCATAGGATTAAAGATAATTATCTTCTTTGAGGCTGATCAACTTTATATGAATATGCGGAGTTATGATTTTTGATAATAATATGCGAAAAACTCGAATTTAAATACTACTGTTTATGATGAAACATAAGGAGTTATTTACAGGCAAATTGAATTTTGTGGAATGAAATGGGAAATTATGAGAAGTGATAGGCTATAACGTGCTTAT
>NZ_JBHIRG010000291.1:0-270 GCF_042196965.1 Bartonella sp. AA83SXKL
CCCAGATGAGGCTGCTGAAACGATTTTCACAGTGGGTGATGCAGTAAAGTTTATTGATAAAGCTTCTGCATAATTTCTAAAAGGCAAAGGTGTAAAGTTTAAGATGCTTTTGCCTATATTCTTTGGGGGCTATTTTGAGAAGAGAGCTTTGAAGAGTAAATCTCAATTCAGGGTTGCAAAGTCATGAGGCGTGTTGTTATTACTGGTTTAGGATTGGTATCTCCATTAGCTGGTGATGTCGAGTATAGTTGGAAACGACTTCTTGAAGGA
>NZ_JBHIRG010000291.1:324-597 GCF_042196965.1 Bartonella sp. AA83SXKL
GGGCGTATCCCCGTAGGGGATGGTGCAAACGGTACATATAATGCTGATTTGCATATGGAATCCAAGGAGCAGCGTAAGGTTGATGCATTTATTGTTTATGCAATTGCAGCCGCTGACCAAGCACTTGCAGATGCTGAGTGGTTTCCCAAGAGTGATGAAGACCAGATTTGCACAGGTGTGTTAATTGGTTCGGGTATTGGTGGCATTGAAGGGATTGTTGAGGCTGGTTATACGCTTCGTGATAAAGGTCCACGGCGTATTTCTCCTTTTTTT
>NZ_JBHIRG010000292.1:0-261 GCF_042196965.1 Bartonella sp. AA83SXKL
CTGGCATTTTGTAGACGGATTCAGTATGTAAATGGGGGTGGTTGTGGCGATACACAATATAGCTAACTAAAATTACAGACCATACGAATAAAAATGCAATTGCTGAAATGCTGCTCACGATTGTAAAAGCACTGATGATGCTTGGAGATGATGATGCAATTGTGTATCCTAATAAAATACATAAGCAGGAAAAGAATAGGGCATTGGCTGGAACATGGTATTTGGAAAGTTTTCCAAAAAACCGAGGTGCACCTTTTTGTG
>NZ_JBHIRG010000292.1:326-594 GCF_042196965.1 Bartonella sp. AA83SXKL
ACAACAAAATTTATCAAACCAGCAGCTATCGGAATGCCAGCAAGCCAAAACATCGAGACAAAGGGACTTTTTTCTGGAACAACTTGATCCCAAGGTGTGACTGACATTATTACAACGAGAGAAAAGATATAAAAGAGTACAATACGAAGGGGTATTGCATTAATTGCCTTTGGTAGAACTTTTTTAGGTTCTTTAACTTCCGCTGCAGTTGTTCCGGCAATTTCTATACCAACGAAGGAAAAAATGGCTATTTGAAATCCAGCAAAAA
>NZ_JBHIRG010000293.1:0-594 GCF_042196965.1 Bartonella sp. AA83SXKL
TTTAAATTTAAACACTAAAAAACTAAATTAAGGCAATAAGGACATTATAATGGCATATCTTAATAATTGTTACTTGCCAAAAGTATGATATCAACATAAAAGAACATTTACGCTTTCTGGCTGATAATAACCACCATCTAAATTATCTGTAGTCCATATTAAATTGTCTTTAGAAAATCTGTTGCATATTACAAATTACAAATTTAGACTTTTTATGGATGAAAAGTCTTTATGTTAGCTAGGATTGCGTTATAAGATTAGCTGGTTCGGATATCCGAACTTTTTTAAAGATTGTTTTGCCGGAGACTTACAAAAATATGAGTCATACAAAACAGATGGAAATGATGATGAAAAATGCTTTCAGTGCAATCATACATCTGCACTTGATTCCCCATCCTGTTTTGCTGGCACCTCCCTTTTATGGCAGACAGCCCTTTATGTTTACGAATAGTCATGCTGTTCGTTTTAATCAAATTGCGCATGTCGCCTTCAGGATTTTAACTTATGTCAAACAAAATGCTTATAGATGCCTCCCACCCGGAGGAAACACGTGTTGTTGTTGTTCATGGCAACAAAATTGAAGAACTTGATTTT
>NZ_JBHIRG010000294.1:0-258 GCF_042196965.1 Bartonella sp. AA83SXKL
TTCTGATTTGGTCGAAACATTAGAACTTGAGAATTTGATGGCCAATGCAATCACCACTGTTTATTCTGCAGAAGCGCGTTTAGAAAGTCGAGGCGCGCATGCACGTGAAGATTATCCAGAGCGTGATGACAAAAATTGGCGTAAACATACGCTTTCACATTTGTCAAAAGATGGTAAGGTGACTTTGTCCTATCGACCTGTCCATATTGATCCCTTAACATCTGAAGCAGATGGGGGTATCGACTTAAAACGTATTGC
>NZ_JBHIRG010000294.1:319-593 GCF_042196965.1 Bartonella sp. AA83SXKL
CAAGTAAAACCGGGAAAAGTTTGGCCTAAGCCTAAAGATGCTAAGCAACTTACCGAATTTCATGTTTACCGTTGGTCACCTGATGATGAGGAAAATCCCCATTTGGATACTTATTATGTTGATCGTTCGGCTTGTGGTCCGATGATTCTTGATGGGTTGCTCTTTATCAAGAATCATATTGATCCAACTTTGACACTTCGTCGATCGTGTCGTGAAGGTATCTGTGGTTCTTGTGCAATGAATATTGATGGAACAAATACGCTAGCTTGTACCA
>NZ_JBHIRG010000295.1:0-275 GCF_042196965.1 Bartonella sp. AA83SXKL
ACTCGAACAAGTGACCGGATTGTCTTCTGAATTTATTGGTACACGGGCGGTCAATCAACCAGGAATTCTTGAACAACAACGCCGCCAATCTTCACTCAATTTGTTGGCTTCTTTCTTTGATGGTTTGCGGCGATATCGGCAGCGACAGGGAAAAATTATTCTCTACCTTATTCAAAACTATCTTTCCGATGGGCGATTGGTGCGTATTGCTGGTGACGAAAATGCTAGGTATGTGCCGTTAACACGCGAAATGATTACCAGTTTGGAGTATGATA
>NZ_JBHIRG010000295.1:325-592 GCF_042196965.1 Bartonella sp. AA83SXKL
TGCCTTTGATGCAGAGTTTCACAACGCCAGATATTATGCTCGATCTTTTGCGTTATTCACCTTTGCCTGCATCACTCATCCATAAAATTGCACTCAAAGCACAAAAGCAGAGTTTAGAGAAACAAAGTGCTCCATTGCAAGACAGTGCTGAGGCTTTAGGAGGCCCTAGCGGTCATGCCGGTGTGGAACAGCTGATGCCAATCCATTTTGCAGAAGGCACATGAAAAGTGAAATGGCTTTGTGTTTAGGAAGTGCGGTTTTTTATGC
>NZ_JBHIRG010000296.1:0-592 GCF_042196965.1 Bartonella sp. AA83SXKL
CGTGCCACAACCGGACTACTCCAAGCAAGTCCCTTCACCTTTTTGCCCCATTGATCAAGCCAATCTTCTAAGAGAGCACGTGCATGTGCCGCTGCTAAATCACTCTCCGCTGCTGCCATATGACGCAACCAATGAAAATCATGCAAAGCCACCTCCCATTCCGGCGTTGGTGGAACTAATGAAAAAGGAGAAACAGCACCAGAATGAACAATATGACCTGCAAAAGGAAAACGACCATGATAAAATTCATGCGCCATCATCGGATCAGCTAAATGCAAATCAATAGGATGCGCTAAAATTTTATGAGGACGAAACCCCGAAAACCGCCAACGAAACAGTGGTCCAACCCATAAACACCGTATAAATTGATGTGCTCTATAGACAAAGTCCGCTGCCTTTATCTGAGGACCTTTTACCGCAATCGCCACAATCTTATCTCCATTTGTGCTGAATCAAGCACAATTTCAGCCATTTTAGTAAATGAACCGTTAATTAAGCCACTTTTCGCAAGCGCGCTGCAAAAAAACCATCCATTCCTAAAAAAATATTTTTATCGGCGTCAAAATTTTAATGACAAAAATCTGCAGGTGTT
>NZ_JBHIRG010000297.1:0-590 GCF_042196965.1 Bartonella sp. AA83SXKL
CTAGCCTTCTTACTGTTTCAACTTTGTCAAAAGAAAGCATGTTCAGATAATCTTCTTTGCTATTTAAATGTTCTGGATATTCTATCATCTCTCCCTCCTAAACAAAATGACGCGTATGGCTACATCCACGCGCCGCAACTTGTTCATTTCCACCATTGACGATCATGGCGGCTCGAGTAAAACGCCCATTATCCGTTGTATTACTCCAGCTACCACCCCCTAACAATGCTCTCATTTCAAACGTATTTTGCGTACGGCTTATGGGTATAGGAAACGTGCCCGATAAAAATTGCCAAACATAACCGCAACCATCCTCACAACCGATATGCGAGATCATTCGACGATTCGCCGTATCCTTATATCCACCTGAAACCTTAGAGGTTGGTTCTTTCTTGCCAACAATATGTGTCTTTTCATTGCTTCCATACATAGCAGAAGCAAACGCTTCATCACTCAGTAAAGATTTTTTAACACGCGCCATATCTGTTACATGTTCGGTATAATTACGGTTTGTTGTTATATTGGTACGATACATTGATTTCGTATTTTCACCCGTCCCTGATTGAAGATAAATATCAACCCAAAGATCT
>NZ_JBHIRG010000298.1:0-590 GCF_042196965.1 Bartonella sp. AA83SXKL
GCAAAAATTTATTTCAACACTGCATGGAATGATGATAAGCCAATAGCCAATCAAAAAACTGATTGTCTTCTCATCCATGGAGATTTAAAAGGTTCCACAACAGTTTATATCAAAAGCGATTTCAGAGATAAAAATAGTGTTGTAAATACCTCTGATCCTTTAAATACACGCGGCATTTCATTGATTCAAGTTTCTGGAAAAGCCGAAGAAGACTCCTTCAAATTGGTAAATGATTATACCACAATCAATGGATCACCTGATAAGTATATGGCTACATGCCTATGGACCAGAATCAAGCCATGGCAAAGCGAATATTGAACAAAGTCTCTTTGATAACAATGATGAAAATTTCTGGAATTTCAGTTTGCAACCTGAATTTCTTAATTCTAATCCAAACTCTGGCTCTAATCCTGGTCCTAACCCCAGTCCTGGATTACATGTGCATGCCATTGCACTACAAATGGCAAGCTATTTTGTTATGCCAAATGCCCTCTTCTATACAGGATTGACCGATATGGCTAAACAGAATGTGCTATTAGCCAATAGAAGAATATCTCTCTTGGAAAAAGAGCAAGAAAAACAGAGCGGTT
>NZ_JBHIRG010000299.1:0-588 GCF_042196965.1 Bartonella sp. AA83SXKL
AATACGGGTGAAAGTCGTAAAACTGACTTAAAAGGAAATGGTAAAGATAGAAACTGGTTTTCACTTTTACGACTTTATATTCTCCTCAAATGAGGTTTTATATCTGTTTTAGAAACTACCCAAACAAAGATACACAATACCCTTGTTCCTATTTGGCATACAAAAGCTGCAACAGCAGAGAAAGCACTTAAATCCCCCTTCAATCTCTATCTCAAACATGCTGATACCTTAGGTTTAGATGTTGATTTACAGACAACAGCAAAAGCAAGAGTTTTATTAAGTAAACAACGTCATAAAGTTAAAAACATGCCTGCTGTGGATTGGAGAAATATCCCGGCTTTTTATCAAATATTTCGCAAAACAACAAACATCACACATCTGGCTTTGCGTCTTCTTATCCTTACAGGGATTCGTACAAATCCTTTACGTCATATTCGTGAAGATCAGATTGACGACGATATATGGACAATCCCTGCTGAGAATCTGAAAGGAAAGCGTGATATTATAGAAGATTTTTGCGTACCTTTATCATCATAAGTGTATAGAGAGTGAAGCACAATGGCTTTACCGTTATACCATTCACGGGCT
>NZ_JBHIRG010000300.1:0-249 GCF_042196965.1 Bartonella sp. AA83SXKL
CAGCAATTTTTTTTGTTTCTCGGAATCCTTCTGTTTATCGGTTTTTATTTAATCGATCTTTTTCTTCTAACCAAGTTAGTGTTACAGAAGGAATGCTTATAGAAAGATTGGAAGTTTTTTTTCCAGGTCTTATCAGGGAACTTTCTAAATTGAATCCTCAACAACAAAAGCAATTTATTGAGCGAGTCCGTTGCGATATAGTTACTGCTGCTTCTGCGAATGGTAAAAGTATTGAGCAAGCCCGCCAAC
>NZ_JBHIRG010000300.1:313-587 GCF_042196965.1 Bartonella sp. AA83SXKL
GAGAGCTATTTCCCGGGGTACTGTTTCTGATGCTTATTTTTAGTCATTTTTGTAAGAAATTATGTAGTTTGTGGTTGATCTTATAAGGCTTTTCGCGCTTTTCATGGAGTTTTCAAAAGCCTACAGGAAACGTATAATACCCATTTTTTTGATATCATAGAGCGATAGAGAATGGTAAAGGCTTGAGATTCCTTTTTTGCGGATTTTAGATTTTTATTCCTTTTGTGATTTCTAAAGATTGAGTGCGGGGTTTGGCAAGTTTGATAAAATCATA
>NZ_JBHIRG010000301.1:0-234 GCF_042196965.1 Bartonella sp. AA83SXKL
GTTACAGTTGTACCTTTCATTTCTTTAGAGATAATTTCAAGTTTTCCTTTGTGTAATTCTAGCAAAGAGCGTGAAATGGCTAACCCAAGACCTGAGCCGGTATGGGTTTTCGTGAGTTGATTTTCAACTTGTTCAAAAGGTTGTCCGAGTTTTTTGATTGCTGATTGGGGAATGCCAACGCCTGTATCTTTAATTCTACAAACAAGGTTATTTTTTTTCTTGAAAGCACAAACA
>NZ_JBHIRG010000301.1:337-586 GCF_042196965.1 Bartonella sp. AA83SXKL
TGGAGCAATATTTGTTGAGACAGAAATATTTTTTTCTTGAGCTTGTGGTGTAAGTGTTCGCACCGCTTCACTAATAATGGGTTCAAGATCGATATTTTTACGATCAAGGGTAAATCTTCCAGCTTCGATTTTGGACATATCAAGGATGTCATTGATAAGAGTGAGAAGATGGTTCCCTGAATTATAAATGTCATGCATATATTCTTGATAGCGTTGTGAGCCAAGAGGACCAAAGGTAGATTGCAACAT
>NZ_JBHIRG010000302.1:0-584 GCF_042196965.1 Bartonella sp. AA83SXKL
AAAAACGCGGGCTTTATCATATACCCAGCACGTACCATAATGCGATAGGTTGCTTTCATTTTCTATAAAACCACCTAAATCCCCCGCCTTGACATCTCCAAAATCTTTTAAGGCGCGTATACGGTATAATGTGAGACCAGTCATATGATCTATTTCATTAGTCAATTCATATTTTTTGGATGGTTTTCTCTTTTTAACTGTAGCTTTCATGCTAGTAATCCTATTCGTAAGAAGGTTTCTATTGACACCCTATAAGGGCGTCGGGTGCTAGAAACACGGCGAATAGTCCGCTGTGTGCTTTCCCCTAAAAAGGGTATTGTATAACACACTACACCCGACATAAATCGTTATATGCCAATGATAGCATAAAAGAAAGTCAGTATTTTAAAAGGCATGGGAGAGGCTGTATCGTAACCTATCCGCTATTCGCTAAGTGTTTCTACACACTTGACGCCTTTCTAAACGAACCTTTTATTAATGTCAATACGTATTTTTTATTTTTTTCAATTTTTTTCATTTTGATACCTACCTAATTGAATACCAAGTGCTTTCTCTAGCTCGTTGTCTATATCATCATAAGTTTT
>NZ_JBHIRG010000303.1:0-583 GCF_042196965.1 Bartonella sp. AA83SXKL
CTTTTTCAATCATAGAGTCCAACCGTTTATGAATACGTTCATAAAGCAACTGACGCGGTGGAATGAGAAGAAGTTTTTCTGAACAATTTCGCGCAATAAGAGGTGTTGTTTTTTTCTTCTGCCACCAACTTAGCTTTTTATCAGTTGCATCATAAACTTCCAAAGCACGAACAATACGTTGTCCATCTTGTGAAGAAATTTTCTCAGCGAGAACAGCATCAACCTGCCACAATTGGCGATAAAGGTTCTCAGCTCCCTCTTTATCAAGCCGAAGTCGCCATTTCTGCCGCACAACATCTGGAATATCAGGGATTTTTGAAATTCCCTCTAAAAGAGCACGAAAATAAAGTCCTGTTCCACCAACAAAAATAAGTGATTTCGACGTAAATGTCATTAAAAGCTTGCTAACATCACATAACCACTGTCCCACTGAGTAGTGAAGAGCAGGATTCACATAACCATAAAGATAGTGCGGAACAGTTGCAGTATCAGTCCGTGTAGGCCTTGCCGTTAAAATATTTAAAACATCATAAACCTGCATTGAATCAGTATTAATAATGAGAGCATTTTTTTCCTGAGCTAT
>NZ_JBHIRG010000304.1:0-583 GCF_042196965.1 Bartonella sp. AA83SXKL
GGGTGGAAGTCGTGCTTTTTGTGATCGTATGAATGGATGGGCACAAAGTGAAGGACAACCAGGACTCGGTTATATTTTCTGGCGTGAAGAACAGGGAAAGTTTGAAGGAGCGGGCCCTATCGCTAAAAATATCGGTGAACAGAGGACTGAAGCACTTCGTATGCAGCTTGGACTTGAAAATGGTGATGCCTGCTTTTTTGTTGCGGGAGATCCAAAGAAATTTTTACCTTTTGCCGGAGCTGCGCGTACTCGGGTAGGGGAAGAATTAGACCTTGTTGATCGAGACTGTTTTTCTTTAGCGTGGATTGTTGATTTTCCATTTTTTGAATGGAATGAAGAGGAGAAAAAGCTTGATTTTGCACATAATCCTTTTTCAATGCCTCAAGGTGGAAAAGATGCTCTTGAATGTCAAGATCCTCTTACTCTTAAGGCTTTTCAATATGATCTTGTTTGCAATGGTTATGAGATTGCCTCGGGTGGAATCCGTAATCACTCTCCAGAAATGATGCTTAAGGTTTTTAATCTTGCTGGTCTTTCTAAAGAAGTGGTAGAAGATCGTTTTGGCGGTCTCTATCGTGCATTC
>NZ_JBHIRG010000305.1:0-253 GCF_042196965.1 Bartonella sp. AA83SXKL
TTTCTGCAGGAGTTTCAGTAACAAGATCAGCTTGGTCTATCCAACCTGCTTGCACACGTGCAGCTAAAACCATAGTTTCTGCATCAGCACGTGTAATATCAAATGGGGTCAGGATACCAGAAAAACTCTGTGTTTGACCTTCTTTACGTTCTCTCCAGCCAACCAAATCATCGACTGCATAACCAGCAAAATCTTCTATTGTTTTTACACCATCTTCACCCATAGCAACCAACATAGCACTTGTCAGACCAGG
>NZ_JBHIRG010000305.1:343-583 GCF_042196965.1 Bartonella sp. AA83SXKL
TGGATTTCAGCAGCAGTCTCATGATCAAAACCATCAATGGAGGCAATTTCTTCCAGATCAATATAGGCGATTTCCTCGATGGAAGAAAAACCTTCTGATGCCATAACCTGCCCAATCATCTCATCAACGTCTAAGGATTCCATAAACAGTTTACTACGTTCGGTAAATTCTTTTTGACGGTTTTCAGATTCTTCCTGTTCCGTTAAAATATCAATATTCCATCCTGTTAATTGAGAAGCT
>NZ_JBHIRG010000306.1:0-263 GCF_042196965.1 Bartonella sp. AA83SXKL
TTGTCCTCCATACTCGATACTCTGTAATCCATATTCATCAATAAGAGTACCCTTTGAAGTTTCTCCATTTCCGACACTCTCAACTTCACCCTCCTTAATTATAAAGCTCCCATTGATGATATTCTTATCCATTTCTCTTGGCTGTTCACTTAGACCTACTGCTCTGTGTGATTTGTCTCCTGACTCAGCTACTGTTTCTGCATTTGCAGTCTTGATAAGAAAACTACTGGTCATCAACAATGTCCAAAAACTCACGTTCAATT
>NZ_JBHIRG010000306.1:327-583 GCF_042196965.1 Bartonella sp. AA83SXKL
TCGATGCTATTGCTCATGTCCCTGTTTTTAAAGATGGCAAAACATCTTACACACATCATCCACTGTAATAAGTTCTGTATCCCCAAAACAAATGTGTGTTATTAAACTCATGAAAAACCAAAGATTGTATTACCTTTATACACTCAAAAAGTGTCTAAATTGCAGCGATACAAGCTTTTTAAATGCTCTTGAGATACTAGAAACTAGCTTACCAAATAAGATTGATCCCTAAAGAGATAAAAGTAAGAGTGCATAA
>NZ_JBHIRG010000307.1:0-288 GCF_042196965.1 Bartonella sp. AA83SXKL
TTTTGGAGATGCAAAAGTTTATGAGAATGCTCGTATTTATGATGAAGTTAAGATTTCTCAAAATGCCGAGGTTTGTGGATTAGCTAATATTAACGGAAATACGAGAATTCCTCAAGATATAAAAATCTAACAACCAAACCAAACAACTTTTAACACAAGCGTGATTCACGCCACGGGGGAATTGCGCGCAATGGAGGAAAGCAAAATGAATGAACAAAACACGAACTTAACAGAAGTAAACAAAACAAACAATTGTGAAGTCAAATCTACAGCTATGGAACTTATTTT
>NZ_JBHIRG010000307.1:319-583 GCF_042196965.1 Bartonella sp. AA83SXKL
TCTCAAGAGCCTTCTCGAGTTACGAGAAAAGGAGATAGAACGACAAGAGCGCAAGAATTTTGTCCGTGATCTTTCTATTATGCAAATGGAATATCAAAAAATACATAAAAATGCTACAAACACCCATACAAATAGCCACTATGCTACGCTTGATAAATATCTTGATGTCATAAAGGATAGTCTTTCAAAATATCGCTTTTCCTTGTTTTCTCGTATCAAAGAGCAGAATTCAAATGGCATAACCGTGGAAATGACTTTAAAGCA
>NZ_JBHIRG010000308.1:0-582 GCF_042196965.1 Bartonella sp. AA83SXKL
GTTTTATGGAGTAGAGGAAGCTGTTACGCCGGTTTTAAAAAAATATCCTTGTTTGGCTTCTGTATCGCGCTTCTATCCTACAGAAAGCTACACGCGTATGGATGAAAAGCCAAGCCAAGCACTTCGCAATGGGCGCGGCAAATCATCAATGTGGCACGCAATTGAAGCAGTAAAAAATGGTGAAGCTGATGCTTGCATTTCTGCTGGTAATACTGGTGCACTCATGGCAATGTCTTATTTTTGTTTAAAAATGATGGCAGAAGCTGAACGTCCTGGAATTGCGGGTATTTGGCCAACACTTCGTAGCGAGAGTATTGTTTTAGACATTGGTGCAACAATTGGTGCATCTGCTAACCAATTGGTTGATTTTGCCGTTATGGGAGCGGGGATGTTTCGCGCCCTCTATCACACTGAAAAACCAAGTGTTGGGCTTTTAAATGTGGGTGTTGAAGAGGTTAAAGGTCTCTATGCAATCAAAAAAGCTGGAATGATATTACGTGAAGTGCAATTAGAGGGGCTAGAGTATAAAGGATTTGTTGAAGGCAATGATATTGGAAAGGGAACAGTAGATGTTGTTGTAAC
>NZ_JBHIRG010000309.1:0-582 GCF_042196965.1 Bartonella sp. AA83SXKL
CAGTCAGCAATTGAGGGAAATATAAATGAAAAAATAGCTCCTCTTTTCGAAAATGTCTTACAACCATTGTGGAAAGCTTATGAATGCCTTAAAATTACACGGAATCGTCGACAACCACTAGAATTAGAAATAGCAGAAAAAAAAATTATTCTTGATCAAAATGGATGCATTAAAGATGTTGAAATACAAACATACCTAGAAGCACATCGTTTGATTGAAGAACTCATGATACAAGCTAATATTGCAGCATCTGAAACATTAAAAGAACATCACCAGCCCCTCATCTATCGAATTCATGATAAACCCTCTCTTGCAAAACAAGAAATACTGCGGAGTTTTCTTCAAAGTTTGGGTTTATCACTCTCTCGAGGCGCAGAACTGACATCAGCCCGTCTTAATAGAATTTTAGAAAAGGTTATGAATACCCAGCAACAAGAATTAGTGAATCAGGTTATTTTGCGCACACAATCTCAAGCAGAATATAACCCCCAAAATATCGGCCATTTTGGTTTAAACTTACATAACTATACACATTTTACATCACCAATTCGTCGTTATGCTGATCTGGTTATTCATCGAGCA
>NZ_JBHIRG010000310.1:0-581 GCF_042196965.1 Bartonella sp. AA83SXKL
GAAGCTATGAATGAAGATTACAGAGTTGGAGCACCGGTCTTTGATGATGAGAGCTCTTTTGATGCTGGCACTTATGATGGTGAAACGATTGATAATGATGATGTCACCTCTCCAGAGCCGGTTGCACAGCCCGTTGAAAAACCTTCAGAGATTGTTCCTAGTATAGAACAGCAGCGTATGGAGCAACAAGCCAAACAAGCCCGTGAAGCGCTTGTAAAGTTTTATGAACCCCAATCCCAGACGCCAATGGTTGAAGGTGAAAATGCACCCCCAGACCTACGTGAGGACCCTGTTCGTTTAGTGGCGTGGATGCTAGATAAGATTCAAAAGCAAGATGCGTATATTAGGGAACAGAAAGAAGCGCTAAGACAAGCTGAGGAACAGCAGCAGCATGATATACGTCTTGGTGAATTTTTTAATAATTCTGTTAAGTCGTTTCAAAATAAATCCAGTGATTTTGATGCCGCGGCAAATTTTCTTTATGAGGCACGCGCAAAGGAATTGAGTTCTTGGTCATCACTTTATCCTGAGTATGGACAACAAAACACAATAGATGCGATTATAAGAGATCAATTGCATGC
>NZ_JBHIRG010000311.1:0-258 GCF_042196965.1 Bartonella sp. AA83SXKL
TAAGAACGTGCCTCCAATGCCTCAGCAACTTCTGAAGCCATTCTTATGGTTCGTATAATTAAAGGTATTGCAAGAGTTGCAATATTTGTATTAAATCCGCGTGCTCGTTGTGCTTCACGTACTTCATTGAACTTTTCACTCAAAAGAGGAATAAATCTGATAGACATAGAGATAACCATACTCAATTGTGATGGATTTATACCAAAGCGACGAAAGGGCTGAAGCCCTACTTCAATCGAAGCTACCATGTCTGAAACT
>NZ_JBHIRG010000311.1:326-579 GCF_042196965.1 Bartonella sp. AA83SXKL
AATTAACAAAAATAGCTTGAAATACAAATATAAGGGCTAAAAACAACCCCATCGATTTAAACTGCTTTATAACAGTGCCAAAAGGAATCTTGGCAATTTTGTAGAATAAGATTACGAACAATAAAAGTAGTACCAAAATAGGTATAGATGAAACCATTAATATAGTAGTTCCACACACCGTAAGAAATAATAACTTAATACCTGGTTTTAAGTTATGGATAAAGGTATCTCGCGGAATATATAAACCGATCAT
>NZ_JBHIRG010000312.1:0-578 GCF_042196965.1 Bartonella sp. AA83SXKL
GACTGATGTGTGTGGCTTATGAACAGCCAAACATGCGGCCGAAAAAAAATACTTATCGTTCTTCTCACCATTCTCAAACTTCATGGATGGCTTTTTAATGAATATTTCTAAAGACTCTTTTGATCCATTAGAGACGCTTGAACACCAAGCACTCTTTAAAAAACTCGTCAGCTGGTATCAGGATGATATTGCACATGTCGAGCAATGGCGAAAAAATGCCCAAGAAGACTACGATTTTTATAATGGACGTCAATGGAATGAGCAAGATCTTGCCGTGTTGCGCGAACAAAACAGACCGGTCATGACTTTTAATCGCATTGCTCCTTTGGTCAATGCTGTGATTGGCACAGAGCGCAATAATAAACGACAAGTGCAATTTATTCCACGCCAAGAAGGGGCTGCCTTTGCCAACCAGATTCTCACCGGAGCAGCCGAATGGTTTCGTGATGAAGCTGATGGGGAGTACGAAGATTCTGATGCCTTTCAAGATGCTATCATTTGCGGAATGGGGTGGACCGATACCAGGCTTGATTATGAAGAAGATCCGCAAGGAAAACCCGTCATTGCAAGATTGGATC
>NZ_JBHIRG010000313.1:0-239 GCF_042196965.1 Bartonella sp. AA83SXKL
TAGTAAATGTGGCACTTGTTTATGTGGATATAAAGAAAGAGCTCCAGCACAATCTCCATCAACAGCTTCAAGCAAAGCAAAAGCATTTCGCTCCAAAAGTCTTAAATGATTTACCAAACAATGTCGTACATTCTCATCGGACAAAAGAAAGCTTTGACTGATTGTCCTTTATAAGCTTTAAAACTGAGAGGAAGAGCAACAGAAATATTCTGTAAATTTTGATGCACATAATCTCTATC
>NZ_JBHIRG010000313.1:327-577 GCF_042196965.1 Bartonella sp. AA83SXKL
TTTTCATTCCCAATCTGAACATCGAGACCTAACATTGCAAGCACATGTATGGTTTTTCCAATTTGGCAAGATTCTTTGCCTTTTTCTAAATCACGTATGAATTGCACACCGCTCCAGATGTAGCTGCCAGGTGTTCTTGGGTTAATTCTTGCTTTTTCCGTGTATTTCTAACAATAAAGCCTAATATTTTCATTCTGCTTTCAACCATAATCATGCCGAAAAGGATGATTATATCATTTTCCACTTTCAT
>NZ_JBHIRG010000314.1:0-271 GCF_042196965.1 Bartonella sp. AA83SXKL
TAAGTGAGGTGATCAAAGTTTGCCAAATAAATAAAACAAGCAATAATTGAATGATACTGATATTGTGATTATAAATAACGCCCCCAATGATACTCCCCATCACAAAATTGCTTACCAAATCAACCGGTGTCATTTGACTAAGACTACTACGACCCATGGTTCTTAAAATGAAGAGGAAGGCTACAAGGCCTACAATCAATTTAAGTGCAACATATCCATAATAAGATAAAAATTCCATCAAGCTTCCTCCTTAGTTATGAAAGCTGCTAGA
>NZ_JBHIRG010000314.1:336-575 GCF_042196965.1 Bartonella sp. AA83SXKL
TATCTTTTAAGACAATCCCCTCGGCTGCAAGCTTATCACGAATTTTATCCGCAGCTGTCCACTCTTTATTATGGATAAGTCGTAACCTTTCGGCAATGCGCTGATCAATAAATTTTTCATCAAGAGAGGTTTTTCTCATAAATAATGGGCATTTTCCATCTCTAACCCACTCTTGCCGTAAGAGTCCAAAGAAATTCATCCCACTTGCAAGAGAAACAGCATTCCCTCGTTTATAAAAT
>NZ_JBHIRG010000315.1:0-248 GCF_042196965.1 Bartonella sp. AA83SXKL
TAAATAAGCAATCTGCCCCGTATCAGAATGGGTCATATCTTGCAACGACAAGTTTTGTTTATGCTCTCCCATTTCATTATTCCTTTATACCTTAACTCTTATTACTTACTTTGATTGGAATTTGCTTCATTTGTTTTTTTGTTTTTGGCTGGTATAAGTTAATTGATAAAAGACCATTTTTCAACTCGGCATTTGTAACGTGCATTCCTTCGACAAGAACAAAAGTACGTTGGAATTGACGTGCAGCT
>NZ_JBHIRG010000315.1:311-574 GCF_042196965.1 Bartonella sp. AA83SXKL
CATCGAGCAAGATATTGAGATTATTGACTTTAAAGCCAGCAACAGCCAAAGTTATGCGTATATGGCTTGCATCATCATTTTTGTGTAAACGCTCAATATTATAAGCGGGATAAGTTTCATCAGCTTTACCAATACGTCGCAATGTTTTTTCTATTGTTTCAAATCCTAAGAGAAAAGGATTGGAGAAAGGCGTCACATGTGTCATTGTGAATGTCCTCTTTAAAGCGGCTATACTCTAAATAAAGCGTTTGTTCCATCCTTCT
>NZ_JBHIRG010000316.1:0-574 GCF_042196965.1 Bartonella sp. AA83SXKL
TGACTCTCAACAGAACCAATTGAGAAAATTTTACTTATCAGCAAAAGAGTGGAATGTGCTCTTCACTTCCCTCATTATTCAATATCAAAATCCCATGCATTTGACACATGAGCGCATCAACCTGTATAGAATCTTTCTTACAAAAATATTTTACAGCATAAACTTAGTGCCTTCTTAGACAACTTCATGCTTCTTTAAATGCACAAAACCATACTGATAAATATCGCATGAAATAAAAACAGAAGACCAATCTACACACCATTTTACAATCTATTTTTCACTCTTTCCTACCAGTATATCATCCGCTACAGAAAACCGCTTGGGTAAGACTTAATAAATATTTTGCCACCCATGCTCCTTTTGCACAAACGCGTCTCCAATAAGTGCTTCATCTAAATGAAGGCATAACAAAAACATGCCTCAATTGGTGACTGCTTAATCACGCGAAAGAGCAACAACAGGATCAAGCCGTGAAGCTTGTCGCGCTGGCGAAAAGCCAAAACATATCTCGATAAGAGTGAAAAAAGTAAAACAACCGCTTCATTATGCTGATTATATTATTGACGCAAATATT
>NZ_JBHIRG010000317.1:0-244 GCF_042196965.1 Bartonella sp. AA83SXKL
ACGCAACGATCAATAGGTCCTAGATGCCCGAAAAACTCAAACACGAAAAATGAACCCGCTTTGCAGACATCTCTGAGTTCCGGAGATTCTTGTTATGTCCAAGTACTTTAAGCACTAAAAGCAAGAGGCTGAATCGGTTTCAGCACTTCCAGCCCCCGGAAACCAAATGCGAGGGCGCCGCCGACGGGGGGGAAACAAAGTGGGATCGGAAAGTACAGGGTGGGGGAAAACGCGTTAAAGACGG
>NZ_JBHIRG010000317.1:323-573 GCF_042196965.1 Bartonella sp. AA83SXKL
CATCCACAAAGATCCACTCTCGTACCCAACACGCCTCTCTGCCCGTATACGCGACGATCAATAGGGTCTAGAAGCCCGAAAAACTCAAACTAGAAATAAAACCGCTTTTTGCGGATATCCCGGATTTTCCGGGGGCTCTTGTTATGTCCAAGTGCTTTCAGCACTAAAAGCAAGAGGCTGTTTTGAGTCAGCACTTCCAGACCCCGGATACTAATGCGAGGGCGCTCGCAACCGGAGGGGAAACAAAGTG
>NZ_JBHIRG010000318.1:0-572 GCF_042196965.1 Bartonella sp. AA83SXKL
CATGCTTAGCATGCTTAGCATCATTAAGCATCGTTTTAGCATCATTAAGCATTGCTTTAGCATCGTTTTTATCAGTATTTTCAGTAACTTGAGCATCATCACAAGCATCACAAGTATAAGTTGTATGTTTATCCCATCTTGCCTGCGCTGCTTTCTTTGCTCTCTCCGATAATCTCTTTGATCGTGATGCTTTTGATACCTTTTCTAAACTCTCATGAGAGTTAGTAAGCTCTTCTTCAACATCTAAATTCCACAAGCGACCATCTGCTAAACGAATGAAATATCCTTCTTCAAGCAAAACATTCAGTGCCGCTTCAAACTTCTTCACTGAATAACCAGTGTAATGAGATAAAACTTTAATATTATAAAAAAGAGGTTCACCAGTACGCAACATACGTAACCGTAATCGCATATAGATATTGCCCTCTACAGCAGGCAAATAATCAACAACTATTGCCCACTTGTCTGCAAAAAGCCTCGTCCATGGTAATTTAATGGACATACCCCAATTCCCTTTCTTTAACTAAATATAAAATTGCTAAAGCATCTGCTTCGTTATCATCTTTCGGATT
>NZ_JBHIRG010000319.1:0-246 GCF_042196965.1 Bartonella sp. AA83SXKL
CGTTTTTCCTTGATGAACAGCCTCTATCGCTGGCTTCGCTAATTCTGCAGCATTAACATACCATTGATCTGTCAAAAAGGGTTCAATAGGTACACCGCTGCGATCTCCATAAGGAACGGTATGTGGATGATCATCAACGGTTACCAAATATCCTTTCTCTTCCATCAAAGAAACAATTTGATCACGTGCAATAAAACGATCCTTTTGATCGAGATCTTTGACCAACATTTTTAACGCATCGGATAA
>NZ_JBHIRG010000319.1:318-571 GCF_042196965.1 Bartonella sp. AA83SXKL
TCAAGCGTAAATTATTGCGCCTACCCACTTCAAAATCATTAAAGTCATGTGCTGGCGTGATTTTTACAGCACCACTTCCCTCATCAGGATTGGCATAAGCATCAGCAACAATCGACAACCTACGCCCCACAAGGGGTAAAATAGCATTTTGACCTATAAGATTTCTATAACGATCATCTTCAGGATTAACCGCAATTCCTGTATCACCGAGCATTGTTTCTGGCCGTGTTGTAGCAACAGTGATAAAAGTTGT
>NZ_JBHIRG010000320.1:0-292 GCF_042196965.1 Bartonella sp. AA83SXKL
GTAAGTAGTCTTGAAGAGTATGTGCTCACTTTAATTAGCGTCTCAAAAGATATGAAAGCTGCTATGTTAATTGGGCAGAGCAATGCAAGTGCTCTTGCGGCTTTACAGCAACGTTTAGAAACTCTGCAGAAAGAAATTACTGTTAAAAGTGATGGGAAGGAAAAAATAAATACGGCGTTGTTTATTGCGATTAATTCGCTGAAGAATGCTGTAGAGCGTGGCGGATCTTATGTCAACGAATTGAAAATATTACAACAATTATCGCCCTCGATTGAGGGGCTTGATTTGTTCC
>NZ_JBHIRG010000320.1:318-570 GCF_042196965.1 Bartonella sp. AA83SXKL
TAGTTCAGTTCAACTTGCAGCTGATTTTGCCAATATTGCCGATGCAATTGTTGCAACGCAAAAGATTGTTGCGTCAGATGCTGGTTTTTTTGAACGGATTTTGGCATGGATAAAAGGTTTGATTGTTTCGCGACCGATTGGAAATGTTGAAGGTATGACATTGGAAGCAATCGCGGCCCGGATGGAAGTTGCTATTCAAACAGGTGATTACGAAAAGGCTTTAAGTGAATGGCAAAAATTGCCTCAAAGTGC
>NZ_JBHIRG010000321.1:0-570 GCF_042196965.1 Bartonella sp. AA83SXKL
TACCTATTCTATACGTTTTATTCATGGTGTCTTTTTAGGACCAAAACCTGTCAATTTACCAAAAACTCCACACGAACCACCGCATTTTATGCGTCTTCCAATGGAACTTTTGGTATTTGTTTGTTTAGCGGTTGGTATTATGCCTCATTTAACAATCGGGCCTATTTTGGATAATGCAGTTGTTTCTGTTTTAGGATCAATGACAGTTCCTTATAGTTTGGCTGTTTGGCATGGGTTTAATACTCCATTAATGATGAGTTTTGTGGCTTTATTAGGAGGTGCATTGCTTTATGTTGTCGGGTATCGTTATTTTTTATCCTGTGATGATGGAGCACCTTTTTTTCGTCACTTAAACGGACCCCGTATTTTTGAACGCATTCTCTTGATTATTTCTTGGAAATGGGCGCGTGCGGTGGAATCTGTTTTATCAACACGTCGTTTGCAGATACAGTTGCACTGGATTTTCTTGATGTGTTTTGCATTTGTTGCTCTTTTGCTTTGGTCTGATGGTTTCATTTCAGCAGGTTCATTACCACTTTTCCCGTTTGATCTTCCTTTTCTTGCCCTTTG
>NZ_JBHIRG010000322.1:0-247 GCF_042196965.1 Bartonella sp. AA83SXKL
TGTTGATGCACCAGATATTTCCGTCGTTAAAGAATAAAGTTTTATGAGACGGCGGTGATTTAACCGAATTTAAAACGGTCAAGGATACTTTAAAATAGAGACTGTTTTGCAGAGTTTAATATATGTTCTAGCTGCATATATGACAGAGAAACGAGTCATTTTTCATGTCACATAATACATTTGGTCATCTATTTCGTGTAACAACATGGGGTGAAAGTCATGGTGAGGCTCTTGGTTGTGTCATTGA
>NZ_JBHIRG010000322.1:326-570 GCF_042196965.1 Bartonella sp. AA83SXKL
CGCCGTGAGTTGGATCAAGTAGAGATACTTTCAGGAGTTATTGTTCAAGACGATGGGATAACATTTGTGACAACAGGAACACCAATTTCCCTGTTGATTCGAAATATGGATCAGCGTTCTAAGGATTATAGCGCAATAGTTCATCAGTATCGTCCAGGGCATGCAGATTATACGTATGATGTTAAGTATGGCATTCGTGATTTTCGAGGTGGCGGACGTGCTTCAGCACGTGAGACGGCAGCAC
>NZ_JBHIRG010000323.1:0-281 GCF_042196965.1 Bartonella sp. AA83SXKL
AAAAGAGATGTAGCGTATTACCATGCACTTGGAGTAAAATCTGTTGCGCTTTCTGGCAATCTTAAGGCTGATGTTTTTTGGGTGGAAGATCAAGCATTGCTTGCACATTATCGTGATGCTATTGGCAGTCGCCCAGTTTGGGCAGCAGTTTCAACCCATGAAGGGGAAGAAGAGATTGCTTTTGAGGTTCATAAGATTCTTAAAAATTATTTGCCAGATTTATTGACAATCATTGTGCCCCGTCATCCTGAGCGTTCGGAAGATCTTATCAAAAAATGCAG
>NZ_JBHIRG010000323.1:309-569 GCF_042196965.1 Bartonella sp. AA83SXKL
CTGCTGCTCCAGAGAGGGATACGGACGTTTTTTTAGGAGATACGATTGGGGAAATGGGGCTTTTTCTTCGCTTATCGAAAGTTTCTTTTCTTGGGAAGTCGTTATGTGGAGAGGGTGGACACAATCCATTGGAGTTAGCTTTGCTTGGTTCAGCTATTTTGACAGGGCCTCATGTTTCAAATTTTCAAGAGATGTTTGAACAATTTTTAATGCGTGATGCAGCATATATGGTTCAAGATAAAAAGCAGCTTGCTATTCAG
>NZ_JBHIRG010000324.1:0-567 GCF_042196965.1 Bartonella sp. AA83SXKL
TACTCTCTAAAGGATGCAATGATGTCTTCAAGATAAGGCGCTATACGCTCCATATCCCAAGACGTGGTCAAAAAGACTTTTGCCATTACCCTCTGCCTAAAGGACGTAAATCCACATTAAACCCTGTGATATGGTTCCAATGAACGCCTTCAGGAATACGCAATTTAAAGCGGTGATAACGATTGCGCGAACGACCATGATAAGCGCCCGTGACATATGAACATGCCCTCTCTTGGTGCCATGTAATCGGCGTCTGATTATTGCGAAGACGACGCTCTCCTATGCTTAAAAGACCTTCCGTCGTATCAACTTCAGCAAACATCTTCGTGATAAAGTTAAAACTTCCATCTGGTGCTCCCAATTCTTGCGAAACAACCGTTGCCTCCATCGGTGCTCCCGTAAACATAACAAGCCGATTTTCATCATCAAAAGCACCAAGCATTGGGGCGCCACTTTGCCAACGAGGGCTGTCTAAAGAAGCCGGTAATGTCTCAAGATTGATCGAGATCTCATCTAACTGTTCTAAAGTATAACCTGTCGTAAATACTGGAAACAACGTGAAAGGTT
>NZ_JBHIRG010000325.1:0-235 GCF_042196965.1 Bartonella sp. AA83SXKL
GTTTTGTTGTATCACGCATAATTCTGCCCATGGTGTGGTTTTTTTCATTATGGAGCCGTAAAAGAGCTTCGTAGTCTTCTTGTAGTTTTTTATTTTCTCGTTTTATTTCTTCCATTTCATCAAGAATCATAATTCCAGCCATAACCGATAAACGATGATCACCCATTTCACCAAAATTTTTCTTTAGATGTGTGATATATTGATCCAATCGAGCCGCAAGCTCAATGAGATGGCG
>NZ_JBHIRG010000325.1:326-567 GCF_042196965.1 Bartonella sp. AA83SXKL
ATCAATTACGACACGAATCGTTTCCATCGCCTTAATTAAACGTTTGGAAACTTCTTTGTTTACCGCTTCTAGCCGCTCAACTTGCGCTTCAGCCTTATCAAGCGCTTGGGCAAGACGGCTACGATCCGCGTTCATTCGTTGAATTTCTTCTTCCCATTCGTTGTTTTTATCAATAACCGCATTGCGGTTGATAATGGCGATTTCTAAGGTTCTGAGTGCTTTTTCCAGTTGCTCTAAAGTT
>NZ_JBHIRG010000326.1:0-566 GCF_042196965.1 Bartonella sp. AA83SXKL
AGGAAGAGAAAAAAGAATAACCCGTTTCCCTTTAAAATATGCATCGCTGTTCACCTCTTGCCATCGATAAGGATTATCTCCACCAATTGATTCATCGCGTACACGTGTATGGAAAGTGGTGTTGGGAACTGTTTTTCTTATCATAATTATGCTCCTGTATTTTTTATGGGAATCGTGTTTTAAAAGTGATTTTCATCTTTAAAAACACATTGAAAAGGACGTCTTAAAGAGTCCCCTTTTTGGACAAGTTTGCAAATATTTCACTGCCGCGTCAAGTAGAATTAATAGTCGACTTTGGTGGAACTTCACTCTAAAATCGAGCAAAACATTATGAAGGTGCTTCCATGACTCTCATGACAGTTTTGACTAAGGCTTTTGATGATCAAAAACTTGGAACGTCTGGTTTGCGCAAAAAAGTGTCGGTTTTCCAACAGCCCCATTATGTTGAAAATTTTATTCAATCTCTTTTTAACAGCATTGGGTCTGTTGAGGGAAAACTGTTTATTCTTGGAGGAGATGGACGCTATTTTAACCGCAACCTTCTTCAAATTGTGTTGAAAATGGCC
>NZ_JBHIRG010000327.1:0-250 GCF_042196965.1 Bartonella sp. AA83SXKL
CAAGAAGCCCCTCACACCGTTACATTTTCATCAATCACTGCAACGGGCATAGTTGCATCGTCCAAACCAGTCATAAAAGAAATACCTTCCCCCCCGAAAGCTTCCAGCAAAAATACTTTGCCATCAATAACATCAATCGATATTAAAGGAAATTCAATATAGCGCTTCAAACCACCTAACGCAACAGAACCTACACATTGAGCACTCTAATATTTTGTCGTGCTCCACCTGATCAAAAAAAGACCATTCT
>NZ_JBHIRG010000327.1:331-565 GCF_042196965.1 Bartonella sp. AA83SXKL
AACATTTTTTAAAATGTGAATGAGAGACCTTAATACCGTAAGATTCTTTCATTTTAACCCCTCTTATATTGAAATAATCAAAACCATTCACTTGCACATCACAAGCGGGATTAGCGCACAGATAAAAAACCTTTAAGAAAGGAGAAAAATGCCTTTTATGAACCATCTCAATGCAAGGACTATCGGCAACATTTTGAGCTGGCAAAGAGAATGATGGTGCCAGCTTACTCCTTC
>NZ_JBHIRG010000328.1:0-563 GCF_042196965.1 Bartonella sp. AA83SXKL
GCATCACAAGAAGAGGCTTCGGAAGAAGAAGAGAGTGATGATGATGATAATCCTTTGATGACGCAATTCATGCGGGCGTTTTACGGACCATTTTACCGGAATTAGGATTCACGAGAAATGTCAACGATTTATGATTGGTCGCTTAGAGCGGCGGATAATACGCGTTCTGATAATTTGATTGATTGGTCCGAAGGACAGTATCCTAGCAGTGTGAATACGAGCGCCCGTGTGATGATGCAGCGCGTAAAGGAATACTTGTCAGACACGGGTGGAGAGCTTGAAGGCATTGTGACAAATGATCATGTCCAACAAACGAGTGTGATAAGACTTGCAAGCACTTCACAGTTTTTAGAGTATAAGAATGGTATCGTTTTGCGCTTTATGGCGACGGGCAGGAATGTTGGAGCGACCACGATTGTCTTAAATGCTTTAGATGGCAAGCCGGTTTATAAAGCAACAGAATTAGGCATCAGTGCATTATCGGGAGGGGAAATCCAACAAGGGTGCATTTATACATTGTTTTATAATGGAGATCATTGGCATCTTGTTAATCCTACCCCACT
>NZ_JBHIRG010000329.1:0-236 GCF_042196965.1 Bartonella sp. AA83SXKL
TAGTAAAGCAAAATTTTGGTTGGATATGCAAACAAACTACAATTTATGGAAAACAATGCAACAGGCACAACCACCTATTTCTCCTCTGGTTTCTGATTCACCACAAACGTCGCTTTGATTTCGTTCATAATTTTTTTGGTGCTTTGGTTAGTTTTTTAGTCGCCGCACATTGCTCTAACCTTTTTGTAGTTTTTTAATTGCTTCGATAGCTAAGCGTTTCCGATCGGCTGTTTTGG
>NZ_JBHIRG010000329.1:270-559 GCF_042196965.1 Bartonella sp. AA83SXKL
AGCGCTTTCATTTGTGAAACTGTAGCACCAGCATTGGCGGCACGTGTTACTGCTAATTTTCGCAAGCCATGTGCTGACTTTTTTATACCTGCAGCATTACAGGCTTCACGAAATAGGTTGCCAAAACTTTCTTTCACGAGCTTATTTCCACTTTTACCACAAATGAATGTTTCATCTCCTATAGGACCAATTTGAAGAGTTTCTGTAAGTTCTGGTAAAATAGGGAGAAAAACATCCGTTTTAAATTGGCTCTTTTCTGTTTTAAGATGGATGATATTATCTTTAACGT
>NZ_JBHIRG010000330.1:0-559 GCF_042196965.1 Bartonella sp. AA83SXKL
TAAGCGAGAAGTAAAGCAAGAATGAAGGACATGAATTCACCTTGAACGCCTGCACGTTGGGTTGCGAGGTAACCAGAAAAACAGATAATACCTGCAATGGCGACACCAGTGAGTGTTTCCATAATTGGGTTGGTAATGGCTTGAAGTGTCGCAATATTGTTTGCTTGTTTTTCAACATTACAAATGGCTTTGTTCATACGTTTTCTCATTAGTTCTTCTAATGAAAAAGCCTTAATAACTCGAATACCAATGGTACTTTCCTGCACAATTTTGATAATTTCACCAAGTGAGAGAAGTTCTTTTTCCACTAGACGGCGAACACGTTTTAAAGCCATTCGAACCCCTAAAAAGGCGAGTGGTCCTACTATTAAAGTAAGAGTGATTAACGTAAAGTTTTGAATGAACATGACAAGCAACAGGCCACTAACAGAAAGCAAGTCACGCACAAAAGTTGTAATAATTATATCAATGATATTACGCACTGCTGTAGCGTTGTGGGTGACACGTACAAGAAGATCAGATGAAGTGTTATTGTGATAAAAAGAGACACTTTGTTCCA
>NZ_JBHIRG010000331.1:0-557 GCF_042196965.1 Bartonella sp. AA83SXKL
GCTTTAAGAGATGTTTTTTAAAACAAGTGTGTGAATAATACACAACACAATAGCGTTCTGTTCTAGGGGCCTGCTCCCATTAAAGAACGTGAGAAACAAAAGCGTGAGGCAATGCGCATACTCCACTCTTTAAAAGACAGTATCGTGGGTGTTTTTGAAAGTTGTAAAGCCAAATTAAAAGGAGAGTGTAAAGATGGAAGCTGGTTTTTACCTTTACGGCTTTATATTCTTCCCAACTTAGGCTGTATACCCATTTCAGACAATTACACAAATAGAGAGACCTAATACGCTCATTCCTATCTGGCATCAAAAGCTGAAACTGTTCGTAGAGCTTGTTTTTATGTGTCTCAAAGATGTATCGTTATTGTGCTATCAGGTGTTGTGTTTCTCTTATGCTTTTTCTTTTTTGCTCAAACTAAGTATTTTTATGGAAAGCATTTTTTTTTGAGAATGTTTTGTCGCGGTATTTTGTAAATTTTGTTCTCATTTATTGTGGTATGTTTCATTCTTCAGAGTTCTAGGGTAAAATGCTGTATTTGCTAGCTGTTTTGCTTTAG
>NZ_JBHIRG010000332.1:0-290 GCF_042196965.1 Bartonella sp. AA83SXKL
TTTCAGAAATATCGACAGCTACTGCATAGGATTGGGGAATTTGTTTAAGAATCGCAATGGCAATAGCACCGCTTCCTGTTCCCATATCCAGCAGTGTTATTTTTTCTGATTTTTCACCATATTTTTTGAGGGGTGGTAAAACAAGATCCACCAGCGTTTCTGTATCAGAGCGTGGTTCTAATGTTTCTTGAGAGAGTGCGAAGGATATACCATAAAACTCTCGTTTTCCGATAATACGGTAGACAGGTTCACCAGCAATACGTCGTTGAATGGCTTTTTCTAATTGTAAT
>NZ_JBHIRG010000332.1:323-556 GCF_042196965.1 Bartonella sp. AA83SXKL
CTCTATCAGATATATTTGTATCTGTTATCCATTCGACCAGTATTTTTGCATCAAGATTGGCTTCAGAAACTCCTTGAGAGCGCAATTTTTCTTGAGTTTGTCGAATGACATTGTTGAGAGAATGTTTGTTCATTCATGATGATCCATTTCCATAAGGAGGGCTGTTTGGTGATCGGATATGAGTGCATGAATAAGTTCATCAAGATCTCCTTCTAAAACGCGGTCAAGTTTAT
>NZ_JBHIRG010000333.1:0-230 GCF_042196965.1 Bartonella sp. AA83SXKL
CATAGTACCTGATTCTCAACTAATGGTGAGGAATGTTGTTCCACAAGTTCCAACTTATCTTTTTTTACCAAATGCTTTGTTTCATGTTGGATTGATGGATATCGAAAGTCAAAACAAGCAGTTAAAAGTTATGCGATCTGTTTCCAGTAAACTTTTAAAAGTCGAAGGAAGTCCTGTTTTATCTGTCCATGGTTATAGCGGAAACTATCGTTATGTCTCAGATCTTTCTA
>NZ_JBHIRG010000333.1:253-555 GCF_042196965.1 Bartonella sp. AA83SXKL
TGGAGGTGACCTTGGTTATAAGGCTCTAGAGGTAGATATTTTGCTCAAAACAATTGAGGGGACACACAGTACAACGTCTTTTGGGATTATGGCAACCTACGGGAGACTTTCTTTGCGACCTCAGGATGTTGAAAACAGTCAAAAAAGTATATTTCATAAATGGTTAGTGACAGCATATGGTAGTTTGGAAAGTAACGCTGGTTTTTATGTAGATGGTCTTTTATCCTATGGTTTGTTTGAAGGTGATGTTCTCACTTTTGTACGGGGCAAGACAGCAACATTAAAAGGAAATCCTCTGAACG
>NZ_JBHIRG010000334.1:0-554 GCF_042196965.1 Bartonella sp. AA83SXKL
ATTTTCGTACCGGACATATTTTTAAATTCCCATTAATATCGTTTACTCTTCTTCGATAATCATCGCAGAGATTTCCGCTTCAGCAACGCGAACATCCTCTACTTTTGCAATACACGAAAAACGCCTCATGCCAGATCGCTTTTTTAAAAGCCGAACATGGATCTTTAGCTGATCACCAGGTATAACTGGCTTACGAAACTTCGCATTATCAACAGTCATTAAATAAACCAAATTTGTTTGCTTATTCCCTAATCTTAAAAGTGAAATTGCTCCTGCTGTTTGTGCCATAGCTTCCAAAATCAACACGCCAGGCATGACAGGTTTTGCAGGAAAATGCCCCACAAAATGCGGCTCATTAATGGTTATATTTTTAATACCAATAGCTTCTTGCTCACCATCAATTTCAACAATCCTATCGATCAATAAAAACGGATAACGATGCGGTAATATTGAAAGCAATTTTTCAATATCTAAAGTCTCTAAACTTCTAGTTCCTTCGGTGGTGATCATATTAGCGTTTCTCCTTTTTAACTTTGCCAATACTACGCAAAGCC
>NZ_JBHIRG010000335.1:0-553 GCF_042196965.1 Bartonella sp. AA83SXKL
AAAAAACTGTGATGCAAAATAGATGGACGTAAAAGAATAAACATAAAAATCATACCATTCTACCAGATTACCTGATGCACTAGATACGATAGAGAGAACACGTTTTCTTGTATCATTCGGTGTTAGAGTTTTTTCATTCTCCATAAGTCTATCCCTTTGTTTACATTCATATGGTATGTATTGTATTTATCATCCCTGTATTTATTCCCCTAGGAGATGTCTACAGTATTTTATCTTTTGCGTCAAAAATTGCATCAAATCATGGTAATTTCTTGTGCAAGAAATTTGAGGAAAGAGATTTAAACTATATTTTATAAATTTTACAGTTTCTATTTTCTATAATCAATAGAATCGGTTATACTGCTTTATATGAAAACCTATCTTGATCTTTTATCTCATGTTTTAAATAAAGGCATTGATCGTACTGACAGAACTGGTGTAGGAACACGATCGGTTTTTGGCTATCAGATGCGGTTTGATTTACAGGCTGGATTTCCATTGTTAACAACGAAGAAATTGCATTTACGCTCGATCATTTATGAGCTTTTGTGGT
>NZ_JBHIRG010000336.1:0-551 GCF_042196965.1 Bartonella sp. AA83SXKL
ACCGCCAGAAGCAGAAAAAAGGACTAAAGGGCATTTTTCGGCAATGGCAGTATCAAAAGCTTTTATGATTGCTTCTCCTGAAGCCATACCAAGTGATCCTCCCATAAAGGCGAAGTCTTGAACAGTGGCTATAATCGGTAAGCCTTCAATAGTACCGCGTGCACTTAAAATATTATCATCAATACCAAGTTTGGAACGATAATCTTTTAGCCGGTCAATATAACGTTTTTCATCGCGAAACTTTAATGGGTCTGTTACAACTTTTGGATTTTCAAGAGGCGTATAAACACCATCATCAAAAAAATGTGTGAGTCGATTTTTGGCGCTAATGCGCATGTGATAACCAGAACTAGGGATTACATATTGATTAACTTCTAGATCTTTATGGAAGACCATCTCACCACTGGTAGGATCTTTGATCCACAGATTTTCTGGAATTTCACGGCGTCCCAGTATGGAATTGATTTTAGGACGAACATAATTTGTAATCCAGTTCATCTTTGTAGCCTCTCTTTAAATGTTATACATTTTTTGCACGATTCAAGAAAATA
>NZ_JBHIRG010000337.1:0-550 GCF_042196965.1 Bartonella sp. AA83SXKL
ACGCGCCTGATTAAACTGAAGATGCTGATAAACAACCTGAATCTGCGGATCAAAAACAACACCTTTATACCCTGTTGCAAACGTTCTACCACTCGTTAAAGAACTGCTAAACTGTTTACCCTTTAACGCCACAACCTTGCCCCGTGAAAGGGTCAAAACATCACCCTTAAAAAGACCATACGATACCACCCCATCCATATAAAAACCGGTATCATGCTGCAAATTTCCATAAGCCCCAACAGACCATTTATCAAATGCGCTTTTTTTGCTTTGTTCAACATCCTGAGGGTGTAGAGAAAGGTTTCCATAGTTTCCCAAAACTCCAAAGAATGTACGACCATATAAACTCTCAATCTCGTTTAACAAAACACCTGCTTGAAATGCATTATAATCGAGCTCAGCACCATAGCCATATTCAAAAGCAGATAAATTGGAAGCATAATGATGGCTCCCCCCATAAGCACGCAGAAAAAAGGCTGTCTTTTTATCATCTTTCCAAGAGGAATGAAAAGCATTCCGTATTGTCTCAAACGACTTATTTTGCGTGGTC
>NZ_JBHIRG010000338.1:0-548 GCF_042196965.1 Bartonella sp. AA83SXKL
CTTATGAATTACTCACCGCCAGTGATGATGCGCAAGTGACCCTGTTTGCTTCCGGTTCAGAATTGCAGATTGCCGTACATGCACATGCAGTCTTAGAAGAAAAGGGAATCCCAACGCGTGTGGTTTCTGTACCTTGTTTTGAACTCTTTACACAGCAATCTCCCTCCTATCAGAGGGCTCTCATTGGTGATGCACCGATTAAAATTGCCATTGAAGCTGCACTCCGGCAAGGTTGGGACTATTTTATCGGCACTAATGGGGTGTTTATTGGCATGCAAGGATTTGGTGCCAGTGGGACCATCGATGCGCTTTATGCGCACTTTGGCATCACTTGTGAAAATGTGGTCGCTGCCGTTGAAAAAAAACTTGAAGACATCCATAAGGAAAATGTGAAATAAATGCTCATGGTGCTATGAACCATTTTGATCATCGTGGGTGCGATCGTTTTTATGCCATCGTAGAAAGTTAATAAGTGATTCTTTATGATTTGGAAATCATTGAAATGAATAGTCAGATGTTGTGCTATGAAAAGATCAATGAGGTGAATA
>NZ_JBHIRG010000339.1:0-545 GCF_042196965.1 Bartonella sp. AA83SXKL
GATATTGATAGCTTTATCGCGGCATCTGGAAAAGACATCTTTAAATATCGACTTCTCGTTGACAGCACAGAAGTGGAATTAAGTGACAATGTGAATGCCATGATTAAAGGACAAGCGATACCCGTTTATCGTATTGACCTTCGTCATATGGAAAACAGTCGTATAGACTGGCAAATATTTGCAACGAAAAAAGAAGTTGTTCTGAAATCAACAAAAGAGCCTCGTCCCCATCAAGAAGAAGCCATCAAGAAAGTCTGTGAAGGTTTAAAAGAAGCAGACCGTGGCAAGCTGATTATGGCATGTGGTACGGGGAAGACTTTCACCAGTTTGAAGATAGCAGAAACCCTTGCTGGGAAAGGCAAGCGTGTTTTGTTTCTGGTACCTTCTCTGGCTTTAGTCTCGCAAACAATCCGTGAATGGACAGCCGATGCACAAGTCCCGTTGCGTTCCTTTGCCGTGTGTTCTGATACGAAAGTAGGCAAGCGTCGTAAAAATCAAGATGATATTGTTGGCATGGAAACATCAGATCTTGTTCTCCCTGCTAC
>NZ_JBHIRG010000340.1:0-545 GCF_042196965.1 Bartonella sp. AA83SXKL
TCCAGCTTGCCTACATCGAGCTGTTGTACACCCTTATGGGCGCTAGCAGTATCCCGATTAAGGGAGGCTATGGCTTGCTCAACATCTTGTCCTGTCAACGCCTTCTGCCCTGCTTCATCAGTAATGACGATAGTGCCATTGCTGATAGCAGATTTGGTATATCCTTCCTCTGAATCTTTAGCTTTTGAATGATCTAAGAGATTTTTAGCAATGTTTTTCCCGACACCATATTTGCCCTGATACATCGGACCACCCGCTGAAATGCTTAAACCTTGACTGCTGGCTTGCGCATGCGCACTGTTGCTGATATCACTGGTGCTAATGCTTCCTGTGGTCAGGCTGTTTTTTTCTGCCGGCGCGGTGCTTTCAATAATACCTCCGGTCAGCGTTGTTTTATCTTTAACGTTGATATTAAAGCCGCCATCACCCGCTTTGATGCCTGATTGTTCCACAACACTATGATAATCACTAGAGGATTTATCCTTGTTCAAGGAAATATTGGTTGTGGCTGTACCATCCTTTTCTCGGCTATTATAACCAATGGA
>NZ_JBHIRG010000341.1:0-545 GCF_042196965.1 Bartonella sp. AA83SXKL
ATGGGTCGATGCATGACGATAAAGTCCCTCCAGCTGAAGCGCTATATCTAATGTGCGGCCAATAGCAGGATCTTTTTTCTTTTCTTCTTCAAATTTCGGTTCATCCTTAATAGCATCAGCCAACTCAACTTGACTTCCAGGCGCAGCAGGAACCAACTTTGTAAGATATTCCACCTGACGATACGGCACTTCTAAAACACGCCCAACATCACGCAATACCGCACGTGCCTGCAATTTACCAAACGTAATAATTTGAGCGACTTGATCACGACCATATTTTTTTTGAACATAATGAATAACTTCTTCGCGCCGTTCTTGACAAAAATCGATATCAAAATCTGGCATAGAAACACGATCTGGATTGAGAAATCTTTCAAAGAGAAGAGAAAAACGCAATGGATCAACATCGGTAATCATCAATGCATAAGCCACAAGTGAACCAGCACCAGAGCCACGTCCTGGGCCAACGGGAATATCATGGACTTTCGCCCATTTTATAAAATCTGAAACAATAAGAAAATAGCCAGAAAACTGCATGCGCGTAA
>NZ_JBHIRG010000342.1:0-543 GCF_042196965.1 Bartonella sp. AA83SXKL
GTCCCTTGAGAATTATCTTAGTTGTCTCATAGAAAACAATATCAAAACTTTATGTGATGTTCGTAAAAATCCAATAAGTAGAAAACACGGATTTTCAAAAAGACAATTAGAGCAAGCTGTAAGCAACATTGATATTGAATATATGCATATGCCTGAACTTGGAATTGCTTCTGAAAAACGAAGAAATTTGAAAACACAAAAAGATTATGACCGCCTTTTTAAAAATTATCGAAATACAACTCTCAAGAATAATTCTTGTGCAATAAACAAATTATATCAAATGTTTTTAAACAAAAAGCGCGTTGCAATCACCTGTTTTGAAGCCAATGTATGCATGTGTCATAGAGGACAACTCGCATTAGCTCTTACTCAATTGCCTGATTGGAAATATGAAATTAAGCACATCTAAAAAATAAACTTACAGATTTTTTACATATGGAGGTGCTTCTCTTCACAAATGCCTCCTAGCACCCCCACCCTTCTTAACACTTTCAAGTAATGCGTGATTCACGCCACACGTGAATTGCATCTCAATGTAAGGAG
>NZ_JBHIRG010000343.1:0-542 GCF_042196965.1 Bartonella sp. AA83SXKL
GAACCGCTTGTCATGAGTTGGATATAATCGATAATCAAGACATCTAGACCATGTTGTCGTTTAAGACGCCTTGCACGGGCGGCCAATTGTGCAAGGGATACACCCCCCGTTTGATCAATATAAAGAGGGATTGTTTGTAAGGAACGCATTGCGTAAATGATGTTGGTAAATTGCTCTTCTGAGATATTACCACGACGCATATCAGAAGAAGAAACCTTTATTTGTTCTGAGATAATACGAGTTGCAAGCTGTTCTGTTGACATCTCAAGTGAGAAGAAACCAACAATACCCCCTTCATTTTCTTGGCTGTTATCACGCTTACAAGCATTAGCAATATTAAAAGCAATATTGGTCGCCAGAGAGGTTTTCCCCATAGCAGGGCGCCCCGCAAGGATAATTAAATCAGATGCTTGTAATCCTCCCATTTTTTCATCAAGGGTTTTGATATGGGTAGCTATCCCTGAAAGCTGTGAGGAACGCTTTTTTGCAGCGCTTGCCATGTTAAGTGCTTTTGCAATGGCTGTATCAAAGTTTTCAAACCC
>NZ_JBHIRG010000344.1:0-542 GCF_042196965.1 Bartonella sp. AA83SXKL
TCCTAAGTTAATTGGAGCTTTGAAGGGAGGGGATGATGTATTATTAAAAGCCTTTGTACGGATTATTGAAGCGCATGGTTTTTGTATTATTGGTGCTCATGAGATAGTCCCAAATCTTTTAGCTCCAAGAGAATTTGATTTAACATTGCGGCGAGCTACGCGAAAAGAGAAAAAAGATATTTTGTTAGCAGCAGAAGCAGCAAAGCTTTTAGGTCGTCTAGATATAGGGCAAGCAGCAGTTGTTATCAATGGAAGGGTGATTGCGGTTGAGGGAGCAGAGGGAACTGATAATATGCTATGGCGAGTTTGTGAAATGCGAGAAAGAGGACAAATTCCACCTAAAGGTGGTGTTCTTGTTAAATGTGCAAAACCACAACAAGATCATCGCGTTGATTTGCCATCAATTGGCCCTATGACAATAATGAATATTGCAAAGAGTGGATTGTCTGGCATTGCGGTGGAGGCAAACAGAAGTCTGATATTATCAGTGAAAACAACAATAGAAAAAGCTAACAAATATTCCTTGTTTATAGAAACATTTG
>NZ_JBHIRG010000345.1:0-539 GCF_042196965.1 Bartonella sp. AA83SXKL
AAACTTGTGGCAACAGAAAAAGGTGTTGGTGTTCGTATGCGCCATGATATGGCAGCCAATGCGGGGCAGTTGCATCTTTCTGCTGACGGGAAAATCTCGTTGAAGAATGTTTTTGGTCATGGGGGTGTTGTCCTCAAATCGAAAAGCCAGAGCGTATTGGCAAAACACATCACCTCGAAAAAGCATATTGATATTGCCGCCCATAAGGATGTGACGTTAGAAACGGTTGGCGCTGATGGTCATTTGAAGATAGAGGCGCAGGATGGGCTTTTATCGATTGCCGGTAAGGCAACCTCTGGGGGCAATATGGAGCTGTCTTCGCGCCAGACACTTCAAGTTTCAGGGCTAGGGGCAGGCGCTGATATGGCTCTTGAATCGGGCGGAAACTTGAAACTTGAGGGGATTGTTTTAGCGCAAGGGAAGCTCAAGGCGCATGCCGGTGGTGATATACAAGCTCATTTTTTAGCCGGTGGGGTTGATATGGCGGCAACGGGTGCTGCTGGTGTTGTTGTTCTTGGCACCCAAGGGGATGTTGATCT
>NZ_JBHIRG010000346.1:0-534 GCF_042196965.1 Bartonella sp. AA83SXKL
CCACAAGGTAAAGCTCTTGATATCGCCGAATCTTCACCAGTTGACGGTTTTGATGTCCGTTTAACCGGTGCTAATTCCTATGAGGTGATTGAAGGTGCCGATGTTGTTATTGTAACAGCAGGTGTTGCAAGAAAACCCGGTATGAGCCGTGATGACCTTTTGGGCATTAATTTAAAGGTAATGGAACAAGTTGGTGCGGGGATTAAAAAATATGCATCTTCAGCGTTCGTTATTTGTATTACAAATCCTCTTGATGCAATGGTCTGGGCTTTGCAAAAATTTTCAGGTCTTCCAACACAAAAAGTGGTTGGTATGGCTGGTATTCGCGATTCAGCACGTTTTCGTCATTTCTTATCAGAGGAATTTAAGATCTCTGTTAAAGATGTGACTGCATTCGTTTTAGGAGGACACGGTGATTCAATGGTGCCTTTGGTGCGTTATTCAACCGTTGGTGGTATTTCTCTACCCGATCTTGTGAAAATGGGCTGGACGACGCAAGAAAAGATTGATCAAATTATTCAACGTACCCGTGAT
>NZ_JBHIRG010000347.1:0-247 GCF_042196965.1 Bartonella sp. AA83SXKL
TCCATGCAGGATTAAGATTACCTTTCATTCCTCTAACCATTGATCGCATAACAGGTATTGTTTCACGGGGCGGTTCTATTATGGCAAAATGGTGCCTCCATCATCACAAAGAAAGTTTTCTCTATGAACATTTTGATGAAATTTGTGACATTGCACGCACGTATGATATCTCTCTTTCATTAGGAGATGGATTGCGTCCTGGCTCTATTGCCGATGCTAATGATGAAGCTCAATTTGCTGAACTTAA
>NZ_JBHIRG010000347.1:276-533 GCF_042196965.1 Bartonella sp. AA83SXKL
AAGGACCTGGGCATGTGCCAATGCACAAAATTAAAGAAAATATGGAACAACAATTAGATCTCTGTCATGAAGCGCCTTTTTATACTTTGGGACCTCTTACAACTGATATTGCACCTGGATATGACCATATTACATCAGCAATTGGTGCCGCTATGATTGGATGGTTTGGAACTGCCATGCTTTGTTACGTAACACCTAAAGAACATTTAGGACTTCCCGATAAGAATGATGTCAAAACTGGTGTAATCACTTACAAA
>NZ_JBHIRG010000348.1:0-532 GCF_042196965.1 Bartonella sp. AA83SXKL
AAATCTATAGCAGTTGTGCATATTCCTTATCTTATAAGAAGAAGATAGATGGCTATATCCTTGATGGGGAATTTGACCTTGCAATGATTGATAACATGATTTTGCATGTTGGTTTCGCTTACAAGTTTTCATTGAGTAGAAAAGTATAAGCAGCCCTTTTTTTAACAAATCCTCTATTTTTTTGTGACTGTGGCATTTTTACTACAGATATTTTAAAGTTATCTCTCTATATATATATCGTTTTGGATATTTGGAGATATTTTATGAATACGAAACGTTTAATAACAGTATCTATTTGGGCTTTGATTGCAGCTTCAACAGCGCATGCAGCTGATGTGGGAATTCCTCGTCAATCAGTATTAGCTGCTTCGCCGGTTATTACAGCACCTACTTTTACGTGGACAGGTTTTTATGCAGGAATACAAGCGGGTGGTTTTTCGAGTAAAACTGATCTAAGTATTGTTGGTAAAGACAAAACTGTACCATTGAGTAAAGATTTATCACCTAAACTTTCTGGTTTTGAAGGTGGTTT
>NZ_JBHIRG010000349.1:0-531 GCF_042196965.1 Bartonella sp. AA83SXKL
GCATCCATAATACGTGAAAAATCAAGTGCTAATAAGAGTATAATGAGTACAATCCATTTTGTATAACGAGACATCACTTTTACACTTTTGTAGGTCATGATGATTTCTTGGAGGATTTCTTTTTCTGCTTCTGTAAGTTCTGTATCGTCTTGTGTTTTTTTTCTAGCCATGTTTCCACCCACACACGCGTTCACCTAGATTATTGTGCTTTAAGATCTCTCTTGCTAAGTTTGAACTGATGGCGTTCAGATCTTGCTTATCTAAATAAATTGGCAACCAGCCAACACAAGAAGAAGCATATTTATTTGTCGCGCAACCAGTCAGAGAGAGCAGCACGCACATCAGCATCACTTTTTTGATTAACTTCACTTTCCACCTCCAGACGTGTTTTGGCTGCTTTTAAAGCTTTTTCTGTTTGCTTTTGTTGCTCTGCTTTTTTCCCAAGAGTAAAAGCTCTTGCTAATGCAATAAAAAAAGCGACTAAAGCCGCGCCTGTTATCATCAGATTTCTTTTCATCCATAAGATCATAG
>NZ_JBHIRG010000350.1:0-531 GCF_042196965.1 Bartonella sp. AA83SXKL
CTTTTGGAAAATAATCCAGCTTTAGGAACAAAAAGACGCCCCCTCAAAAACAAAGAGAGATTTCCTGTTTGGACAGAAGAAGATGTCGAAAAATATTATCAAAGATGGCATCATGGTACCCATGAACGTGCCTGGATTGATGTTCTTTTATATACGGGCTTGCGTCGTGATGATGCGGTACGAATTGGCTGGAAAGACGTCAAAGATAATATCATTCACCTCAAAACAGAAAAAAGTAAATTTCAAACAGATGTTTTTCTTCCTATTTTTCCAGAATTAGCCAAAATGCTTGAAGCAGGTCCCATAGGTGATGAAACATTCATTTGTGGTAAATGCGGGAAAAAAATACCCAAAAATAGGTTCGGATTTACATTTTATAATGTGTGTACCAAAGCAGGTATCAAAAAATCGGCGCATGAATTGAGAAAATTAGCAGCAAAACGTGGACGCTAATTCTGGTGCAACAGTATCACAACTCAAAGCAATTTTTGGCTGGACAAATGATGCTATGGCATCTCTTTACACAAAGAG
>NZ_JBHIRG010000351.1:0-531 GCF_042196965.1 Bartonella sp. AA83SXKL
AATCGGGATACTGCTAGCGCCCATAAGGGTGTACAACAGCTCGATGTAGGCAAGCTGGAACAAATCGTCCATGAAAACCGTGAAATGGTAACGCAACTCTTAGAAGAGGGGTTTAAATACAGCGATGATTCCTATAAAACCATGTTTATTAAAGAGCACCCCATTGCCGTGGTCGACCGTGATGAAAAGGGTAATATAATCTATGAAATAGATGCAAATGGACAGTATATCACAGACGCTCGTGGACAACCAATACCTCACGCACATTATTTAACGGATGAAGAAAAGCAGCATTTACAAGAGGGTGCTGATGGCAAGGTGCATGTGTCCTTTAATGGCATCTTTACTCCACCAGAGGAAGCCGCTGTTTATGCGGTTCAACATGCGAAGGATAAAAATGCACCGCTTTATTTTGTTGTGTTCCCTCAAGCCGATTCTGCTATCTCAGAACTTTTGGTCGCGGGCTATCAGAAGTTTATGGAAAATAACTTTTGGGGTTTGACCAATTCAACACAAGAAGCAAAAGATTTG
>NZ_JBHIRG010000352.1:0-529 GCF_042196965.1 Bartonella sp. AA83SXKL
TAATGCTTGAATGCGATAAAGAGTTTGATTATTAAACACACGTGTCTCATTTGTGAGTGCAAACTTCTTTTGCATAGCACAATTCCTTTATAAAGAAGATTAAATTTTAGAATGAGATTTTTAAAGAGGGGCGCCCCCGCCGCGCCCGCGCCATTATTTACGCAGCGTTATTTATAGCCTGATCAGCACCACAGACATCTTCAGAAAATTTCTTATTTTCTTTAAGCACCGCATTGCCATAAATCGTTGTAAATTGGCAAATTTGTGCCTTGCCACTCACATGAGCATTATCATGAATGTTTGCAAAGGGACCAACACGCGCCGAGCCAGAAACCTTGGCATTATCATAAATATTGCTACCGCCATAAATTATAGCTTTATCAAAAACATGAGCATTGCCATAAGCTTTTGACCACGTAGCAAGGCGTGATTTACCGTAGACATGGGCATCATTAAACACAAGCCCACTCACATGATCATTTTCATAAACACGGGCGTTATCGTAAATAAGAGCCCCCTCTCTAATAAC
>NZ_JBHIRG010000353.1:0-528 GCF_042196965.1 Bartonella sp. AA83SXKL
TCTATATCATCATAAGTTTTCACTGCTTTAACTGTACGTTTTTTGATTTCCCTATTCACCTCGTCTATCAACGCTTCGCAACTCAATACGCTTCTTGGCAAATCACCACCGTATATCCAAGCTTTCACTTGCGCCTTGGTACTGTAATCAACATTCTCAGGCATCTCATGATACTGACCACCGTCAAATTCTTCATATTCTCTTGTACCATCATCATATTCGTAAAGATTGTAAAAATACTCTGCTACCCCTAATCCCCATGGGGCATGCCCCACCGCCGTTGCAACGAACTTTTTTCCCCCCTTCTGTTTACGTTTTTTTAAAAACATCTGGTTTAATATCCCCTATCTAAATCCATAACTTTACCAATGGGTTTATTTGCCTCAAAATGGACCGTACAGAAGCGTTTTTAATTTCAATGTGGTTTTTATCACAAAATCTTTAAATCGCTCTGTACGGTGCCTTTCTGTCAATTTAAACGCATATATATTCTCAAAATCATCAGCAAACTTCACTACTTTGCTGTTT
>NZ_JBHIRG010000354.1:0-527 GCF_042196965.1 Bartonella sp. AA83SXKL
GCCCGCATGAATTGCGTCATCAAAGGATTATCATCATCATCACTCTCTTCTTCTTCCGAAGCCTCTTCTTGTGATGCTAATAATGCCCTTAAAACCTCTAACAAGTTGTCTCTATTTCTAATGCCACCATGCGCTGTAGGACTTGCTCTATGAGGCTGCCCACCATACATCTGTAATACACGGTTGACAAAATCACTTGCACGCATAGCGTTGTTTCCACCATTCAAGCCAACCGCATTGCTCCCAACAATTTGCGCCGCATTGGCATGGGGATTTTGAAGAAGCCGCGCGGCTCCTCCTGCCCCTTGTTGATGGGCTAAATACAATTCCGCTTCACTAGGCGCTCTTCCCAAAAGGCGGCTTAAATGATTGCGATTATCAAGCGTCAACCGCCCCATGGCATCTGCCGCTTGCATGGGATCAAAACGATCCTGCAAACCATATTGTTTGGCGGTGCTGTCTATAAATTGATACAACCCACCCGCAGAAGAACGGGGATTCCTTGCATTCGGATTGCCTCCACTTTC
>NZ_JBHIRG010000355.1:0-527 GCF_042196965.1 Bartonella sp. AA83SXKL
TTTTGATTGATATTACCCAAAGCACACAAAAAAAGTTTGATGAGGTATTGAAAAAACAACAAAAAGCTGATTTCAATACGAAAATACAGAGAGATCTCCCCCGTAGTTTTCGTGTTGTACTTGATCCTGGACATGGTGGTATTGACGGTGGTGCACGGGGAGTTACTGGAATTTTAGAAAAAGATGTAACACTAGCCTTTGCACGTGCATTGCGAGATGAATTACAAAAAGGTTCCCACACCATTGTTGCGTTAACACGGGATTCTGATATCTTTCTAAGATTAAGCGAAAGAGTTAAAAAGGCACAGGAATTTGATGCTGATCTTTTTATATCTATTCATGCCGATACAATTGATGTACATTCTCTACGTGGTGCTACAGTATATACCATATCGGACGAGGCATCTGATGCAATTGCGAAGTCTTTAGCTGAAAGTGAAAATAAGGTTGATCTACTTGACGGTTTACCGAAAGAAGAATCGCTTGAATTAACAGATATTTTGCTCGATCTGACCCGACGTGAAACG
>NZ_JBHIRG010000356.1:0-526 GCF_042196965.1 Bartonella sp. AA83SXKL
TGATAAACGTTCTTTTACTCAGCTTTACTGCCTAGAAACACTGTTTATATGGGGTAGAAATATGGAGAAAAATAATATCATTTCTTATCTAAAAACAAAGACAATAAACTCGAAACAGAGTTTCTTTCCATTTTTTCTAAACTCACTGCAACATTTGAAATAAAACTCATTGAAAATTGCAAGATATAAAGCAAAGAAAAAGCTTTAGACACATATTTCATGAAACGTGTAATGAAAAAAATATCAAAAAATCAACACAATGCTTAAAAAAATAAACAACGATACATGCATCCAAACACGAGATGCAACAGTATCACAATTAAAAGCACTTTTGGGATGAACAGATAACACTATGGTGTCTCTTTATACAAAAAGCGCAGATCGCAAAAAATTTGCCCTGGAAACGATAAAAAAGCTCCCTAAAATTATGGGTAAAGACAAAAAATGCAATAGAATTAATAACCATCCTCTTTACTACTACTATAAGCTATTGATCTCACTGCTATTTATTCCATTTAAATCAATC
>NZ_JBHIRG010000357.1:0-524 GCF_042196965.1 Bartonella sp. AA83SXKL
TTATCAAGTTTGTGCTTAACACTTTTGATACGCCATTCTGCTGGAATATAGGGGCGGAAAGGGGGCTCTTGAACAAGCTTTGCTTCTGCTTGTACAAAGGGATCACCACCAATATCACATGAGAAAGAAGATTTGCCACGAGATGATTTGTTGCGATAAGCAGCAATGGCCGCAACAGCTTCTGATTGATTGTGGTAGGTGTATTTGAGTTCATGAAACGGTGGGTTACCAACCTTGACTTCTTTTTTTTCACCAGTGCGAATATCGTGATAGTTTGCAATAACACCGCCTTTCTTCTCTTTGTCTTCTTCTTCTTTCTCAGGTGTTGTTTCTGCTTTTTCTGATTCAGATGATGATGCTCTGTCACTGTTATCCATATGGATAAAGTTTTCATCATCATCAATCTCTTCTGGTTCTCGTGCATCAGCCGCGGCTTTTTGGTCGTCTCCCACATCTGTTTCTAAGCCATTGGCTGCACCTGCTTCATCACGCGCACTGTATTTAAAATCCCAAGAGGTACAATG
>NZ_JBHIRG010000358.1:0-524 GCF_042196965.1 Bartonella sp. AA83SXKL
GCGCATTCAGTTGGGAGTTCAGTGACAAAAGCTTATATGCGGACAGATTTTTTAGAACAACGACATACCCTTATGGAACAGTGGGCTGCATTTATAACAGGAGCGACTTGACAGGCTTATAACAATGTGTCTATTGTCGAATCAGGTGCCTAAGAAACATCTTGAATCGATAGCGGATAGATTACCGAAACAATCTTTTCTCCGCGTCTTAAAGACTTTGACTCGTTGTATGCGTGTAGCATATAAAGGTTTTGTCGGGTGTAGCTATGCTATACAATACCCTTATGGGGAAAGCATAGCGACGGACTATCGACCGTGTTTCTTAGCGCCCGGCATTCCTCTGGAATGTCAATAAGAAACCTCTAATCGATAGGAGTTCATTATGAACACTCTTATAAAAATTACGGAACAAACAATTGATCAGGAAGCTGTTCAGACAGTAAATGCACGTGAGTTGCATACATTTTTGGAAGTTAAATCTAATTTTAGAGATTGGATAAAAAATCGCATTGAGGACTACGGAT
>NZ_JBHIRG010000359.1:0-523 GCF_042196965.1 Bartonella sp. AA83SXKL
CATAAAATTACCTTGGAAAAATTTTTACCTCCCCAGGAGAAAATACAATGAAAGCACTGTTCTGGCGTGATCTTAAATTAACCTTAGCACCACAAGCTTCCTCGTTAACAGGGCTTTTGTTTTTCATTGCTATTATTATGATAATCCCCTTCGCCATTGGGCCAAATCCTAAAGTTCTTTCACAAATAGGTCCAGGTATATTATGGCTGGGAGCTCTTCTCGCAGGACTTCTTAATCTCAATAAGCTTTTTCAAACCGATCATGATGATGGAAATCTTGACCAATTCATCCTTTCTGGACAAAGACAAAGTTTTACACTGATCGTATTAACCAAATGCCTTGCCCATTGGGTAGGAACTATGCTTCCTCTTATTTTTGCCACTCCTTTTTTAGCATTCATGCTCCATTTAGATGCAATAATAACTTTTACAACAATACTCACTCTCTTATGTGGAACACCAGCTATTATTTTTATTGGCGCTATCGGAGCTGCTCTTGCAACATCATTGTTGCATAGTACTCT
>NZ_JBHIRG010000360.1:0-523 GCF_042196965.1 Bartonella sp. AA83SXKL
CCATTTGGATAAACAGTATCAGTATCTAACCCTTCTGGTTCCAGAAAAATCTGATGTCCATCACGTTCTCCAAATTTAACAATCTTATCTTCAATTGAAGGACAATAACGTGGTCCTAATCCTTCAATATTTCCTGAATATAAAGCAGAGCGATGAATATTTTCACGAATAATCTGATGTGTTTGTGCATTTGTACGTGTTATGGCACATTCAATTTGAGGCTGTTCAATTTTTTCAGTCAAAAGAGAAAAAGGTACAGGATTTTCGTCAGCTTGCTGTTTAGGAAGACATTCCCAACGGATTGTTTTTTTGCTAAGACGAGCAGGAGTTCCTGTTTTTAATCGACCAAGATTTATGCCATAACTTTTTAAACGTTCAGCAAGTTTTATACTTGACTGTTCTCCCATACGTCCAGCAGCCCATGTTTTATCACCAATATGAATAAAACCATTTAAAAAGGTACCTGTTGTCAAAACAACAGCACCAGAAGGGAGTATTCCTTGTTTTTTTAATATAACACCTG
>NZ_JBHIRG010000361.1:0-521 GCF_042196965.1 Bartonella sp. AA83SXKL
GTTGAGTGAGAGTGATGGGAGAATATTTCCATCTAAGAGATATAATGGCCGGGGTGACCTATCAGTCTGATTTAATTCAGTTCTGCAGGCCTGTTTCCAGGTGCTAACAAAACTAAGAGATTGGCAGCGATGGCGAAGAGCAAATTTGAACGTACGAAGCCGCATGTTAATATTGGTACGATTGGTCACGTTGACCATGGGAAGACCTCGTTGACAGCAGCGATTACGAAATATTTTGGTGAATTTAAGGCCTATGACCAAATTGATGCAGCGCCTGAGGAGCGTGCACGTGGAATTACTATTTCTACAGCGCATGTTGAATATGAAACAGAGAAGCGGCATTATGCACATGTTGATTGTCCAGGTCACGCGGATTATGTGAAGAACATGATCACGGGCGCGGCGCAAATGGATGGTGCGATTTTGGTTGTTTCAGCTGCTGATGGTCCGATGCCTCAAACACGTGAGCATATTCTTCTTGCCCGTCAGGTTGGTGTTCCAGCGATTGTTGTTTTTCTTAA
>NZ_JBHIRG010000362.1:0-517 GCF_042196965.1 Bartonella sp. AA83SXKL
ATTCCCGCTCTGTTCATCATTGCTTTGCATCGGGTTTGTACCGGCAATAATATCGGCTCCAACACCATGGATGCTGCCTTTGTGGGCTTGCATATTAACAGCGCGTCCTGCTTCTATTGTACCTGTTACCGCTGTAGAGGTCTGAACAGAGGCTTCTGCCTTCTCTGTCTTAAAGCCCACGGTTACGCTAGCAGAAACATCAGCAATATCACGAATAGACTGTTTAAGGTTTCCACCCTTCATCTCATTATAAAGACCTTTGCCTTTGCTATAGAGATCATAGCCTTTTAGACCAGCAATAAGACCATTGCCGATTTTGTGTTTTGTATCCCCATGACCAAAACGTTTGGCTGCATCCTTTACATCTTTTACTGTACCAAGAATACCCACATTGACAGAGCCTGTCACACCAGCAAAAGACTTTTCATGTGTCTCTTTGCCGTTAGAGGTATCATAGCTTTCTGATAGGGTGATATTATTGCCGGCATCAATGTTGACATCACGATCCGCCGAAACA
>NZ_JBHIRG010000363.1:0-517 GCF_042196965.1 Bartonella sp. AA83SXKL
TGATGTTAAGGCTGGGGACCTTGGGGGCTTTATAGAAAATGAAAGCAATCTCTCTCATGATGGCAATTGCTGGGTCTATGATAATGCTTGTGTTACTTGGGGTTCAAAAATTTATGACAATGCAAAAATTTATAATAACGCCCGAGTATATGGTGGTGGTCGCATTTTTGAAAACGCACAGATTTACGGAAATGCAATTGTTTATCCCAATGCAAGAGTTTATGGCGACGCAAAAATTTACGGAGATTCAGAGATCTGCGGAGAAAGCCGTATCACAACAAACGAGAAAAAATAAATCATGTATAAATATGGAATTAAACCTACCTTGTGTGCACAGTTAGTTGTGAGAAATACTCACAATCTAGGTGAACTTTGTATCACTATCTCTGGGTATAAAGACGAGCCTTATGTAGATACCATAATTTCTGAAGACATAATGCAGCCTATAAAATCCAAACTCTAACAACCAAACCAACTTTTAAACACCAGCGTGATTCACGCCACGGGGGAATTGCGC
>NZ_JBHIRG010000364.1:0-516 GCF_042196965.1 Bartonella sp. AA83SXKL
TGGTTTTCAGTATGCACCTGTTTTAAGAAATCCAGCATTGGGGCTTGCTCCTCATAAAAAAGCACGTATTTCGCATCATGCTGGTGGGTATTTTATTCGTTTGAATGTTCATGATCGTGCTGGTGTTTTTGCAGCGGTTGCAAAGCATATGGCTGGTAATCACATCTCATTAGAATCGATTGTTCAAAGGTCTTTTGTAGAAAGTCAGAGTGTGAAAACAATTATTTTAATAACCCATGAAACAACAGAAGTGAATGTACAACAAGCGCTTGCTGCAATTGAAAAAGATGGTCATCTTGTTGCAAAGTCTCAATTTATTCGTATCGAACCTATGGTGTAGAATTGACATTTTGTTTTATATAATAGCCGAAGAGAAAGCTTGAGTGCTTTTTTTCTTGTAGAAAGTTCTCATCTTTGTCAAAAACTTTATTTAAAATGCTTTGCAATAAATATTCATGTTTTTTGAAGTACTCATTCAGTAGGATTTTTCATATGCCCACAACTCAGAAGATTTTA
>NZ_JBHIRG010000365.1:0-514 GCF_042196965.1 Bartonella sp. AA83SXKL
GATGTTTTTTAATATAAGATAAAGGATTTAAATTATTTTTTTACATTGATAAAAGAGAGAAGGAGGTTGTGGTAAGATAATTTGATTTCATAAAACAAAAAGGCAACTTTCTTGAGAATTTGGCATTCATGGGGGGCATTCTCTTCACATGAAGAACAGAATGCTGTTGTGGTGCACATTTACGCGCTTGTTTTAAAGCGGCATCTCTTCATGCTTCCAAGCCACTTTCACGACGGTGTTTGTGAAGGGGATAGGGTAAAAGCCATTGGGAACCACCCTCTTTACGCTTATGAAGGTGTAAGCTGGGATCATCATTTTCTTTGCCCGCTCACGATGTTGCGATAATTTTTTGATTGAGACTGTTGGGGCATTTTTACTTTTTTCTTGAAGAATTTTTATCTACAAGCCAACCTTGTTTATGAGAAGAAAATAACCTTGAAATGCGGGATTCTATTGCAATGCATGGACAGAAGCCATATTTCAATCATGTAAGGGAATGATTTTGATTGATTGA
>NZ_JBHIRG010000366.1:0-509 GCF_042196965.1 Bartonella sp. AA83SXKL
TCATACTCGACACTCGTTACTTCTTCACGCGTCAATGGAATATATTGCGCATTCTCCTCACCAGATATCCGTACCAAACGACCATCGGACAAGTAATTCTGTATCAGATGCAAAATAATCTTACCCTGCCTTTTGCGATACAAACGTAAACCATCAAACAGACAAGCAAGCAGATTTAAACTGGATTGGCGTCGTTGTGCCTCCAAAATACCCGCTTGTGTCACTTCCCTTGTACCAATGAATTCGGGTGATAAACCCGTCACCTGATTAATTGCTTCCTTAGCTTCATTAAACAGCTGGAAAAAGCCCTCTGGAAACTGTGCTACAGGCTTTGGTTGTATCTTGCCTTCTGCAAGAGCGCCATCTTCAGCAACTAGCAACGCATCAGCCCGCGCCCAATCTTGCATAGCCTGCCTGATGTCCTTAAACGCCCCTTCCTCGACAATAAGCCCCCCTTTGGATTGGCTATTAAGGATATACATCACTTGACTAAAATATTTATTCGCCCA
>NZ_JBHIRG010000367.1:0-509 GCF_042196965.1 Bartonella sp. AA83SXKL
TTGAAGGGCAAGCACTTGGAGGAGCCGTGGTAGGTAGGATCGATATTGCTGGAACAATGAAGGATCCATCTGCTTCTTTTGAGCTTGCTAGTCAAAGCTTAACTGCTATGACGCATAAAGGACCTCTGTTGATCAATATGAATGCTCGTGGTTCTTACAAAAAATCGACTTTTCATATTGAGCGTATGATAGCGACCGGAGATAAAGGATTAGATCTCTCCATAAATGGACCTGTTTCTCTTAATGGTTCAGCTGTCAAATTGAATGTTAAAGGGGCAATGCCTCTTGCTTTTGTTGATTTATTATTAGCAAAACGTGGTGCGCATATAACAGGCATGACCAGAGTTGATGCAACGATTAATGGTGAATTACTTAATCCGCAATTGGTAGGAAGTTTTTCTATAGTCAATGGTAGTTTTTTTGATTCACAAACAAATTTAGGATTGAATAATATAACCGTTGAAGGAAAACTAAATGGCGATCATATTCTTCTAGAGAAAGCTTTAGCT
>NZ_JBHIRG010000368.1:0-505 GCF_042196965.1 Bartonella sp. AA83SXKL
ACGTGATATACGTCCGTTTGGTTCTCTTACCTGCCCTGCTATTTTAGGGCGTCCCCTTTTTTTATTTTTTTTCACTTATGTCCTCAGATGTCTGTTTAATATCTTGCCAAATTCTCTCTGATCTTGACCATGAAATTCGATTTAAAAAGAACAATAAAACCACTAAAATGCATATTACAGCAGCAACACCTAACTTAAGTTTTAAGTGACTTTGATCCCAAGAAAGTTTTAAGAGCAGAATGAAAAGTGTACTCAATAAAGCACCCATCACTATACTGTAATAACTCATTGATGTAGATGACATACAATCTCTTAACAGCTCTATATCATTCTCTGTAAGCATATAAACGGGTTCAGATTCTTCTGTACTAACCCTAGACTTCTTTTTACTATCCATTAAAGCACCTTCTGTTTAAAAAGGAACGCTATCATTCATAACGGTATGAGATGTATCAAGAGGTCTGTAAATGCTTCTGTCATAAGCAGATGACTGATCTTGATTATC
>NZ_JBHIRG010000369.1:0-505 GCF_042196965.1 Bartonella sp. AA83SXKL
TTCACTGTTTTCATTCATTTGCTTTTCACACCAATCTCTTCTAGTACGTTCAGCAAATTGTTCACACGCACCATACTGCTTATCCTGAAAAAGGGGAGTAGCACAATCGTTTATCATTTTCTATCCTTTAGCAGCATAATGTACCCATTTACTTGCAAGTTGGTTTTAAATAGTTTCAAAAGCAATCACATCCCCTTTGTTAAATAAGAAAGAGCTCATTTACTTCACAGCACACCTCTCTATGAATAGAAGAAGCCTTTTGGCTCTCTAAACTTTAAAGTAGAAAGAACAGTATGACTTTAACTCCCATGGAAATAGCCCTGTTAGAAGCACAATGGGCAGCAAAAAAAGATGAAGTCCCTGTAGGCGCAGTTATCACCCGCGGTCAATCAATTATTGTACGTGCTGGGAACTCTATAAAAGCCGCATATGATCCTACAGGACACGCAGAAATCCGCGTTATCCGTATGGCTTGCGAAGCATTCCAAAGCGAAAGACTTCCTGA
>NZ_JBHIRG010000370.1:0-504 GCF_042196965.1 Bartonella sp. AA83SXKL
GACTTTTCTTCTAAAGAATTTATTTCTCGAAGAAGGTCGCTCCAATAAGCGTTTTCCCCAATAAGTATGCTTCAGCGAGGCTTTCCCTCGAAGATGAGGCAGCCTTTTAAGCAAGCTTTTAAGCAAGGTTATGCGGTGGATGATCATCCGTCAGATTTCCACCTTTAAAAACGGTGTTCAAGAAAGAGAAACTCGAAAAGAAAGCTTCTTAAAAGGAGGGGCTCAGGAGTCTGCGTAAAAGGGGCTTTCTTACCCCAAATATGTCTCATATGCCTTGAAAAGGTGGCTCTTTTTAAAAAGATTCCCTGAAGAAAAGTTCCAAAAGCTGCCTTCATCCCCATCACTCCCTTCAGGGGATCAAGGGTATATTTTTGTTCCAGTATAGTTTCTTCAAGCTCTCTGTCCTTTGACGAAACACTGCCCCTCGAAGGGGTGATCCTTCAAAGAGGACTAACCTTTGAAGGTGAAGCAGCCAAAAAGAGTGCTTCTTTAGACAGTTTTTTT
>NZ_JBHIRG010000371.1:0-504 GCF_042196965.1 Bartonella sp. AA83SXKL
CAAATAGAGGCTGAAAGAGTACATCTAGAAACTACACAAAATACGGCTTAATGCCTCTCTAAAATGAAAGTGGAAATCTTTTTACATTAAATAATTTATATAACATATTAATAAAAAATATTTTTTACTCAACTTTTAGAGATTTCCATGTATATATGGAACTCTTTTTTGCTTTTTTTGTCCTTTTAGGTGTCAAAATGGATTTTGACACGCACTTAATGATAAAAATAGTTATAAAAACAAAGAATCATCACGTATTCCCATCTAATCCCAAATTTTCCTACTTAGTACAAAACTTACTGTCAAACTACAATCAATACATGAGAAAAAACTTGCGCAATATATGTAAAACAAGTTTGGAAACTTGAATTCCGTTTATTCGATTGATTTCATTTTACCCTTAACGCTTTGAAAATTTTTGTTTGATGGTACGTCGCATTTTTTAATCTACAATAGCGTAAGAGACAAAAAGTATTATATTACTCTTTTATCTTTAAATCGCCT
>NZ_JBHIRG010000372.1:0-503 GCF_042196965.1 Bartonella sp. AA83SXKL
AAGCTTGTGGGATTCTTGGTGTTTGTCTGTGAATGGTTAGAGCTTTCCTCGTTTGCTGGTGTGGCAGGGAGGCTTTGGGTTTTGCTGTTCGTTTCGAGGATGCAGTTCATGGAAGAGAGCGTGTGGTCTGTGGGGGTGGGAGCGTGGTCTGTTGAAGCAGACGCGTGGTGTGTGGAGGAAGCTGTGCGATCTGAGAAAGAGGATGCGTTTTTTGTATTTATCTGCAAGCTTGTGGGATTCTTGGTGTTTGTCTGTGAACGGTTAGAGCTTTTTTCATTTGTCGGTGTGGCAGGAAAGCTTTGGGTTTTGCTGTTCGTGTTGGAGATGAGGTGCTTGGAAGAGGGCAGGTGATGCGTGGAGGAGAAGGCAGGTGTGTGGTGTGTTGGGGTAGGTGCATAGTCTGTAGGGTAAAAAACTTGCCTGCCAAACAAAATTATTTCACACTGCGATATTGCCAATGCGTTTGTTCTTGTGCTCGCTTGAGAGTTAAGCTTTTGTTTGAT
>NZ_JBHIRG010000373.1:0-501 GCF_042196965.1 Bartonella sp. AA83SXKL
GATGAATCATTCGTACCAGTAGATTCACGTGAATCCCTCTCTTGCTTTTGTTTCAAAATCCATGTCGAACCAGCACCCAAATAGAGCTCAGCGGTAGAACGATCATCAACATGAGCACCCCCTTCAAGGGTAGAGGCACTGGCTAAAATTTTCACTAAAGCTCCCCTCTCAGCTCTTAACAATGAACGCCCTGAAAGGGTACTTTGCATTAAATTAACAACACCATAAGTACTATCGGTACTATAAAGAGCCACACTGTCTGGAGCAGAAAACATTGTCTGCCTCAAATTAATAGCCTCCAATCTGGGTAGCGTTTTTTCCTCTTCTAGCTTTCCTCTATTCTCAAATTCCTCCCCTGGCTTTTCTCCTCGAAAATAGATACCGTAAGATCCTTCACCCTCCACTGTAACAGAAGAAGATGTGAGATTAACCTCAGTCATACGATCACGCTCAGACAAATTCTCATACAGTGGAATCGAATTAACAATACTAACTGTATTT